>NZ_JAJHOG010000005.1:0-323837 GCF_020819615.1 Rheinheimera sp. UJ51
TTTGGGAGTTAAATAAGGAATACGCCCTTTTGCTTTGCGTGCATCCAAGCCTGCAAGCCCCAATTCAAGGTATTGAGTCACCCAGTTATTGACGCTGGTACGGCTTATCTTCAATTGATTAGCGACCTGTGTACGGTTTTTACATTCAAGGAACTGAGCAATAGCGAGCAAACGCATGCGCTTACGCCCATTTTTCTAGGCGCGAGAAAGCTTAAGGATGTCTTCAGCAGTATGATTCATAAGACTCAGAGTGTGATGATTTGGTGAGTACAATTAGAGCAGAAAACAAGATGGAATGGTATTATAAAATTTAAGAGATAAAACCGTGCTTTTATGTGGTTAAAAGCATTTCATTAGCTGTTGCTGCACGAGGTATGGCTTAAGTTGTGGCTAGTTGTTGGAAAAAGCATCAGTTAAGTCGCATTAGCGTGTTTTTGCAGTCGTAAATATTGTTTGCTGCATGGTTAATTCACTATTCTAAACAATAAAAAACCCACTAAAAAGTGGGCTTTTGATAAGAAAGGATTGATTACATTTTTGGCATGACAACAGTGTCTAACACGTGGATCACGCCATTGCTTGTTTTAATGTCTGTAGCAATCACTTGCGCGCCGTTGACATAAACTTTGCCATCTTTTACTTCAATGGCTAAATCTTGACCTTGTACAGTCGTTGCTTTAGTCAGTTTTACAACATCAGCAGCCATCACTTTGCCAGCGACTACGTGGTAAGTTAAAACGCTGGTAAGCGCTTCTTTATTTGCGACTAACGCATTTAAATCTGCAGCTGGGATTTTGGCAAATGCGGCATCATTTGGTGCGAAAACAGTAAATGGGCCTTCACTTTTTAACGTATCTACAAGGTCAGCCGCTTTTACTGCGGTGACTAAGGTGGTGAAATTGCCAGCAGCAACGGCAGTATCTACGATATCTGCTTTCATGCCATGGTTGTGCGCTTGTGCGACAAAAAATAATGATGTTGCTAATAATGAACCGGTGATCATACGTGAGAGTTTCATAATTTTTCCTTTTAGCTTTAGGTTAGACATAAAAGTCGCATTAGAAACGCTGTAGATCGTTGCAAGGATCAGATTTATATTTTTTAATTTTGGTGAAACCAGATGTTAACTAATGACGTAGCTGGCAGCATTAATGCAAACATAACTGAGATTATGCCCTTTTTTTGCTGCAATTTTGCTTTAAATATCGCCAAAGTGAGTCTTGTGCAACGTGTTTTATGAATTGATCCATTTGCTATGTCGGTACGAGTTGACTAGTAATTGCCAGTTAAATAGTTGCATACTATTGTCGAATGATCACCAATATGGCTATAACAATGTTTATGCAAGTTTGTCGCGCAGCAAGAACTTTATGGGTTGTTTTGATGTTACAAATCGTGGGATGTAGTCAAGTCAGCACATACCCGCTGGATCCGCTGCAACAGCAACGTTTGGCACAAGCCAATTTGCAATATAAAAGTTTAATTGCGGATATAGAACAAGGCCCTGATCCCGCTAGATTAGCCACGTTACGTAAGCATTATATAAGTACTTCGTTTTACCAGCCTCATACCATGACGGAACGCGTTTTATCGACAGCAATGTTTGATGCTATCAAACAGCAGCAATGGCAAGACTGCTTGTTACAAAGTGACAAAATTTTAAAAACAAACTATATCAGCCTCAATGGTCATTACGGTGCCATGCTTTGTCATTTGGAAAGTCAGCAGCAAACACAGGGTGAATATCATCAAGAGGTGTTAGACAGCTTAATGGCGGCTATCTGGCAAAGTGGCGATGGTAAAAGTACTGCTTCAGCTTTTCAAGCTACCAGTACAACTGAGCTGTATACTTTTATCCAAATGCATGGTTTTGATATTCAAGCACAAGCGCTGCTTTGGCAGGATGACACGCCTTATGACGTTATGACAATTGTGAATCCAAGAGATGGTACTGAGTTTGTTTGGTATTTTGATATCAGTGCACAAATGTTGCGTAGCAAGTCAACGGCAGGGCTATGATGCAAGATCGTAATCTACGTAACTTTTATATCCCCGAAGAGCAGTCTATTTACCTGTTAAATGCCAATGATGCGAAAAAGCTGAAAGACTGGGTGGCGCTTTGTATTGATGAGTTAGAGAAACTGGGATACCAACAAATTAGTTTACTGGGTAAGGGCGCTTATGGCTTTGCCTTTGCGGGTTTTGGTATTGATGAGCATCCTTATGTTTTTAAATTCTCACGGATCAATCTGCCGCAGCATATTCAAGAACGTTTAGCGGATGAAGCCTTTATGCTATCGCAGGTCGATCATCCTGCAGTGCCACCTTTTGTCACTTATCAGGTAATTAAAAAGCAGGGGATCTTAATGATGGGGCGGGCTCCCGGCATCGATCTGGAGCAATATAGCTTATTACATGGGCGCTTACCGGTAAAACTCATCATTTCTATTGCCGGACAGTTAGCCGATTTACTCTGGCATTTACGACGTAATCAAAAAGACGGTGAAGCCTTACCAATTGTCCATGGCGATGTTAAACCGTCTAATTTGGTGTTTGATGAAGAAAGCGGCCTCGTAAGCTTAATTGATTGGGGATCATCCGTTTTTGCACAACTTGATCATGAAGGACATTACTTATCCAATAATGTCATGCAACTGATGTCGGCAGACTTACAGAATTCGAATGCTAGAATGGGAGATGTATATTTTACTGGGCCTGAGCAACGTGCGGGGCAGTTATCTAGCCCGCGTTTTGATGAGCAAGGTGTTGCCAGCACGCTATATGCTTTAGCATCCGGCCAACCTAGCCGTTTTGGTCGTAAAGCGATTCCCGCTAGAAGTCTTGGTTTACCGCTCGAATTTGCCACTATGCTCGATGGTATGTTGTCCGACGATTTAACGTTGCGCGAACAAGCAGGGGACTATTTTTTGCAGCATATGGCCCGGTTGCAGCGCTTAGTGTTACCAGAGCTGCCATTATTTAATGATGATCCTTTGTTACCGGTGTGGGTAAGCGATCAACAGCGTGAATTAGACACAGTGGTTTACTCTTCACGTAAATCGTTTTTGCGGGAGCACAATGAAGATAAGGACATTGGCTATGTCGATGATGTGCAACTCGAGCGATATTATAAAAATTATTTAGAAGGTATGGGCGAGACAGAAAAAGCCTTTATAGCGGCAGTCAGCCGTTTAGCCCGTTATCCGGTGGTAGGCGGTATTGCGATCCATTGGCAAGCTAATGGGGTTTATATCGATTGTAGCTTAAACTTGTACAATGATAAGTTGGCGCGAGCCTTTGCATTAGCTGTTAATAATGTGGTGACTTTAGCGCGCGCAATCAGCAAAGTCGGTATCTTCAAAGCGTGTTTATTCAATGCCCGCAACACCATTCATATTAGTCGTGAGTCGACACAGCAGCCTTTTATTCCGGCGGAGGATAGCGTCATTCCTTATCAATTAGCCCCGGTGATCAGTTTAGAAGAGGCCAGCAAGCAACATTCTTACTTTGAAGATGGTAAAGATCCGGATGAGCAATTGGTGTTGCCTGATGCGATTATGGATGATATTGCTCGGCTTAACTTAATTCGACATACCGGTTGTATTATCTTTGAGGTGGCGCCACTTTATATGAAAGTGCATAGCTATTACCGCTTACTCGATCCTACCGCTGAACGCGAGTTTAATGCCTTACTGCAAAGTATTTTAAGTAAAGTTGCTTTAATTAGTGGTGAAGGCGTCGGTGGCTTTATGAAGTTGCCTTACAAAGATACGCGACGCTTTAGCCATCAACCACAAGCGCCACAATGCTTGTATCCGGCAAATCCATATAGTTTTGTCGTTTAATACGGCAAGGCTGTTGAAATAAGCAGCAAACCAAGCTTTCTGCGCTGAATGTCGCGCTCTGGCTGCGTGGTTTAAGCTAAAAAAGGTTTAAATTAACGCTTAAAACAAGTAATGTATGGCCTTTAGTGTAACCTGAATTTGATAAGAAGTATGTCGAGCGAGAAAAGCGCCAATTACCGTTTATTGCTAGAGCAAGCACGTGGCTTGTTAGAGCACGAATCTGATCTGATCGCCAATATGGCTAATCTCAGTGCCTTGTTGTTTAATGGCTTACCCGATCTCAATTGGGCAGGCTTTTATATTATGCGCGAAGGTGAATTAGTTTTAGGCCCGTTTCAAGGGCAAGTGGCTTGTGTGCGCATTGCCGTGGGTAAAGGTGTTTGTGGAACCTGTGTGGCCACAGGCGCTATTCAACGGGTGGCAGATGTCCACGAGTTCCCGGGTCATATCGCTTGTGATGCTGCCAGTAATTCAGAAATTGTCTTACCCGTGCGGCACAACGGTAGCGTGATTGCGGTACTCGATATTGATAGCCCTTTACTAAACCGCTTTGATGACATTGATGAAGATTATCTGGGTCAGTTAGTCGACATTTTTGAACAACGTTTGGCTCAGGTTTAATGAAAGATTTATTATCTGTGCAGGATTATTTACTGCAAGTTGATGAAGTCGGTGACTGGGATGGCGAAGAAGAGCTAGTAGCAGATAAGTTTAATGCTATTGCTCACGCTGTCTGGGATGCTTTACCCGACACCCTAACATCAGTAGAAATAGCGTTTTTGATGCCGCAATTGTGGGAACAATTGCGCGGAGACACTATTTTATTGGATGTAGATCAAGACGAGTTGGTTGGTTGGGCGCTATCTTTTGTCCAACAACAAATAGATGAAGGCATAGCAGAACTGCTTGCTGAACAAGATGATGAAGAAGAGTGAATCCTGAATGACAAATCCCCCTGCTGAGCTAGTTGAAGCAACAGACCTACCTACTGCCGAACATGCAAAACTGGCCAATGTGAAAGATGTACTGGCGTATTTAGTCAGTGAATTCCCATTGTGTTTCGCTGCTGATCAACAAGTTAAACCTCTGAAAGTAGGTATTTTTCAGGATTTAGCTGCACGGCTTGCTGCAGATAGCCCAGTGAGTAAAACCCAAATACGTCAAGCGTTAAGAGTTTATACCTTAAGCTGGCGTTACCTTGAATCTGTAAAAGAAGGCGTTAGTCGCGTTGACCTTGACGGTCAAGCTGCAGAGCAAATTGATGCACAACAAGCTGAGCATGCCGCAAAATTATTAGCTGAAAGTAAACAAAAAGCCGCTGAGAAGCGTAAAGCTAAAATGCAAGAGCAACGTGCTAAGCAAAACGTCGCCAAACCTGTTGCTGCCGGTGTTGATAAAAAAAGACCGAACAAAACGGCAGATCGCGCCTCTAAGGCTCAGAAGGTGCCAGCAAAAGCGACACCTGTAAAAGCCACAATTGACGTTGCGCCCGTTGCCGTCACGTTAACAACCGTTGAACCGACGCAGTTAGCGACAGGTGATAAAGTGCTTGTTAAATTAGGCTCGTCACCGATGCCCGCCACGATCACTGAAGTGAATTTACCGGATGTAACGGTGCAACTTGGTTCTGGCATGATCATCAAAACACGTCAGGATAGCTTGTACAAAGCTTGACGAATATAGAGAGTGTTATGAAGAAATTATCCCTGATAGCGGTTGGTTTATTTTTAGCTTTAGGCGTAACAGCAACAACACCTGAGCCACTCGACAGTAGTGCGCTACCGGTTATTAGCCAATCAGCTCAACATGCCACAGCCAGTAAGCGCATTGCAGCAACATTCACGCGTTCGCATTATTTGCCTGTGCAATTAGATGATGCGTTGTCGGGACGAATTTTTGATCTCTATTTAAAAAACCTCGATTATTATCGAAATCACCTGATGGCGACCGATATTGCTCAGTTTGAGCAATATCGTAATCAATTTGATGATGGCATTAATCGTGGCAATTTAACGTTTGCTTTTGACATGTTTAATTTGGCGCAGCAGCGCCGTTTTGAACGCTTTGACTTTGCGTTAGCGCAGTTAGCGCAAGATTACGATTTTGCTGCCAACGATGAGTACGTTTACGATCGTGAAGACGCCGCTTGGCCAGCCGATTTAAATGAATTGAACGAGTTATGGCGGCAACGCGTCAAGTTTGATTTGTTAAATCTTAAACTCACCGGTAAGACCGTTGAAGAAGCGAAAGAGATCCTCACTAAGCGTTATAAAAACACGCAAAAACGCCTAGTTCAAACACAAAGCGAAGATGTGTTTCAAATTGTGATGAACTCTTTTGCCCGAGCTGTAGAAGCCCACACCTCATATTTATCACCTCGCAATGCTGAACGTTTTCAACAAGAAATGAACTTACAGCTAGAAGGTATTGGTGCGGTATTAAGAGCAGACGAGGATTACACCGTTATTCAAAGCTTAGTTCCCGGTGGTCCTGCTGACTTAACACAGAAAATTAAGCCAAAGGATCGTATTGTCGGTGTCGCACAGGAAGCGAAAGACTTTGTTGATGTCGTAGGCTGGCGGTTAGATGATGTGGTCGATCTGATCAAAGGGCCCAAAGGCAGTAAAGTACGTTTACAAGTATTGGGCGGCAGCGAAGCGAATAGCCAAACACAAGTAATTGAGATTGTTCGTGATAAAATTCGTTTAGAAGATCGAGCAGCCAAATTTGAAATATTGACCCCTAAATTAAGCGAGTTACAAAGCAAAATTGGTGTCATTAATATTCCTGGTTTTTACAACAATTTATCAGAAGATGTGAAAAAACTGCTGGTAGAAGCCAATGAGCAAAAAGTGGATGCGCTTATTATCGATTTACGTGGTAATGGCGGTGGTTCTTTACAAGAAGCGACATTATTAACCGGTTTATTTATTGATCGTGGCCCAGTGGTGCAAATCCGTTATGGTGATGGCAAAATTGGCTTAAATGGGGACAGCGATGGCGTATCTTATTACGACGGCGCCTTAACTGTTATGGTCGATCGTTATAGCGCTTCTGCTTCAGAAATTTTTGCCGCGGCGTTACAAGATTATGGTCGAGCTCTCATTATAGGTGAACAAACCTTTGGTAAAGGTACGGTGCAGCAGCATCGTGGTATTGGTCGCATCTACGATATGTTTGAGCAACAACTAGGTAGCGTGCAATACACTATGGCCAAGTTTTATCGGATTAATGGCGGCAGTACGCAACATAAAGGTGTGATCCCTGACATTACCTTCCCATCGCCGATAGATCCTGCGGAGTGGGGCGAAAGCAAAGAAGAATATGCCTTACCTTGGGATGCTATTGCGCCTGCGCAATATCAAGCGTCTACGGGTATTCAGCAACAAGTGCCGATTTTGCAGCAAAAACATCAACAGCGCTTAGCCAAAGAAACGGAGTTTCAGTATTTGCTCACCGATATTGCCGAGTATCAGCAGCAAAAAGATGAGAAAAGTGTCTCGTTGAACAAAGCAGAGCGTATCGCCAAACGCGAAGCGGATGAAGCACGTGCGCTAGCACGTACTAATGAACGGTTAAAACGTTTAGCGTTACCGGCGGTCACCTCAGTAGATGATGCCCCAGAGTTATTATCTAAACTGGATCCTTTTTTAGAAGAGGCGGCGCATATTACTGTCGATTGGTTACAATTAAATCAAGTCGCTAAAAAATAAAACATGATTTAGCCAAAGGCGGTTTTTACCGCCTTTCTTTTATGTTACAAAAAAGACACCATAATAATTATAAAAGGGCCTTATAACGATGGCAGCGCCAAAATCCCCCAGTATGTTAGATGCGTTAATACCCATGGTGGTATTAATTACGTTACTTGGTTGTTCGGTTTACCTGTTTAAAGATGATTCCTCATACGGGCCCAATCAAATTGCGTTATTCATTGCCGCAGCAGTAGCGTCCTTAATTGGTTTGAAAAACGGTTACCATTGGCAAAGCATCGAACAAGCGATCGTTAAAGGCATCTCGGTGTCCTTAGCCGCGGTGTTGATCTTATTGGCGGTAGGCGCGTTAATTGGTACTTGGTTATTATCGGGCACGGTTCCCACTTTAATCTATTATGGTTTGCAGCTTTTAAATCCTTCTTGGTTTTATGCCGCCAGTTGCCTGCTGTGTGCCATCGTTGCCATGAGTATTGGCAGCAGTTGGACAACGGCCGCTACCATTGGTGTAGCCTTAATTGGTGTGGCGAGTGGGTTAGGGTTGTCACCCGCTATTGCGGCTGGTGCTATTGTGTCAGGTGCCTATTTTGGCGATAAAATTTCGCCATTAAGTGAAACCACTAACCTTGCTCCAGCGGTGGCTGGTGCCGATCTTTTCGAGCATATTCGGCATATGTTGTGGACGACTATTCCGAGTATTATTCTGGCGCTGTTCGGCTTTGTGATTATTGGTTTTAACAGCGATGTTTCTGCTGATTTCCAGCATATCACTGACATTAGCAACATCTTACAGCAACAATTTAATATCAGTTTATGGTCATTAGTGCCGTTATTTGTGCTGTTGGCCATGGCTATCAAAAAAGTCCCCGCATTTCCTACCGTCTTCATTGGTGCCTTGTTGGGCGGTGTGTGGGCGGTATTATTTCAAGATGATCTTCTTAGCCGTTTAGCATCGGATGATTTACCGCGCGCCGTGGCTGTTTTTAAAATCATTTGGCAAACCTTATTCGCCGGCTTCTCTATCTCTACCGGTAACGAAAGTATGGATGACTTACTCAGTGGCGGCGGTATGGCCAGTATGCTCAATACCATTTGGTTAATTTTTAGTGCTATGGTGTTTGGCGCGGTGGTTGAACACATCGGTTTGCTACGCAAATTTGTTGAAGCTATCTTAAAGTTAGCCCGCAGCAGTGGTTCATTGATTGTCAGTACCATGGGCACCTGTTTGGCGACCAATATTTTAACGGCAGATCAATATATTTCGATTGTGATGCCAGGGCGGATGTTTAAAGAAGAATATCAACGGCGTAATTTGGCCCCCGTAAATTTATCTCGAGCGCTTGAAGATGGCGGCACCATCACCAGCCCCTTGATCCCATGGAACACCTGCGGTGCTTATATGCACGGTGTATTAAATGTGAACCCACTGGATTACTTTATTTATGCGTTCTTTAATTTAATTAACCCAATATTGGCCGTGATTTATGCGTACATGGGCATAAAAATCCTAAAACTGACGCCTCCTAAGTCAGTAGCTGAACGCGTATTGGCAAATTAAATTCTTTAGTTTTACTATCTTCGCTGATGCTTAAACGCCTGAAGCTGATGATCTTAATGCTAACGTCTAGTCATGGCGATAAAGGCTTTGTTTTACTTACACCCTAATCTAGCCTCAGGCTGGTTTGTGGTGTTAAGTAGCATTTCTATGAAATAAAGCGCAAAGCCGCCCGACTGAGTTAGCCGCATGAGATCTTGTTTAGGCTTTTTGTTATTGAACAGCGGCTTCAACACAGGATTTTTTTATGAACGACACTTTACATCGTCAACCTAAACGGCTTGCTGATTATCAACCTCCTTGTTTTACTATTCGTACCATTGATTTAACCTTTGAACTGGCTGCCACGGCAACCCGTGTGAAGTCTATATTGCGTTTTAAGCGTAATACGCCTGGTAACATGGTGTTGGATGGGCAACAATTAATTTTAGAGAGCATCACGTTAAACGGTGAAGCTTTAACTGCTGCCCAGTATCAACTTACCGCCGATAGCTTAACGTTAAGCAATGTCCCTGATCAGGGTGAGTTAGAAATTGTTACGCTAATTAACCCAGAGCAAAATACCGCTTTAGAGGGCTTATACTTAGCCGATGGTGTGTATTGCACGCAGTGCGAAGCAGAAGGTTTTCGGCGTATTACTTATTATCCCGATCGCCCTGATGTCCTAGCGATATTTAGCACCACCATCATCACCGATAATCAGGCATTGCCGTTTTTATTATCCAATGGCAATAAAATCAGTGAGCAAACCTTATCTGATGGTCGTCGTATTGTGCGTTGGGAAGATCCCTTTCCCAAACCCGCTTATTTATTTGCTTTAGTCGCGGGAGATTTTGATTGTCTTAGCGATAACTTTGTTACCGCTTCAGGGCGCTCAGTGCTGCTCGAGTGTTATGTGCAGAAGGGCGACTTACCACGAACTGAATTTGCTATGGCTTCACTAAAGCGCGCGATGCGCTGGGATGAAACACGCTTTGGTTTGGAATATGATTTAGATCGCTACATGGTCGTCGCTGTTGATTTTTTTAATATGGGCGCGATGGAAAATAAAGGCTTAAATGTTTTTAATAGTAAATTTGTTTTAGCGGATGCGCAGTCAGCCACAGATTTAGATTATTTTAATATTGAATCTATTATTGGTCATGAATATTTTCATAACTGGACGGGCAATCGCGTGACCTGCCGTGATTGGTTTCAGTTAAGTTTGAAAGAAGGTTTAACGGTTTTTCGCGATCAAGAATTCAGTGCAGATATGGGCTCACCCACTCTCAATCGTATTGATGCCGTTAAGGTTATGCGTACCGCCCAGTTCGCCGAAGATGCCAGCCCAATGGCGCATCCGATCCGACCTGAGCAAGTGATCGAGATGAACAATTTCTATACGGTAACGGTGTACGACAAAGGCGCCGAAGTGATCCGCATGTTGCAAACCATTTTAGGTAAAGCAGGCTTCAGTGCAGGTTTAAAGCTGTATTTGCAACGCCATGATGGCCAGGCGGTTACCTGCGATGATTTTGTTCAAGCAATGCAAGATGCCAGTGGTATTGATTTAACGCAGTTTCGGCGTTGGTATAATCAGGCCGGCACACCTGAGCTGACGGTAAAACAGCAATTTGATGCAGCAAACCAGCAATTAACGTTAGATATTAGCCAATTTACTCCTGCCAGTGCTGAGCAAACAGAAAAATTGCCTTTACTGATCCCAGTACGGATCGAATTGCTCTATCAAGATGGTACTCCCGCTCGGGCTGAGCTCTTACTACTGACTGAGCAGCAACAGCAATTTCAATTATCCCAGATACCCCAACAACCGTTAGTGGTGTGGTTAGAAGATTTTTCAGCACCGGTAAAATTACATACCAGTTATCAAGCAACCGATTTATTAACGATTGCCAGCAGCGCCAGTAATGGTTTAGCGCGTTGGGATGCGATGCAACAATATTGGTCGTTATTAATTGCTGAAGCGATAAAACAGCAGCAAACACCCGTGTTATCAGCTGACTTAATCGCGGTATTTCGTGGCTGGTTGCAACAGCCGTTAGCCGATCTGGCTTTAACGGCGGAGCTATTAACCTTGCCTGATTTTGATACTTTAGCAGGGCAATATCATGAGATCCCGGTAACGGCATTATTGCAAAGTCTTACCTTGCTGCAGCAGCAGATAGCGATAAGTTTACAGGCTGACTTTGCTGCTTGTTATCAGCAAATCACTCGCGAGCCTTATCAATACAGTGAACAGGCTGTAGCAAAGCGTGCCTTGAAGCGGCGCTGTTTAGGTTATTTAGCCCTGACTGCAGAGGGGGAAAACTGGGTGGCGCAGCATTATCAGCAGGCTGATAATATGACCGATCGTTTAGCTGCGTTGCAATCGGCGCAGGCGGCCGCCTTGCCAAGCGCAGCGCAGTTGTTAGAGCAATTTGCACAACAGTATCATGCCAATGTCCAAGTTATGGATAAATATAGTAATTTGGTTGCCGTTACGCTAGGTGATGATGTTTTTAGTAAGATGCAGCAAGTTACCGAGCGCAGTTGGTTTAGTTGGAAAAACCCAAATCGCATCCGCGCATTATACAGTGCCTTTTCACAGCGTAATCCACAACAATTCCATCGGGCAGATGGCAAGGGGTATCAGTTATTAGCCGATGTTGTCAGTAAATTAGATCCGGTCAATCCACAATTAGCCGCGCGTTTACTGACGCCATTATTGTCTTGGCGACGTTATGATAAAGCACGTCAGCAGCAATTAATTGCCATGCTCTCGGCATTGTTGGCCCAGCCTGGCTTATCGGATGATGTCTTTGAAAAGGTCAGCAAAAGCTTGCCATGAATCGTCAGTACCTGTTCTCCGGTTTTGTTTCAACTGAGAAATGTCAGCAGTTTTACCGCGGTGAAATACGCTATGTTATTGTCACTGCGGACAGTGGCGAACGTATCCAATTGGCTTTTAAGCACTTTAAACCCTTTATTAGTCAATTGGGGATCCGAGGGCGATTTCGATTAACCTTGACCAACAACGGAGATTTCTTCAGCTTAGAGAAAATTAATTAGAGTAATAACTTCAAACGATAGCTTGCTAAATATTCTTAATTTGCTTTAGGTTATTTCTATTTTAATCAATGCCTTAGCTGTTACTGCCTCTGGTCTGTCCTGATGGGTCAAACTGTGGTCTGACCAAATCAGCTGCGGTATTAGCTAAAAAACGAAAAAATGAATGTAAATCAATAGATTTACGCTGTGGCAAGCCTTGCTAACGCCCAAAAATGATGTAATTATTTTAGTGAAAGAGTCTGCTTGTGCTTCGGCAAAAGAAACAGATCATAACTAAAAGAACAGACCATAACCTGTTAGACAGGGGGGAGACAACAACATGTTAAAAAGTCCCAACCGCTTTGCAAAAAGCCCATTAGCCGCTGGCGTTACTGCTGCGCTGCTCATGCTTGCCTATGCACCCGCACAGGCAGCATCCTTTAGCTTAGGCGATGTTGATATCGTTTTCGATTCAACTTTCTCTTACGGTGCCAGCTGGCGTACTGAAGAACGCAACTGGGATACCATTGCGAAAGTAAACCATCCACGTTTTGATTGGACAGGCTACAACGCGGCCACTAACGTGATTTACCCCTCTGCTGATATCTGGGCTCAACCGGGTGCTTATTCAAGCAACGGTGATGCGGGTAATTTGAATTTCGATCGTGGTGATATGTTCAGTAGCTTATTTAAAGGCTTACACGAAGTTTCCATCACTAAAGATAACATCGGCTTTTTTGGCCGGTTTATGTATTTTTACGATACTGCACTGAACAACGGTAACTTTGCTTATAGCAATCCGTTAAGTGGTGCTAGTGTCGATCCATGTGCTGACGATCGCTCAAGCGAATTAGCCTGTAAAGATATTCGCTTATTAGATGCGTACATCTATGGCAACTTTTCTTTTAATGACGGTATGACGCCGGTGACGGTGCGTTTAGGTAATCAAGTACTGAGCTGGGGTGAAAGTACTTTCATTCCACACGGTATTAACATTACACCCGTTGACGTAGGTATTTTACGTGCACCGGGCGCCGATTTAAAAGAAGCCTTTATTCCAACGGGTATGTTTACCGTATCGGTAGGTTTAACTGAAAACCTGTCGACCGAAATGTTTTACCAATACGATTGGCAAGAAAGTTATTTACCGCCTCCAGGCACTTACTTTTCTACTAACGACTTTGCCGGTCGTGGTGGTTATGCACAAAACATCCAGTTAGGTTTCTCCGGTAACCCTGATATCGATCTGGCGTTCTTGCTACAAAACTTAAATGGTTTAGGTGCGGCGGTGGCCGCGGGTCAAGTTAGTGCAGCGCAAGCGGCGCAATTATACTTAGCCTATCCAACAAAAGTGGCATTACGTCCAGCCGGTTCTGCAGGAGAGCAAACGCCTGAGAATGGTGGTCAGTACGGTATTAAATTTGAGTATTTCGCACCAAGTTTAGGTGATACCGAATTTGCACTGTATTACATGAACTACCATAGTCGGGTACCTGTTATTTCTGGGGTGGCTTCTAACTTTAGTTCGGCGGCTATTCAATCTGATATTGGCTACCTGGTACAAAATGCCGGTACCTTAGATGCCAGCAATGTACAAAATCTACAAGCGTTCTCAAAAGGTATTTTAGAATACCCTGAAGATATCAAATTGTATGGTTTTAGTTTTAACACCAACTTAGGCACCACCTCTGTAGCGGGTGAAGTTTCTTACCGTCAAGATGATCCATTACAAATTGACGACGTGGAAATTTTATACGCGGGTATGCCAGAGCAGTTAGCCAATGCAGGTTTACGTCCAGATTTAGCGGGTATTTCTCAGTTAGGTCGTGACATTGGCGTAAAAGCCACACCGGGTAACTATGCGCAAGGTTATATCCTGCGTGATACCGTACAAGCTCAAATGACTTTTACTCACTTGTTTGGCCCAATGTTAGGTGCTGATAACTTTACGATGTTGGCGGAAGTCGGTGGTGTCAGAATTAACAATATGCCAAGCCAAGACGTATTGCGTTTAAACGGCCCGAGCACCGATCGTAGCGGTGGCCCGTTAATTGGTGCCAATGGCGTGTCAGATGGTTTGCATACTGGCTTATCAAATGGTGCTGAAACGAACCCGTTCCCAACTGCATCAGCCTGGGGTTACCGGATCTTAGCGAAAGCCGATTACAATAACGTGTTTGCTGGGGTGAACTTATCACAACGTTTAGTGTTATCACATGACGTGAATGGTATTACACCTGATCCACTGTTTATGTTTGTAGAAGATCGTAAGTCGGCATCTTATGCCTTGTCTTTCGATTATTTGAGTAAATGGTCTGGTGAACTCAGTTACAACTGGTTCTGGGATGGTGTTGGCACGACAAACAACATTGCAGATCGCGATTTTATTTCATTCAACATTAAATACTCTATTTAAGGGACGAGCACGAATTATGAAAAAACTCACCCTGTTAGCTTCAGCTGTAGCGTTAGTGTTCAGCTGTAATGCACTGGCTAAATTACCGGCTGATCAAGTTGCCCGTTTAGGTCAAGATCTCACGCCTATTGGCGCAGAACGCGCGGGCAATGCCGATGGTTCTATTCCGGAATGGACTGGCGGTATTAAATCTGCTCCGGCGGGTTTTACCCCGGGTAATCACCATCCTAACCCGTTTGCTGATGACAAAGTGTTATTCACTATCAGCAAAGCGAATCTTGAGCAATATCGTCAGTTTTTAAGTCCTGGCCAAATTGCTTTATTTGATTTGTATCCTGATACGTTCAAAATGAACATCTACCCAACACGGCGTAGTGCGTCTTTTCCACAGTACTTTTATGATGCGACTAAGCAAATTGCTGGCAGTGCTGAGTTAGTGCAGGGTGGTAATGGTTTACGCAATGCGGCTATTGGTATCCCGTTTCCAGTGCCATCTAATGGTGTTGAGGCGGTTTGGAACCACATTGTACGTTACCGTGGTGTAGCCGCTTCACGTAATGGTGGCCAAGCTGCGCCAACGTCAAATGGTGCTTACACGATCATTGGTTTTGATGAAGAAATCATGTTCAAGTATTCGCACCCTGATGCGACGCCGGCTGCATTAGAAGCGGAAAACATCCTGTTCCGCTTTAAACAAAGCGTAAACTCACCTGCGCGTTTAGCGGGTACGGCTTTGTTAGTGCATGAAACCATGGACCAGGTGGCGACACCGCGTCAAGCATGGACTTACAACACCGGTCAGCGTCGTGTTCGTCGCGCACCAAACGTGGCTTATGATGCACCAGGTACCGCGTCAGATGGTCTGCGTACCACGGACGATTTCGATATGTTCAACGGTTCTCCAGATCGCTATGAGTGGACGTTAAAAGGCAAACAAGAAATGTTTATTGCCTACAACGATTACAAACTGCATAGCAACACCCTTAAATATGACGATATTTTACAAGCCGGTCATATTAATCCAGAACATGTGCGTTATGAAAAGCACCGTGTTTGGGTGGTTGAAGCAACCTTAAAAGAAGGTACCCGTCATGTTTATGGTAAGCGTGTGTTCTTTATTGATGAAGACAGCTGGCAGATCCATGTAGCGGATTTATATGACAACCGTGGTGATTTGTATCGCGTTGCTGTTGCTCATGGCTTGAACTACTACGAAGTGCCAACGCATTGGAGTACTTTAGAGGTTTATCACGATTTGAACTCTCGTCGTTATATCGCTATCGGTTTAGATAACGAAGACAAGATGTATGACTTCTCGGTAACCCTGTCTGATAACGACTTCACACCGGCTTCGCTGCGTCGTGAAGGTACTCGATAACACTTAGTTTGAAACAAGGCTGGCTCGTAGCCAGCCTTTTTTTTAACAAGACCAGTGTCATTCACTGCTATATTTTAATTAACTGACGCGCTAAGCAGAGTGAACTCAGCTCATGTATAACAAGATTTTTGCCGGATGTCTGGCCGCGATGTTCCTGGTTCAGGGTGCTGATGCACACGCCAGCGATGCAGACGAAAACACCGAAATGTCGCCTAAAGCGGCTTATATGATGCCGTTGGCAAGCCAATCGCTCTTAACGGACGTGGTTAAGGTCGGGCAGCAAGGTTTTGCTGCTGTGGGTCAACGCGGCCACATATTGCTGAGCAATGATGCCAAAAACTGGCAACAAGCTACTGTGCCTGTTCAATCATTACTTACCTCGGTCTATTTTACAGACGAGCAGTATGGCTGGGCGGTTGGGCACGACGCGACCATTTTACACACTCAAGATGGTGGCAAAAGCTGGCAACTGCAGCAATTCCTGCCGGAGCAGGATAAGCCATTGATGGATGTTTATTTTTTCAATCGACAACAAGGCTTGGCCATTGGCGCATACGGTCTGTTTTTTACGACGTCTGATGGTGGCGTGTCTTGGCAACCGACCTTCCACAAAACTTTAGTTTCAGTAGACGATGCTGAATATTTAGCCGATTTAGAAGAAACCGATCCTGAAATGTATTTATTGGAACGTGAATCGGTATTGCCGCATTTTAATCGGTTAATTGTCAACGATCAGCAAATCATCATGGTGGGCGAAGCCGGTTTTATGGCCAAAAGTGACGATGCGGGCACCAGTTGGCAGCGTTTAGAAGAATTTTACAATGGCTCCTTGTTTGCAGTGCATCGCACTGAACAGGGCAGCATCATTACTGCGGGTTTACGCGGTCACGTTTTTTTAAGTGAGGATGATGGCGACAGTTGGCAGCAAATTGATTTGCCGGTGTATGCTACCCTCAACAGTCTTTTTGCTGACTCAGTAGGTCGACTGTTTATCACTGGTAATGCTGGCGCATTGCTGCGAAGCGAAGATAACGGTCAAAGTTTTCAAGATATGTCACAAGCCGATGGTCGCGCTATTTTAAATGGTGTCGCCCTAGGTGAGCAGTTGTTACTGGTCACTGAGGTAGGCATTAAATTAACACCATTAAGTAAGTCTGAATAATATGAGTATGAATTGGCTGGTAAATAAAATTGAAATTGGCTTGTTTCGGCATCGGTTGATCGTGATAGTGCTTTTTGCACTCACCACGATATTGCTGTTGTTTAAAGCAACAGACATTAAATTGGATGCCGCTTTTAGTAAGAACATCCCCTTAAAGCATGAATACATGCAAACCTATCTGAAGCATGAAGCGGATTTTGGTGGTGCAAATAACATTCTGATCGCCATGTGCGATGCCAGTGGTGATATTTTCAATGCCAATTTTTTTGATAGCTTTCGCCGTGCCCACGATGATGTGGTGTATACACCCGGTATTGAGCGGGTATTAGTTAAATCTCTGTTCAGTCCCAGTACGCGTTTTATTGAAGTGGTAGAAGATGGTTTTGCTGGTGGCCCAGTGATCCCGGCTAATTTTACGGCCGACGCGCGCGGTCTTGCCAAAGTAAAAGAAAATACCGAAAAAGCCGGTGTGGTTGGCCGGATGGTTGCTGACGATTACAGCTGTGCCATGATCACCGCTTCGTTATTAGAGCTGGATCCAGAAACCAACTTACCCGTCGATACCATTGCTTTTGCTTCGACGTTAGAAAACGACATTCGTGCAAAATATCAATCTGAACAAATCAGCGTGCATATCATTGGTTTTGCCAAAATGGTGGGCGATGTTGCAGAGGGCGCTAAAGGGGTAGTGGCATTCTTTGGTATTGCCATTGTAATTACTTCCATCATGGTATTTTTGTTCTCCGGCTCGTTAATGCTAACGGTATTGCCGATTGCTTGTTCATTAATTGCGGTGGTTTGGCAAATTGGTTTATTAACGGTACTGGGTTTTGGTATCGATCCAATGTCGATACTGGTACCGTTTTTAGTGTTTGCCATTGGTGTAAGCCATGGTGTGCAAATGATTAACTCCACCGGTAAACGGGTTGCTAGCGGCATGAATGCAAAAACGGCCGCCCAAGCCAGCTTCCGTAAACTGTTAGTGCCAGGCGGTGTCGCACTGTTATCGGATACGGTGGGTTTCTTAACGCTATTAATTATCGAAATTGGCGTGATCCGCGAGCTGGCAATTACTGCCAGTTTAGGTGTTGCCGTGATCATTCTGACTAACTTGGTGTTGTTACCGGTGTTAATGTCGTTTGTGCGCTTTAGCGACAAGTACAAGCAAAAAGTGGCCGCGCCTAATTTGCGAGCGGAAAAGGTATGGATGGCCTTATCGGCCTTCGCAACTCGGCCTTATGCAACGGTCATTTTACTCGCTACGGCCTTGTTGTTTGCTTATGGCCATTGGCAAAGCCAGCAGTTAAAAATCGGTGATCTGCATGCCGGTGCCCCGGCTCTGCATGAAGACTCTCGTTACAACCAAGATACCTTTATGATCACCGACCGTTTTGCGATTTCGGTGGATTATATCAACGTGATGGTTGAAACCATTCCAAGTGCTTGTACTCACCATGAAATAATGGATCGGATCGATCAATTTCATTGGTTAATGGAAAACGTACCCGGAGTGCAGTCAGCCGTTTCTTTGCCGTCGGTATCAAAAGTGATTAACGCAGCCTACAACGAAGGTAATGCGAAATGGCGAGTTCTACCCCGTAACACACAAAGCTTGGTGCAAGCGTCTTCACGCGTTGAAACCAGCACGGGTTTACTTAACGCCGATTGTTCGGTGATGCCAGTGATGTTGTTTTTAGAAGATCACAAAGCTGAAACCATCGAGCGTGTTGTTGCTGCGGTGAAGCAATACGGTGCAGAATTAGGTGATGAGCAAACGCGGTTTGCTTTAGCGACAGGTCCTTCAGGGGTGATGGCTGCCACCAACGAGGCGGTGAGCGATGCGCAACAACCGATGATGTGGTATGTCTATGCTGCGGTCATCGTGTTGTGTTTACTGAGTTTCCGTTCTGTTCGGGCAACGGCTGCCGTGATTATCCCGCTGTATGTCGTATCGGTGTTAGCGACCGCGTTAATGACGAAACTGGAAATCGGTTTAACCGTATCGACGTTGCCAGTGATTGCGCTGGGTGTGGGTATTGGTGTTGATTACGGCATTTATATCTTATCAACAATGAGCCAGCAGTTGCGTGAAGGTATGCCATTACGCCAAGCTTATTTTGAAGCCTTAAAAGAGCGGGGCAGCGCAGTCTTGTTTACGGGTATCACCTTAGCGATTGGCGTAAGCACCTGGGTGTTTTCAGCACTGAAGTTCCAAGTGGATATGGGGATCCTGTTAACCTTCATGTTTATTGTCAATATGCTCGGCGCTATTGTGGTTTTACCCGCACTGGCGAGCTTCTTTTGGCGCAAAAACTAAGCGATTGCGCTTAAAGCGTTTTGACATATTTATGCAGTGATGCAACGAGAAAATGGCCGTAAGGCCATTTTCTATTTAGGGTGCTTGAATAATCAGCCAAATCTTCAGGCTAAACACTGGTTTAACCAGCATAAAAGCCAGAAATATCGCTTCAAAAGCGCTACAATAATTACTACACTGCACCTGCACCATCCCTTATAATTTTGTGGATCATGCGACCTCGCAGTGATTGATAAAAGGATGTAATAATAATGACCAAGTTAGATAGTCTACCCTCAGTGTTACTACAAAACGTCAGCAAGCTCATCAAACAAAAAGTAAAAGAGCAAGTAACGTTAGTCGAAAAGTTCGCTTTAACCCTCTACGGAAATATGTCAAATGAAGATTTAGTCGGTCGTAATGACAGTGATCTCTATGGTGCTGCCCTCAGTTTATGGCAAACATTAAATCAGCATGCCGATGCTGCCGCGCGGATCCGGGTGTTTAACCCTGAACTGGCTCGCCATGGTTGGGAATCTAAGCACACTATTGTTGAGTTAGTTGTGCAAGATATGCCATTTTTAGTTGATTCGGTGCGAATGGCGTTAACCCGTCATGGGATTACTGCGCACTTGTTATTGCACAACCCGCTGCAAACTAAGCGAGAGAAAGACGGCACCATAACCGATTTTTCAAAATTAGGTCGTTTAACCGATCCCACCACACAACAAACCGTGTTTCATATTGAAATTGACCGGATGACGGATGCTAGCGCTATCGATGCGTTAAAAGCCGAGTTGTTGTCTGTGATGGAAGATGTGTCTTTAGCGGTGCAAGATTGGCAACCGGCTAAGCAAAAATTAGAAGCGGTGATTGCGGCATTACCTAAGCATGCGGGTAAAGCCAGCAAAGAAGATATTGCTGAAACTACGGCGTTTTTAAATTGGTTAGTGAAAGATAACTTCACTTTATTGGGTTATCGCGCTTATGACATTAATCCGGTAAAAGGCGATTACCAAATTGTTGCCCATAAAGACAGTGCGCTCGGCTTAATGCGTCGCTCTGAACCACGTGATTTGATGTTATCCGAATTACCCGAGCGTGGCCGTGTGCAAGCGTTAAATAGCTCGTTGCTGGTACTAACCAAAACCAACAATAAATCTCGAGTACATCGCCCAGCCTATATCGATTATATCGGTATCAAGCGCTTTGATAAGAATGGTAATGTGGTGGGTGAAGATCGCTTTATCGGTCTTTATTCATCCAGTTTGTACAACAACAGTGCAGCGGATATTCCATTACTGCAAAGTAAACTGCAACAAGTGATGACCCGTTCAGAATTCGCGGTGGGCACACATGCCTACAAAGCGTTATTGAATATTTTAGAAACGTATCCGCGTGATGAATTATTACAAGCGAACGTTGATGAATTATTAGATGTGAGCATGGGCGTACTGCAAATGCAGGAACGTGACATGACGCGTTTGTTTTTGCGTGCAGATACCTTTGGCCGCTTTGTTACGGCGATGGTTTATGTGCCGCGAGAGCGCTATAACACGCAATTACGTAAAGATACGCAAGCCTTACTGGCACAAGCTTTAGGATCGACTGAGCCGGTTGAGTTTACTACGTATTTCTCTGAATCTGTGTTGGCCCGCACCCATTATTTGGTGCGGATCAATGACCGCCAAGTTGAGTATAAAGTGAAAGAAATTGAACGTAACCTGGTTGAAGCCGCGCGTACTTGGGAAGATAAACTCGAAACAGCCTTAATTGGTGTTTATGGCGAAGCCAAAGGTCGTGAGCTGAGTCGTAAGTATTTACATGCCTTTCCACGTGCCTATAAAGAAGACATGTTACCGAATGATGCCCTGGTTGATATCGGTAAGTTAGAAGGCTTAAATGCTGAACATAAGCTGGAAATGTTGTTCTACCGGCCACAAGAAGAGAGCAAAGACAGCAAAGCAGTACGTTTAAACTTATTCCATAAAGATCATCCTATCCACTTATCTGACGTGTTACCGATGTTAGAGAACTTCGGTTTACGGGTTATTGGTGAAACGCCTTATGCGGTGAAGTGTCCGGATGGTTCTGTAAGTTGGATCTTAAACTTCGCTATGGAGTTAACAGGGGAGTTACCGGCCGACTTTGCTGCAGCACAACAAAGCTTTCAAGATTCTTTAACCAAAGTGTGGTTAGGGCAGTTAGAAGACGATGGTTTCAACCGCTTAATTTTAGGTGCAGGCATTACTGGTCGTGAAGCGTCAATTATTCGTGCGTACGCTAAGTATAAACGGCAAATTGGTAGCACCTTCTCGCAAGCTTACGTTGAAAATACGTTCTCGCGCTATGCGGGTTTAGCCGGTTTATTGGTGCAGTTGTTCAGCATGAAGTTCGACCCAAAATCGAAAGCTACCGCTAAGTCGATTGAAAAGCTGGAAGAGCAAATTGCTGCGCAGTTAGAAAATGTCGCTAACTTGGATGACGATCGTATTATCCGCCGTTTCGTTGATATGATTAACGCGACCTTGCGTACCAACTATTATCAAAAAGCCGCTGATAACAGCGACAAGCCTTACATCTCGTTTAAGATAAAACCGGATCTGATCCCTGAAGTGCCATTGCCGTTACCGATGTTTGAAATTTTCGTTTATTCACCTCGGGTTGAAGGCGTGCATTTACGCTTTGGTAAGGTGGCGCGTGGTGGTCTGCGCTGGTCAGATAGACGCGAAGATTTCCGTACCGAAGTGCTTGGCTTGGTTAAAGCTCAGCAAGTTAAAAACACCGTTATTGTGCCGTCAGGTGCAAAAGGCGGTTTTGTATGTAAAAAACTACCGGAAACCGGCGGGCGTGAAGCCTTTATCAATGAAGGTAAAGATTGCTACCGCACCTTTATTCGTGGTTTGTTAGATATTACCGACAACATCGTGCAAGGCAGTATCGTACCCCCTACTGATGTTGTGCGTTTAGATGAAGATGATCCGTATCTCGTCGTCGCAGCAGATAAAGGCACGGCGACCTTCTCAGATATATCAAACGGTATTTCGGAAGAGTATTCCTTCTGGTTAGGTGATGCCTTCGCCTCAGGTGGCTCTAATGGCTACGATCACAAGAAGATGGGTATTACTGCTCGCGGCGGTTGGGAAGCGGTTAAACGCCACTTCCGTGAAATTGGCATCAATTGTCAAACAACCGATTTTACCTGTGTCGGTATCGGTGATATGGCCGGTGACGTATTTGGTAATGGTATGTTGTTGTCAAAACATATCCGCTTGCAAGTGGCATTTAACCACATGCATATCTTCGTTGACCCGAATCCTGATGCGGCAAGCTCGTTTAAAGAGCGTGAGCGTTTATTTAATCTGCCGACATCAACCTGGGATGACTATGACAAGTCATTGATTTCAGAAGGTGGTGCTATTTTCAGTCGCAGTGCGAAATCCATCAAACTTTCACCACAAATGAAAGAGATGTTAGGCACGAGCAAAGCGACCATGACACCGAATGAATTAATCCGTGAATGCTTAACCATGCCGGTTGATTTAATTTGGAACGGTGGTATCGGTACTTATCTGAAAGCGACGAATGAAAGCCATGCTGAAGTGGGCGATCGTGGCTCAGAAGCCCTGCGGGTGAATGGTCGTGATTTAAAAGCGAAGATCTTCGGTGAAGGGGGTAACTTAGGTGCGACGCAGCGTGGTCGTATCGAGTTTGCTAACAACGGTGGTCGTATCAACACCGACTTCGTTGATAACGTCGGTGGTGTAACCTGCTCTGATAACGAAGTTAATATCAAGATCCTCTTGAATGCGCTTGTCACGGGTGGCGATTTAACCATCAAACAACGTAATAAGTTGTTAAACGAAATGACGGATGATGTGGCGGCAATCGTGATTAAAGATTGTTACCGTCAAACGCAAAGCATTAGCTTGTCTTCATTACTTGGCTCTGAGCAAATTAAAGAGTACACGCGCTTTATCCATGCTTTAGAAAAAGACGGTAAGCTAAATCGTGAATTAGAATTCTTACCTTCTGATGATGATCTTGCCGATCGTATGGCTAAAGGCATGGGCTTAACGCGCCCAGAACTGGCTATCCTAACGGCCTATGGCAAGATGGTATTAAAAGAGCGTTTAGTTACGCCAGATATCTCGGATAATGCCTATTTCCAACAGTTACTCAGTGGCGCTTTCCCAAAAGTACTGCAAACAAAGTTTGCTGAGCAAATCAGCCAACACCCGTTAAAAGCCGAAATTATTGCCACTAAACTGGCGAATATGCTGGTTAATGAAATGGGGCCTAACTTTGTGCAACGTATGTTCGAAGAAACGGGCGCCTCAGTATCGGAAGTGGCCATTTGTTATGCTATCGTCCGTGAGTTGTTTGACGTGGGAAGCCATTGGAAACAATTAGAATTACTCGACAATAAAATTGCCGCAGATTTACAAAGCCGTGTGTTGTTCCAGTTACGTCGTACTATTCGCCGTGCCAC
The DNA here is from genome assembly GCF_020819615.1 of Rheinheimera sp. UJ51. Taxonomy (NCBI): domain Bacteria; kingdom Pseudomonadati; phylum Pseudomonadota; class Gammaproteobacteria; order Chromatiales; family Chromatiaceae; genus Rheinheimera; species Rheinheimera sp. UJ51. The sequence continues at coordinate 23,885 of NZ_JAJHOG010000005.1, forward strand.
GCGTTGGTTTGTACGTCATCGTGACAAGTCGTTGGATATCAAACAAACGATTGCTTTCTTCCAGCCTGCTTATAATGATCTGGTTCGCGATCTGTCGAAATACGTGGCCGAGCGTGAAATGCAGGAATTAACGGAGAAGAGCAAGGTGTTAACTGAACAGGGTATTCCGGCTGAGATTGCCCGTTACCTAACGCAGTTAAGCACGGTATTCTCGGTAATGGATATTGCCCAAGTGGCGGATAATCAACAACTGCCATTAGCGATGGTGTCAGAAATTTACTTCAAACTGGGCGACAAGCTAGAGTTACATTGGTTCCTCGAGCAGATCACGCGTCAACCGGTTGCTAACCACTGGCAAGCGCTAGCACGTGCCTCTTATCGTGAAGAATTAGATTGGCAACAACGGGGTTTAACTGCGGTAGTGGTGAAAAACTGCGGTAATGCCTGTGATACCAACGAGATTATTGACCATTGGTTAGCTCAGCACCATAGCTTAGTTGAGCGCTGGCGCTCCATGTTAGCCGAGTTTAAAACAACGCAAAGTCATGAATTTGCTAAATTCTCAGTGGCGATGCGCGAACTGATGTTGTTAAGTCAGTCAGTTTGATGCTGTTGTTTTAGTCGTAAAGTCATTACAATACCCCGGTTTTTCCGGGGTTTTTTATTGCAGGACCAACTATGTTTTATTCATTGACCAAGAAACTGTTATTTACCTGTGATGCTGAACGCTCGCATGACTTTGCTTTAGGCAGCCTAAAACGGCTAGCGCATTCTCCTGTTGCGGCCTTATGGCGGCAGCAATTAGTGGCAAAACCCAAAACGATAGCAGGGATCCATTTTGATAACCCGGTTGGTTTAGCCGCCGGTTTAGACAAAAATGCGGATTGTATTGATGCTTTTGGCCAAATGGGTTTTGGCTTTATTGAAGTGGGTACAGTAACGCCACGGCCACAAGCGGGCAATGATAAGCCGCGGATGTTCCGTTTACCGCAAGCCGAAGCCATTATTAATCGTATGGGCTTTAACAATAAAGGCGTTGACTATCTCGTTAACAATGTCAAAAACAGCCAATACAAAGGCGTGCTGGGTATTAATATTGGTAAAAACAAAGATACCCCGAACGAGCAGGGTAAAGACGACTACATTCACTGTATGCGCAAGGTTTACGCCCATGCCAGCTATATCACGGTCAATATTTCTTCGCCAAATACGCCGGGCTTACGTGATTTACAATTTGGTGAAGCTTTACTCGATTTATTAATGGCGGTAAAAAACGAGCAATTAGACTTACAAGCTCAATATGATAAGTATGTGCCGGTTTTCGTTAAGATAGCACCGGATATGGATTTAATTGCGGTGGAACAAGTCGCTGACACCTTACTGCGCAGTAAAATGGACGGTGCTATTGCCACCAATACCACCTTAGATCGTAGCCAAGTGGTGAATTTACCTTTTGCCAATGAAGCAGGTGGCTTGAGCGGTTTACCCGTACAACAAAAAAGTACGGAAGTCATCGCTCAATTACGCCATAAAGTAGGTAAAGACTTTCCTATTATTGGTGTGGGCGGTATCAACAATTCGGCTTCAGCGCAAGCAAAACTTTCGGCAGGGGCTGATCTGCTGCAAGTTTACACCGGTTTTATCTATCATGGCCCTAAACTCGTGAAAAACATCGTTGAATCGCTATAAAAAAACGTTTTTAATGTGAATTGCGCTTTTCAAATCTGATCTGCGTGCTATAGTACTTTGTAGTTACCTGTTCTGTTTCAAGGAGTAAAGAACATCAGATGTTAACGCCATCAGAACATTGGGTTTGGCATTATTGCCAAGAAGCAGATCGCTTGTTGTTAACCTTGAGTGCATCGTCATCGTTCACTTCCGAGTTAACGGGCGCTGTGCTCAATCAAAAAATCGTCTCACAGCCTTTTTCGTTAGAGGAAGCTGAGGCTTTTTGGCGTTTTCATGATGTGTTATTACCTTTGCCTTTGAGTGATGAAGAACGCGAGCAGTTTGCTTTGCATGCGTTAGCTAATCGTTATCGTCAATTATCTGCGCATAAAAGCTGGTATTTTGTTACTCAGCGCCAACAAGACATTGGTTTATATCAATTAGTGCAGTTACAGGGTAAAGATATTATTCCTGCTTTAGTGGTCGCCTCAGACTTAGAATGTATCGAATGTTTACTGCTGACCAAAGGCGAAACCTTAGCGGGTAAGTTGCTCACTCGTGGCACCGTGATCCGCGTATTGCGTAATCGTGCACAATTCTTTGAAATGAACGTTGATTTTGCCCAAACAGCCTAACGGCATCCCTTCTGCTTGGCGCTATGTTAAACTACAGCGTGGCTTTAAAGGGTAGGTTAACGTGTCATGCTTCGCATAAAAAAATTACTGCAGCAAGCGCTGCAGCGCACCACTAGTGATAGTGATAGCCCTAGCCATTCACGGTTAAGTAAAAAACGCCGTCTGTTATTACTCTTTCTTGCCTTATTTCATTTGTCTGGTTTGTTGTCTTCGGTTGATGCCTTGATGTCATCTCGTACCGCGCAAGGCAGTATTGCTTGGTTAGTGTCGCTTAATACCATGCCCTATGTTGCCGTGCCGGCTTATTGGATTTTTGGCCGCAGTCGATTTCAGGGGTATGTGATTTCCCGACAGTCTACGGATAACGAATTAGCAGCCAAGCATCAGTTAAAAACCAGCAGTGTTGATCCCTTTATTCGCGATGAAACCTTAGCGATAAGTCAGTTAGATGCGGTGGAACGCCTGGCTAAAATGCCGTTTTTAACTGGTAATCAGCCAGAATTATTAATTGATGGTGCACAGAGTTTCGCTAGCATGTTTGCTGGGATCCGTGCTGCAGAAGAGTATGTGCTGGTACAGTTCTATATTGTTAGAGACGATGAATTAGGTCGCCAGTTGCAGCAATTGCTGATCGATAAAGCGCGCGCTGGCGTGAAAGTGTATTTTTTGTATGATGAGATTGGTAGCTATCGTTTGCCGCATCAGTATATTCGCGCATTACGAACGGCCGGTGTTGATATTCGGCCATTTCAATCCACTAAAGGCCCGGGTAACCGTTTCCAACTGAATTTTCGCAATCATCGCAAAATCGTGATTGCGGATGGTCAATTCGGCTGGTTAGGGGGCTTAAATGTGGGTGATGAATATTTGGGGCAGGATCCGCGCTATGGCGCATGGCGAGATACCCATTTAAAATTAACGGGCCCGGCAGTACAAGCCTTGCAGCTGTCTTTTGTGGAAGATTGGTTTTGGAGTACCGACAGCCTGCCGGCATTACAATGGCAAGCCCAGGCCGCAGCAATGGGCGATGCTGCGGTATTAATCTTACCTTCAGGCCCTGCAGATCGATTTGAAACGGCCAGTTTACTGATCCAGCATGCCATACACAGTGCCGAACAACGGTTTTGGATTTCCAGCCCATACTTTGTGCCAGATGAAGGCACATTAGCGGCGTTAAAACTGGCGGCGCTTCGCGGTGTTGACGTACGGGTGTTGATCCCAGAGCAAACAGACAATGTGTTGGTCACCCATGCGGCCTATGCTTTTATTGGGCCTTTATTGGATGCGGGCGTAAGCATTTATCGTTATCAGCAGGGCTTTTTGCATGCTAAAAGTTTTATTGTTGATCAACAACTCGCCGCAGTGGGCACCATTAATTTAGATAATCGCTCGTTTCGACTGAATTTTGAAATTACCGCACTGGTGCATGACGACGCCTTTGTACAGAATTTGGCGGTACAATTTCAGCATGATTTTGCGCGGTCTCGCCAAATGAACTTAACCGAATTACAGGCTCAGCCTTGGTGGCATCGTGTGTTTGCACGTGCGGCTCATCTGCTGGCGCCGATCCTTTAGGAGTATTGCGATGCAAGAGCAAGCAAACTATCAACAGTTCATCGAAGTGTTACAGCACGCCCTGCGCGCTGAGCAACTGGTGAAAATGGTGTTGAGTAAATACCAAGGCCCCGAAGCCGCTCTACAACGCTTAGAAATGACGCCCGTGCAACTTAAAGCACAATGGCAATTAAAGTGTGTTTATCATTATCAAACGAATCACATCACAAAAAACCTATCACCAGAGCAGGCCCTTAGCCTAATTGCCGGCTTAGTACAGAATGACTTTCGGCAAGCGAATTTGCAAACAAGCACACAGCAATGTCAGCTTAGTTTAAGTAAAAAAGGGAAGTTTTTATTAAGCTGCCAAACCCAACACACGCAAACGGTCAGTGTGGCCAGTCATAATCGGCAAAAGCAGCGCTATGTCGAGCAAAGCCAGCCGTTTTTAAAAGCGTTAGGGGTCACTGATCAGCAAGGTCAGATTATTCCGGCGCTATCCAATAAATGGAAACAGCTGAATAAGTTTGTCGAAATTTTAGCAGCTGCGGTAAAAGAAACCGGTTTGAGTCAGCGGCTACAGTTACGCGTAGCCGATTTTGGCTCGGGTAAGGCTTATTTAACCTTTGCTATGCACGATTACTTTACCCATACCTTAGGTTTAACGGTGCAGGTTACCGGTGTAGAGTTGCGCCAACCTTTAGTGGATTTATGTAATAACACGGCGCAAACGCTGGGGTTAAACGGCCTGGATTTTGAACAAGGTGATGTAAAGCACTTTAAAGCTCGTGGCATTAATATCATGGTGGCGTTACATGCTTGTGATACCGCGACGGATCACGCACTGCATATGGGGATCCGCACCGGAGCAGAGATCATCATGTGCTCACCCTGTTGTCATAAAGAAATTCGCCCTCAGGTACGCTTACCCGACGTGCTAGCCCCCATGCTACAGCATGGTATTCATTTGGGGCAGGAAGCAGAAATGCTCACCGACAGTTTGCGCGCATTGCTATTAGAAGCACACGGCTATCAGACCAAGGTGTTTGAATTTATTTCATTGGAACATACCAGTAAGAACAAAATGATCTTAGCAACAAAGCGCCAAAGCCCTGAGGATAATAGCGCTGTGTTAGCCAAGATTGCCGCTTTAAAGCAGTTTTATGGGGTAGAGCAGCATTGTTTAGAGCAGTTATTGGCGGCGTCCGCAAACACCGCCTCTTGTTAACGTGTTAACGCAGAGCCGCCGCCAATTGTTTTACGGCAAGGTTCTGTGGGCCGTTTTTGGTGAGGTAATTACTTGCGCTATAGCCCCACCAATCCCAACAACCAAACGGGTTTAACGTGCTTTTTTCAACTTGCGGATATAACACCACCAGTTGATTGGCTTCAGCATAGTCATTTAAACCGGTTTGTCGCAGATAGGCTTCTCCGATCTGGCTAGCGTCTTGTCGACAGCCATGAAAGCTAATGTGCAAGTCACAACGTTGACCGGCAGCGCAGCTTTTTGGGATATACACATAACCATACTGTGCTAACTGACCTTGACTGGCGGGTGCTAACTGGTGTTGATCCAGTTTCAGTAACTGACCAATCGGATCCGTCGCGGCTTTTAAAGGTTTAGCCAAGATATGGCCCAGTAGTTTTGCTGCAGCGTCATACTGACAACTGGCGATAAAAGGCGATTCTGATTTATCACACTCAGTTAAACCGGCTTTTGCCGTGGGAAAGTGGTGCGCAAAAGGTTGATCGGCCACAACGGCCAACTGCGCTGCAGGTAACCAATGGGTATATTGTCTGGCTAATGCTGCGCCGACTTTAGCTGACACGGTTTGATCGGCACTGCCATTAAACAACCACACTTTAGCGCCTTGTACCGCGCTCAGTGGCGCTAATTCTCCCGCCTCGCGTAACTGATTCAGTTTCATTTCAATGGTGGCTAAATCAGGCTCTGAGTTGGGGTTCGCCATGCAGTGCCCCATAGCAATACGTAAATCGCCTTGAGCACAGTTAACCGGCCCAGCGGCTAAAATGGCGACCCCCGTGACGTCTTCAGCATAAGCTTGATGAAACTGACCGGCCATATAACCGCCGGAAGACAAGCCGGAAACGGTGATATTTGCGGTTAAATTCAATTTAGGTAAGGCTTCGCTGGCCGCGAGAGAGGTACTGACTACCATAGCACTGAGCACAGCTAGACGACATGACAACATAGTCACTCCAAAAATAACAATAATATGCCTTACTATCGGTCAGCATGCGACTAACGACAATAAGGCTTTAGTACAGTGGCAAGCGGTATTTAATCTTCAACCAGTAATGCTACACCGCGACCACGTGGATCGGCCACGGCGATCGGTGTCTGGTTTTCAATTTTAATTAATTGAATATCGCCAAGGTTCCAGTTTGGCGTGTGAAGCTGATATCCACGCTGTTTTAACTCTGCTGCTACTTCGCTGGCTAAATTGGCATAGGGTTCTAAGCGAATTTGATCTTGAGGTAACAATTGATGATGAAAGCGCAGCGCAGCCACCGCAGCAGCGGGAGTCATTTTATAATCATAAATATTCAGCATCACCTGAAAGATACTGGTGAAAATGGTTGAGCCACCGGGTGTGCCAATCACTAATTCCAGTTTTTGATCTTTTAACACAATACTCGGCGTCATCGAGGATAACATGCGTTTATTCGGCGCAATGGCATTGGCATCACTACCAACCACACCAAAAGCGTTCGGCACACCGGCTTTGGCAGAAAAATCATCCATTTCATTATTCAATAAAAAGCCTGCATCGGTCACCACAACACCACTGCCATAATCTAAATTCAGGGTATAGGTATTTGACACCGCATTACCGGCTTTATCGACGATGGAAAAATGGGTGGTTTGCTCAGATTCTAAACCCGGGCGTACTTTTGCCGTCTCTGAAATAGCCTTGGCATTCACTTCACTGGCGCGCTTGGCTAAGTAACGCTGATCGAGTAAGCGTTGCTGTGGTACTTCAGTAAAATCAGGATCACCAAGATAATCGGCACGATCGGCAAAAACGCGTTTTTCGATTTCGGCAATTAAGTGAACGTATTGGGCCGAGTTATGGCTGACATTAGCAAAGTGGGGAGCATTCAGATCTTTTAACGTCAGCAATTGAATTAACGCAATACCTCCTGAGCTAGGTGGTGCGACGGTTATCAATTGTTTATCGCGCCAAGTAGTCACAATAGGGTTACGCCAGACTGCCCGATAATTGGCTAAGTCTTCGGCACTGATTAAACCTTGCCCCCTCGCCATTTCAGCTAACAGTAATTTTGCGGTTTCACCTTGGTAAAAATCGGCTGGGCCATGCTCAGCAATTCGGCTTAAGGTTTTTGCTAAAGCCGGTTGTTTAAACTGTTCGCCTGGGCGCATTGCGCCAAAATAGTCAGCAAAGTTTGTCCGTCCGGCATAACGTTGTAGCGCATTCCCTTCATAATGATAGGCTTTATCTGGCACGGTGAAGCCTTCCTCTGCCAGTTTAATCGCTGGCGCGACTAAAGTTGCCCAAGGCAAGCTGCCGAACTGCTGGTGTGCTTGCCACAAGCCCATGACGGTACCTGGCACGCCGGAAGCTCGATGACCCACTAAGCTCATGCCTTCGATTACTTCACCTTCGGCATTTAAATACATATCACGGTGCGCTTTTGCCGGTGCCATTTCCCGATAGTCGAGAAAATAGGCTTTATTGTTAAACCACAGTGTCATAAAGCCACCGCCACCGATATTGCCTGCCTCAGGATAGGTTACCGCTAAGGTTAAAGCCGTAGCCACTGCTGCATCAACGGCATTGCCGCCTTGTTTTAAAACCGCTGCCGCTACTTCGGCACCATAACGATCTGGGCTGGCGACCGCACCGGCGTTAAGGGCGTTTTCTGCCTGCACGGGAGACATAACGGTGAGACAAACAATCAGCCCTAAGCGGCTGAACGGACGAGTGAAGAAAGACATAGCGAAGCTCCGAACAAAGATGAAACACAGAACATAGCATTGACGTTTAAGAAAAGAAATCGATGTTGTTATGCGCTTTTAGTCTTAGCAAAAATAAAGCGGTGTTAAGTGCTTTTTTGCAGAGCGTTTATGGGCTAACTCACGGCGGTAAGTGCCATCCAGCATGCAGTACACTTTCGATTGACTCAGCGCTGAGCAAGCGGCTGAGCAACATAAAAAAGGCGCCCAATAAAGGCGCCAAAGTGTCAGGTTAGTGTTGTAACACCAAAAATGCTAACAACGGGCGTTAATATAAGCGCTAACTGATTTTACGTTTTGATCTATCGCAAGAAATAGCTTAATCAACCGATATACTTGCTGAGCCCGCTGAAATAACGTACATCTAATAGCAGAATTTATTCACTGAGAAAGGTAGAAGAGACGATGAAAGTTTCCGTTTTAGCGGCATTGCTAAGTGTTGCTGGTGTTAATGCATTCGCAGCAAGCCCCGTTGGCATTGTTATTCATGGTGGTGCCGGTACGATCAACAAAGCACAAATGACAACCGAGCAGCAACAAGCCTATGAAGCGGCGTTAACCCAAGCCGTAGAGCAGGGTTACGCGGTACTACAGCAAGGGGGTAGCAGCTTAGATGCCGTGACCGCTGCAGTGATGCTGTTGGAGGATTCACCGTTATTTAATGCGGGCAAGGGGGCGGTATATACCTTTGACGAGCAGCATGAATTGGATGCGTCAATCATGCAGGGACAAGACCGACAAGCCGGTGCCGTGGCGGGGATCAGTACGATTAAAAACCCCATTTTATTAGCACGTGCCGTGATGGAGCAATCTGAGCATGTCATGCTTGCTGGCGCCGGAGCTGAAGCCTTTGCTGATACCTTGCCACTTGAGCGAGTAAAAAATACCTATTACAACACCGAGTTTCGGTATAAAGCCTTGCAACGTGCTAAGCAAGCTATGGCACCGCAACCGCATCAAGCACAGATCCCATTTGATCCAGCGTGGCGCATGGGCACCGTGGGCGCCGTTGCGATAGATCAGGCCGGTAATTTAGCCGCTGCCACTTCAACCGGTGGTATGACCGCGAAACGCTATGGCCGCATTGGCGATGCCCCGGTGATCGGTGCCGGTAACTTTGCGGATAACAGCAGTTGTGCGGTTTCTGCGACAGGCCATGGTGAATACTTTATCCGCTATCAAGTGGCTTCTGATATCTGCGCACGGGTTAAATATCAAGGTAAAATGGCCTCTGTGGCCGCGCAAGAAGTCATGAGTGAACTGGCAAAAGTAGGGGGCACTGGCGGTGTTATTGTGGTAGACGCGGCCGGGCAATTAAGCTGGGCGTTTAACACTGAAGGGATGTACCGCGCAATGCGTGGCGCAGTCACGCCACTGCGGGTCGAAATTTTTAGTGAAAACGCTGAGAATTAATCGTTAACCCCCATGCAAAATTTGCCTGATGAGCTAAGCTTAAAATGTTAACTAACAGGTTGTTGTGGGGGAAATATGGATTTACTGAAAGTCGCTGATTATATGAATAAGCATCCCGTGACCTTTAATGCGGAGATGCCAGTAGAAATGGCGGTTGATCGATTAATTAAATGCCGACAAACCGGTGGGCCGGTTATTGATGAACGGCGCAAAATTATTGGGTTTATTTCAGAGCAAGATTGTTTAGCCCGAATGCTGATGTCAACCTATCACGATCAGCAATCGTTTAAAGTGTCAGATATTATGCAAACGAATGTGCTGACGGTTAAAGATTACTACGGCATCATTGATGTGGCACAAACGATGCTAAAAGCGCAGCCGAAACTCTATCCGGTTGTCGACGATGATGGTTTTTTACTGGGGATCATTACCCGTTCCGATGTGTTAGCGGCAATAGATAAGGAACTACACTCGCATTACGGTAAAGTAGGTTAAACACTAACGGCTTAGTATATTTACACTTAATACGGTAAGGTGGGTTAAACACTGACGCCTCAGTATATTTACACTTCAGTTAGCAGGCGGTGTAGCGTATTACTGGATTGCCGCACCCTTACTTGGTAGCATTGCGCCCTCTGACTTCTGAGGGCGTTATTTTGTCTGCTACAGCACCATTTTCTGTTTCCGAATGTTACGCAAAATTGGCTGATTGCTTACTGCAAGATCAGTTTCGTTTCCGTCGCCAATTATCTGCGCTAAAAAAACTCGCTGACGTTGCAGCACAGCAAAGTAAATTGTCACGGCTCTGTGCCGATATTGAGCGCTCCATGGCGCTGCGCCAAGTGCGGGCGAAAGCCGTGCCGGCGCTTCATTACCCTCAAGAGTTACCGGTTGTTGCTAAAAAAGATGACATTAAAGCCGCCATTGCTGCGCATCAAGTGGTGATCATTGCCGGTGAAACCGGTTCGGGTAAAACCACTCAGATCCCGAAAATTTGTTTAGAGTTAGGCCGAGGTGTGGCCGGTACGATTGGCCATACTCAGCCTCGTCGTCTTGCCGCCCGCAGTGTTTGTGCGCGTTTAGCTGAAGAATTAGATTGTCAGGTTGGGCAGCAAGTCGGTTATAAAATCCGCTTTGGCGATCATACTCATGCCGACACCTTAATAAAGTTAATGACCGACGGTATTTTGCTGACCGAGATGCAGCATGACCGATTTTTAAATCAATACGATACGTTGATTATCGATGAAGCGCATGAACGCAGCTTAAATATCGATTTTTTATTAGGTTATTTGAAGCAATTATTACCGAAGCGTCCTGATTTAAAGGTCATCATTACTTCTGCGACAATTGATCCGGAACGGTTTTCGAAGCATTTTTTCGATGCGCCTATTGTTGAAGTGTCGGGGCGAACTTATCCGGTAGAAGTGCGTTATCGCCCTTACAGTGAACTGGATGATAAAGATGGCGATCAGCTGCAAGGTATCTTTGATGCCGTCAATGAGCTCTATCAAGAGCCGCCAGGTGACATTTTAATTTTCTTAAACGGTGAGCGTGAAATTCGTGATACGGCCGATGCGCTAGAAAAACTGCAATTACCGCACACCGAAGTTTTACCGCTGTATGCGCGGCTAAGTGCTGCCGAGCAAAATCGGATTTTTCAGCAGCATGCAGGCCGACGCATCGTGTTATCGACCAACGTGGCCGAAACTTCCTTAACGGTACCGGGGATCCGTTATGTGATCGATCCGGGTACTGCGCGTATTTCGCGCTATAGCTATCGCTCCAAAGTACAACAATTACCCATTGAAGCGATCAGTCAAGCGAGCGCGAATCAACGCAAAGGCCGTTGTGGTCGGGTCGCTGCCGGTATTTGTATTCGTTTATACAGCGAAGAAGACTTTATCGGACGCCCCGAGTTTACCGATCCGGAGATCCTGCGCACGAACCTTGCATCGGTGATTATGCAAATGCTGGCGCTGGGATTAGGTGATATTGAAGCTTTTCCTTTTTTACAAAAACCTGATAGCCGCTTCGTCAATGATGGTTTAAAGCTGTTAGAAGAGCTCAGTGCAATTGCACAGCAGCGCGGTAAAGACCCACTAAAATTAACCGCGTTAGGAAAGCAACTGGCACGTTTACCTATCGATCCGCGTTTAGCTCGGATGGTGATAGCCGCCAGTGATAATGGCGCCTTGCGTGAAGTGTTAGTGATTGTGGCGGCGTTATCGATCCAAGATCCGCGAGAGCGGCCACTGGATAAACAGCAAAAAGCCGATGAATTACATAGCCGCTTTGCCGATCCGGATTCTGATTTTAGCAGTTGGCTTAAACTGTGGGATCACCTGCAACAGCAGCAAGATGCCTTAACGAATAATCAATTTCGCCGTAACTGCCGGTTAGAATTTTTAAACTACCTACGTGTGCGCGAGTGGCAAGATCTCGTTGCGCAATTAAGCCAGGTGGCACAAGAGCAGCAACTTAAAAGCAACGAGCAAGCCGCGAATTATCAGCAAGTGCATATGTCATTATTAAGCGGCTTATTAGGGCAAATTGGCTGTAAAGACAGCGAAGCCGATTATTTGGGCCCGCGGCAAACCCGTTTTTATGCTTTTCCGGGCAGCCATTTGTTTAAACGCAAACCCAAATGGGTGATGGCCGCTGAGTGGGTTGAAACCAGCCGTTTGTATGCGCGAAGTTTAGCCAAAATTGAACCCGAATGGGTTGAACCCTTGGCGCAGCATTTGGTTAACCGCAGTTACAGTGAACCGCATTGGGAAAAGAAAAAAGGCGCTGTCGTCGCTTATGAACAAGTGACGTTATACGGTGTGATCATTGTCGGCAAAAGACCGGTTTTGTATAGCCGTATTGATGAAGCCGTGTCTCACCAACTGTTTATTCGCGAAGGCTTGATTAATGGCGAGTCGGGGCTGCAAGATGCTTTTTTACAACACAATCAGCAATTAATTGAGCAGGTGCAATCACTCGAAGAGAAATCGCGGCGGCGCGATATTTTAATCGATGATGATGCGTTAGCCAGTTTCTATGCTGAGCGTATTCCCGTGTATGCTAATAATCGTGTTGATTTTATTAAATGGTGGAAGAAAAAGCGCCAACAAGATGCGACTTTTTTAAATTTCGATCCTGATGCTTTATTGCAGCGGGATGCCTCAGATATTACCGCGGCTAAATTTCCAGAAAGCTGGCAGCAGGGTAATTTAACTTTACCGTTAGAATACCATTTTGCACCTGGTGAACCAGATGATGGTGTCAGTGTGTTGATCCCGCTGGCGCTACTGAATCAGGTTGAAAATACCGGCTTTGATTGGTTGATCCCAGCACTGCGTCATGAATTACTGGTGGCCTTGATTAAATCGTTACCAAAAAACTTGCGGCGTAATTTTGTGCCAGCGCCAAATTATGCAGATGCCTTGTTGCAAAGCATTCAACCAGAGGATGGCCCTCTGTTAGACGTTGTCACGTATAAATTAAAACGAATGTCGGGGCTGATTATTCCAGAAGATGCTTGGGAGCTGTCAGGCTTAGCCGCGCATTTGCGGATGAATTTTAAAATTGTCGATGAGCGTAAGCTCGTGGCGCAAGGACGCTCCTTGGCTTTGTTAAAACAACAGCTGCAAGGTGAAGTACAGCAAAGTCTTAGCGAAGTGGCAGAGCAGGGCATTGAGCAGGCGGCGCTGACGAACTGGACCTTTGGTGACTTACCGCAAGAGTATGTCAAGCTGCAAGCGGGTTTTGAAATTAAAGCCTTTCCGGCCTTAATTGATGAAGGCGATAGCGTCGCCATTCGGCTGCTGGATAATCCGCAGCGTGCGCAGCAAGAACATATCAAAGGCTTGCGTCGCTTATTATTATTAAATATTCCATCCCCGGTGAAGTACTTACAAGATACGTTACCTAACCGCGCCAAATTGGGTTTGTACTTTAATCCGTTTGGTAAGGTATTAGAGCTGATTGATGATTGTATTGCGGCAGCCACCGATGAGTTAATTACGCAAGCACTGCCGGTACAAGATGCCAACGCGTTTCAGCAGCTAAAAGAGCGCTTACGTGCTGATTTAGCTGAACGGGTGCGGCAAATTGCGCTGCAGGTTGAGCGGATCCTTAACCAGTATCACGAAATTCAAAAGCGTTTAAAGGGCAAAGTCGATTTGGCGCATTATCAGGCGCAAGCCGATGTGAAAAGCCAATTAGAGCAATTGATTTTTAAAGGCTTTGTTACAAAACATGGTGCTTCGCGCATGGATGATCTGCTGCGTTATCTCAGTGCTATGGTAAAACGTTTAGAAAAACTGCCGGTCGATCCGAATCGAGATCGCTTGTTAATGCACGAATATCAACATGCCGAACAAGCTTATTTGCAACTGCTTGGCAAATTTGCTGGGCAACCCTTGCCTGAGGCTGTAAGCGCGATAAGTTGGATGCTACAAGAGCTAAAAGTATCGCAGCATGCGCAGCAATTGGGTACGCCTTATCCCATCTCGGCGAAGCGGATCCTTAATGCCGTACAAGAGCTTAAATAATATACTTGCAGGCTGCGTTAAGCTTGCTAAGATAAAGGTTAAGTAGTTTAAGGAAATCGCTATGGTAAACAGGAATGATAACCGGCATTTTTACCGCATGATGGTTAATGCTGACGTGAAGCTGATGATTAACGACCCAGAAGCCGCCCGAGTGGTAGATGGGGTTTGTCGTGATTTAAGTGCTTCGGGAATGTCGGTTGAAACCGATGAGTTGATTGAGTTAGGCACCTTAATCCGCATCCGTTTAGAATCACCGAATGCCAGTGTACCGCCGCTTGATGCGACTGCTAAGGTAATGCGTTGCAGCCAAGACAGCGAAGAGAGCTACAATTTGGGTTTAGCTTTCATCGAGCTTAACTAAAGCGGTTAATCCCTCAGTCGCTATATAACGTTGCTAGGCCTTTTAATATAAAGGCGTAGCAACTTTATTGACTGGCTGATGCCAACAACAGTAACAGGTACGTTACTGCTGCTGACATTTTCTTCTGTCTATTACATTACACTCACATGCTCTGTCATACCGAGCTGTAAGCCGCTTCTCTGCAAATAATCAGCAAAGCTCAAGCGGACCTAATAGATTTTGCAAATTAAGCCTTTCAAGTAAAAGCCTTCAGGAAAGAAGCTGGCAATTAGATGGTCACTGTCTTGTTGTAAGCGTTCGATAAACAAACAATCTCGCTTGGCATCCAGCGCCGCATCGGCCACGACTTTTTGAAATAACGTTTCTTCAATTAAGCCTGAGCAGGAAAAGGTGAAGAGTAAACCGCCAGGTTTAACTAATTGCATTGCTAAGCGGTTTATATCTTTGTAACCGCGACAGGCACCATTGAGTTGTGATTTATTATCCGCAAACTTGGGCGGGTCTAATATAATCATATCAAAGGTTTTGCCTTCTTCTTGATACTGTCGTAATAACTTAAACACATCTGCCCGTGTATGGGTAAGGGCATTCACATCTAAGTGATTAAGCTCGGCGTTACGGCTGGCGGTGGTTAAGGCTAATTCTGACATATCCACGTTAGTCACATTACGAGCACCGCCTAATAAAGCGGCTACGCCAAAGGTACCGGTATAGCTAAAGCAGTTTAAAATCTCGGCATCTTTCGCATAACGACGCACGGCTGCACGGCTGGCGCGTTGATCGAGGTAAAAACCGGTTTTATGGCCTTCAACAATATCAACAATCAGCGTCATACCGTGCTCTTTAATGAGCACTTCGCCGCTTTCGCGGGGTAAATGTAACCAGCCTTTAACCAGTGGTAAGCCTTCTTTTTTACGGATATCAACATCTGAACGCTCATAAATACTGTGCTCAGGAAAAACCTGTTGCAAGGCGCTTACCAGCATTTTGCGTTTGGCATCCGCTCCCGCTGATAATAATTGCACCACCAACACATCGGCAAATTTATCGATAGTAACGCCGGGAAGATCGTCCGACTCGGCCGCTATGATGCGCAGGCCATTGGTATCCACGGTATTAAACACACTTTGACGGATCTGCCACGCTCGGCTGATTTTACGTACAAAGAAATCAACATCAACCGCTTCATCTTGTTGAAAGGTCCAGATGCGGGCGCGAATTTGTGAACTCGGTGAATAGGCGGCACGTGCCAGCCACTCACCTTTGCTGCTGAGTACTTCAACCGTGTCGCCGCGATTGGGGGTATTTAACACCTTATCGATGGCATTGGAAAACAGCCACGGATGGCGGCGGTTTAAAGCTTTTTCACGACCTTCTTGTAAGACAATGGTCGGTAAGTTTACGGTTCTATTCATGATTTTAAGTACGCTGTGCTAGACTAAAGACCGTATTTTAGAGAAGAGACCGACAAAGCTAAAGTAAATTCGTGCAGCTATCGGTATGGAGTGCTATGAACAAGCCAATTCCCCAGCAAATGCATGCCGTTTCGGTACAGCAACCCGGTAAAAACAGTGTTTTAGTATGGCAAAACCAAGCCATACCAGAATTAATGACCGGGCAGCTATTAATTCACGTGGCAGCCTGTGGGATTAATCGTGCTGATTTGATGCAGCGCCAAGGGTTGTATCCGCCACCGCCAGGCGATAGCGACATTTTAGGCTTAGAGGTAGCAGGTACCGTGGTAGCGGTGGCGGATGCCCGTTTAGAGGCTTGGCTGGGCCAGCAAGTGTTTGGTTTAGTCAATGGTGGCGGTTATGCCGAATATGTGGTGATGCCAGAAGCGCATGCCATGCCGGTACCGGATGGCTGGACCATGGCTCAGGCCGCAGCAACCGCAGAAACCTTTCTAACGGCTTACCAATTATTATTTACCGAAGGCCAAGCGCAACCTGGCCAGCGTGTGCTTATTCATGCGGGTGCCAGCGGTGTTGGCACTTCTGCTATTCAATTAGCCAAAGCTAAAGGGTTGCACAGTGCCGTTACGGTGGGCAGTGCAGACAAAGCCGAGGCGTGTTTAAAGCTCGGTGCTAAGTATGCCATCAACTATCGGCAGCAGCAGTTTAGTGACGCGTTAAAACAGTTTTGGCCAGAAGGCATCAATCTGATCTTAGATCCGGTTGCCGGGCCTTATATTAATCAAGACGTCGCCTTATTAGCCCAAGATGGTAAGATCATTATCTATGCGATGATGGGGGGGCGCACGGTGCCAGAATTCGAATTAGTACCGTTATTTCGAAAACGCGGCCAGCTCTGGTGCTCTACCTTACGTAATCGCGATTTAGCCTACAAGGGCAAGTTAACTGCGGACTTTATTAATGATTTTGCAGCAGATATGGCCAGCGGCAAGGTTACACCGGTGATCCAGCAACAGTTCGTTGCCTCAGATGTCGAGCAAGCACACCAACTGCTGGCGTCGAATCAAACCATTGGTAAATTGGTTTTAACGTTTTAAATTGATTGGTGTTTCGCCAAGTGAAAGGACGACATACGCATGGCAGTAAGTTTTGGCAAGGCCACCTACGCAAAAACGGTGCAAAGGCTAATAGAGCGGATTTATAACCATAGTCCGTTGAAAGACTCAATTTATGAGCAAGCGGTGCTCTGGTTTGCCGCTAAGCCACAAGAAGATAAGCAAGCTGCTGCGTTAGAGCAGCAATTGTATTTATTTGAAAACAATCAAAGCGGCGCGAAAGGTAAGGGTACAGCACGCAATTTAAAAGAGGCCGAAAGCCAATCTCAAGAATTCAATAATCAAGTTGAAGAGGCGAAATTTCAGCGTTATAGCGAGCTAGAAGCGATTTGTTATGATGTATTACAACTATGCCAAAGTGACACCTTTGTGGATACGAACCAGCAAACTGCCAAGATGCTCGGTACGATCCAATTAATGTCGCCCACTAAAGGCCGGCAGGTCGCCAAGACCAACCAAAAAGCGCGCCATCTTTATAAAGCATTACTCAGTTTACGCCTGTTAGACCGTTTAGTTATGGACGGTCTGATTGATCATCCGTATATCATGGAATGTTATCAAGCCAGTAAAGAACTCCCTTACGCGGAGAATGCTATTCACCATCCTTATCGCGATAACATTCATGTCACGGTGCTGATGGCGGCGATTTTACAAGATATCGGCCGTTGTCATCCCAGCTGCCAATTGCTGTTGAAAGGACCTGAAGGTAACTTCGATGAGTTTCGTGAACTCGAGGCGGATGAGCGCAATGCTTTTTTACAAGACAGTTACAATGAAGCCTTTACTTATGTGCAGCATGCACTGAGTAAGGGCCGTTATCGTGGACGCGATCGTGATGAGCGAGATCGCTTTGTACGTGATGAAGAACAAAAACGTGAGTTATTGCTGTTGTTGCTGAAACAAGCTGCCCGGCCGCAAGAGGGCATTGGTAATGTGCTGCGGATCCCGCAAATCTATACCTCGATGGTGTTATCAACCAAGCAATCTTACAATTATGAAGATCTGCCAAAGGCCGCTTTGGCGCTAGATAAAAGTGCTGAGCTTGGCAAAATTAGTAAAAATAGTGTGGCGGGATTTTTGCGGATTGTCGGGATGTTTCCGCAAGGTTATGGCTTGCCTTATATTCCAAAAGACTCTGATGGTAACGACATGGATCGTTATGAATACGCCATCGTTGCCGGGCTTTATCCGAGCAATTTCCGCCAGCCGTTTTGTCGTATTGTGACCTACAGTTTAACGTACCAAGCGTCTGCGCGAGCTTGCGTGTTAAGCATTGAAAATAACTTATATTTTGCGCCAGCCCGTAAAAAGCTTGAAGTGATCCCTGAAGAGCGTTTGTTAGATATCTTACGCAAGCTCGTTTACGACTTCCAAGAGCGCATGGCTTCACCGCTCATTCCGAAGTTTTGGCATCCCTATGATTATTTTTTACATACCAAAAACCAAAACTTGTGGAATAAAGCCATAGTGATCTCGAACTAAGCCAGCAAAGCGCCCTAAGCCGAGCCAACTCGTGCTTAGGGTTTTGTGGTTGTTGATTCCGGCTCTACCAAGCTGTCAGAGGGAGCAAAAGGGGGCGCATCTTCTTGGATATTGGGCACAAAGCTGTTGTGTTGCACTGTCGGCTCAGAGGCAACATCTGACTGGGCGACGCCTTCTGCAGTTGCTTCATTTGCTGTCGTGCTTTGTTCTGCTAGCGGCTCAACATCATCACGCATTTGTTGCTGTACCAGCTCTTCATCAACTCGCGGATCTAAAGCGGCCGCTAAAGGCGATGACACTAAATCACCCGAAGCCAGTTGATAATCGGAAGGTTGCTGTTCGGATAGCAGTCGGGTCGCCACTTTTTGATTGTAATTCACCCGCGCCAAGCGCAAGAACAAGATCACACAACACACCGCCATATAGAGGTAAAGCATGCTATTACCAAATAGCTGCATGCTAAAAGAGGCCACTAAGGGTCCTAAGGTTGCCCCAATGCCAAAGGTCAGCAAAATGGTGGCGGATAGCGCGACACGCTCACTTTGTTCAATGCGCTGGTTGGCCATGGCTGTCGCCAGCGGATATAAAGTAAAGGCGAGGATCCCAAAACAGAAGGTCGCCGCTAACAACAGCAGGGTGTTAAGGGGGACTAAGGCAATCACTAACACAATCAGGCCTAATAAAGCACTATTGATCCGGACCAGACGACTTCGTGGGATCCGATCCGATAGCTTACCCATCGGCCACTGCGCTAATAAGCCGGCTAAAATAGTGGCAGACATAAAACTGGCTACTTCGCTATTGCTAAGGCCAATACCCGCCGCAAAGGCTGGCGCTAAACCGTAAAACGAACCGGAGATCCCTCCCGCAATTAAAATGGTGGTGAGTGATTGCGGTACTTTACGCCAAAACGCCATGATTTTAAGCGGTGCAGGATGCAGCGGCTGTGGGTGAATGCGCCGAGTGAGCGCAATAGGTACAATGCACAGCGCATAACAGATACCAACCAGTAATAACGGCTCTATTCCCAGCTGTGGAAAGAACGACAACAGCGTTTGACCGCCTACCATGCCAAGATAAGACACAATCATATAACCCGCAAACACTGAGCCACGTTGTGAGCTAT
This sequence comes from Rheinheimera sp. UJ51, assembly GCF_020819615.1. Taxonomy (NCBI): domain Bacteria; kingdom Pseudomonadati; phylum Pseudomonadota; class Gammaproteobacteria; order Chromatiales; family Chromatiaceae; genus Rheinheimera; species Rheinheimera sp. UJ51. The sequence goes on from NZ_JAJHOG010000005.1 coordinate 43,195, forward strand.
CGGCTTGTTCGTTCAGCCAGCTTTCTAGCACCATATACTGACACATCATGCCGGTGCCCACGAGCACACGCAGCAGTAACCAAATTTCGAGTGTATCGGTAAGTGCGTGGCACAGAGCCGAGGCCGTTACAATACTGGCGCTGGCCACAAAGGTGCGAATATGACCCACCCGGGCAATGAGTTTGTGGCCTACTTTGGAGCCCGCAACCAGACCGAAATAGTAAGCCGACATCATGCCACCAATCCAGAGTTGCTCGACACCATCGCGGGCTAATGACAACGCTAAATAGGTGGTCAGTAGGCCGGCTCCCAACACCATAATCAGCGTGGTGGAAAACAGCGACGAAAAACTGCGAAATGGCGATGGCATCCTTTACCTCTAAGTGTTGAACTGTGTTACGCGTTACTTAACGCGCATCCCGGGCTGAGCACCGTCATCTGGGCTTAACAAGAAAATATCACTGCCGCCAGGCCCCGCTGCGAGCACCATACCTTCAGATAAACCAAAGCGCATTTTGCGTGCAGCTAAGTTAGCGACCATCACCGTTTGGCGACCGACGAGGCTTTCTGGAGTATAGGCCGCTTTAATGCCTGCGAATACCTGACGGGTTTCACCCGCGCCAATATCTAAGGTTAATTGCACTAACTTGTCAGCGCCTTCAACCGGCGCGGCGGCAATAATTTTGGCTACGCGCAAATCGATTTTGACAAAATCATCAATGCTGATGGTGTCGCTAATCGGTTCACGCTCTGCACTTGCTATTGGCGCAGCAGCAGGCGCTTTCGCTTTTGCGGCTGTGCTGCTGGCATCTGCTGTGGGTTGTAAGTTTTCGGTAGACGCCGAAACCATGACTTGCACTTTAACCGGATCGACACGCTGCATTAAGGCTTTAAACGGGTTAATCGCATGATTTAATAAAGGGCTTTGGTAGTGTTGCCACAGCAGTTCGGTATTTAAAAAGGCTTCGCTATCCGCGGCCATTTTCGGTAACACCGGCTTAAGATAATGCATTAACACGCGGAATAAGTTTAAACCCATAGAGCAAACATCATGCGTTTCTTGTTGTTTGCTCTCGTCTTTGGCTAATACCCAAGGCGCTTTGGCATCAATATATTGATTCGCACGATCAGCAAGCGCCATAATGTCGCGAATGGCCTTCGCAAATTCACGTTGCTCATAGCTTTGCGCAATGCTGCTACCGGCATTAATAAAATCTTGATACAGCTCTGGCTCGGCCAGCGTTGCCGACAAGGTGCCATTAAAGCGCTTACTAATAAAACCGGCACAGCGACTGGCGATATTGACCACTTTGCCGACGAGATCAGCATTCACTTTTTGCGTGAAATCTTCGAGGTTTAAATCGAGATCGGTAATACCACTGGTTAATTTGCTGGCAAAATAATAGCGAAGGTATTCAGGATCTAAGTGCTCTAGATAGGTACGTGCTTTGATAAAGGTGCCGCGCGATTTTGACATTTTCGCGCCATTTACCGTGACAAAACCATGTGCATAAACCGCGTTGGGTTTGCGAAAGCCCGCGCCCTCTAACATGGCAGGCCAAAACAGGCTGTGGAAATAAATAATATCTTTGCCGATAAAATGATAAACCTCGGCATCTGAACCGGGTGCCCAGAAGCTGTCAAAATCGACATTGATGCGATCGCACAAATTTTTGAAGCTGGCTAAATAGCCAATGGGGGCATCTAACCATACGTAGAAAAACTTACCTGGCGCATCTGGAATTTCAAAGCCAAAGTAAGGCGCATCACGGCTGATATCCCACATTTGGAGGCCATCTTTAAACCACTCTTGTAGTTTATTGGCCATTTCATCCTGCAGGGCACCGCTACGCGTCCAGGCTTGCAACATCTCTGCAAAGGCCGGTAAGTCAAAGAAGTAATGTTCACTGTCTTTTAATATGGGCGTTGCGCCTGACACAACCGACCGAGGATTTTTAACTTCTGTTGGGCTATAGGTTGCGCCGCAGACATCACAGCTATCGCCATTTTGATCTTGTGCGCCGCACTTAGGGCAATCGCCTTTGACAAAACGATCCGGTAAAAACATGGATTTTTGTGGATCGTATAACTGGCTAATGACTTTACGTTTAATATGTCCCGCAGCGTTTAAGCGGTTATAAATGGTATTGGCAAACTCGCGATTTTCTTCACTGTGCGTAGAATGATAATTATCAAAGGCCACGCCAAAGTCAGCAAAGTCAGTACTGTGTTCAATTTTGGTTTGCGCAATCATCTGCTCAGGACTAATGCCTTGCTGCTGCGCTTTAAGCATAATCGGTGTGCCGTGGGCATCATCGGCACACACGTAATAACATTGATGGCCACGTGCTTTCTGAAAGCGGGCCCAAATGTCGGTTTGGATATATTCCAATAAATGACCAAGATGGATGGGGCCGTTTGCATACGGCAGGGCGCTGGTGATCAGAATTTTCCGTGTTGACATTAAAGATCGCTCTTACATAAATGACTGAAAATATATGCGCTAATGATACTATAGCCGCTATTAAATCGCATCCGGCATTGTCAGATTGCTGGGAAAAATGCCACCCTTTTTGGTTTTTGAGGAGTCTCGATGTTTAATTGGCTGAAAAAATCAGCAGTAACCCAAACACCACAGGCTGAGCCTTGGCAAAACGCGTTGTTGGCAATTCGCCAACAGGCCCCGGTATTTAAAGCGATCCACACGGTTATTTTGGTCGCGTCGGGCAAAGGTGGCGTGGGTAAATCGACAACGGCTGCAAATTTGGCCATGGCGATGGCTAACGCGGGTGTGCGCACCGGCCTGCTTGATGCCGACATTTATGGCCCTTCTTTACCTACCTTGTTTGGCTTAACGGGGCAAAAGGTAAGCTCGCCCGACAATAAATTAATGCAACCCCTACAGCAGCATGGGGTAACATTGCAATCTATTGGTTTTTTAGTGGATCCCGAGGATGCCAGTGTTTGGCGTGGCCCAATGGCAAGCCAAGCTTTGCTGCAACTGATTAACGAAACGATTTGGCCGGAATTAGATGTTTTATTAATTGATTTACCCCCAGGCACCGGTGATATTCAGTTAACTTTGTCACAAAAGTTACCGGTAACCGGCGCGGTTGTGGTGACTACACCCCAAGATTTAGCACTGGCCGATGCCCAAAAAGCCATTAGTATGTTTCGCCAAGTGTCTATTCCTGTACTGGGCTTAGTTGAGAATATGAGCTTTTACCTTTGCCCAAGCTGTGGTGCGCATGATGATGTATTTGGTAGTGCTGGGGGGCTAAGGTTGGCTGAGCGCCATCAAGTCCCGGTACTAGGGCAATTACCCTTGCAAGGGAGTATTCGTCAGCAGTCGGATCTGGGCGTGGCGTTAACACAAGGCGACGCGGCCATGGCCGCTTTGTATCATGATATTAGCTTGGCGCTATTACAGCGGGTAAGCGGTGAATTACCGGAGCACGCTTCGGTTGAAATTAAAATAACGGATGATTAGACATGAGATTATGTGACCGCGATATAGAGCGCTACCTAGCCAACGGCAAAATTTGCATCACGCCAGCCCCCGATGTTGATATGATCAGTGGCGTGAGTGTCGATATTCGTTTGGGTAATAAGTTTCGAGTTTTTGTGGCGCATGCCGCACCTTACATCGATTTAAGTGGCCCCCGTGCCGAGGTGGATGCGGCGTTACATTCCGTTATGAGCGATGAGATCGTGCTAGCCGATGATGGGGTATTTATTCTGCATCCTGGTGAATTAGCTATTGGTGTAACCTTAGAGTCAGTGACCTTGCCTGATGATATTGTTGGCTGGTTGGATGGCCGTTCGTCGCTAGCGCGCTTAGGCTTAATGGTGCACGTGACGGCACATCGCATTGATCCGGGCTGGTCAGGTAATATCGTTTTAGAGTTTTACAACAGTGGTAAGTTACCCTTAGCTTTACGCCCTAATATGAAAATAGGAGCGTTAAACTTTGAACTGATGACCGGCCCTGCTGCCAGACCTTACAATAAACGGCTGGATGCGAAGTACAAAGAACAAACGGGGGCGGTTGCCAGCCGCATCAGTCATGATCATAAAGGTGGCTGATCTAAAAAATAAAAAGCCCACGTATCAGGTGGGCGCAAGCTTATAAAGCAAAAATGAAGCGCAATGATTATGCAATAAAACTGCATAGTCTGGCAACTGTGTGCTAGGCATTGTGGTTAGTTTCTGTGTTTTAAATGCATAAAAAATGATTTTTTATTAGCTCAATACAGCTCTAAAGGAAGTGAAATGAAATTATATGGCTCACAAACCTCACCTTATGTGCGGCGCATTCGTTTGTTACTGGCGGCACAGCCGTATGAGTTTGTTGATATGCAAATCTTTGCAGAAGGCGATCGTGAAAAGCTTTTAGCGTTGAACCCGACACTCAAAGTGCCGATGTTCGAGCATGACGGGCAAATGGTGTTCGATTCAGGGGTTATTTACCGTTACCTCACCACGGTTTTATCATTACCCGCCTTAAGCTGGTATCAAGAGAATCAATTAACGGTGATTAACGCCATTAATGATTCATTGGTTACGTTGTTTTTATCGACGCGCAGTGGCTTAGATACTAATGAAGATCGGTTGTTTTTTAATATACAAAAACAACGTATTGCCGCTTCGATGTTCGTGCTAGAGCAACAAGCGCAAAACCATGAGTTTGCAGAGTGGAATTATGTCGCGATGTCACTTTACAGCTTACTAGACTGGGTAATCTTTAGAGAACTGTTAGAATTAGACGAATACCCGGCGCTGCAGGCCTTTTATGCTGAAAATAAACAACAAGCTGCCATTGCAACCACCGATCCGCGTTTAACTTAAGATCTTGGGTAGTAAGTTAAAAATAGCGAAATAGCGAAATAGCGCCATGGCGACGTTCATGCCATGGCGTAACAACTTAGCCTTGCTGCAACACTTCCGGTTCAATTAACACGCTTTGCGTCGCATCAGATAACCAAATTTGGCTTTCGCTAATATTACATTGAATTTGCATATTACGGTTAAACAGCTTAGCCATATCCGCTACTGCTTGTTCAGGAATATCGATAACGGTTAAATTTTGATAGCGAGCTAACGCCGCGCTGTTGGCTTTCCACCACACTGGAACAACGCGGCCACCATAGCAATATAGTGTTACCTTTTTAGCGCGGTTACAGGCTTTTCTTAGCCATTTCTCATCAACTTGACCAAACTCAACCCAATGCGCAATTACACCATCTAAACCTAAGTCCCACAACTCTGCTTCATCTTCACTACCGCTGAGCCCTTTGGTAAAACCTAAGGTTTCATTGGCATTAAGGGCAAAAGCCAGTAATCGCACCATTAATCGTTCGTTATTTTCAGAAGGATGCTGCGCCAAGGTTAAACTGTGATCGGCGTAGTAATGCCGATCCATATCCGCAATTTGCAATTGTACTTTGCACACTGTCGCTTTAAGCGCCATAACCATTCCCAGCTTTTAAAAAAACGCAGTGTACCTTAAAGCTTGAAGCTTTGAATAGTGAGCTGATGGCTGCAATGGGTTAGGGCAAAGCTATCTGCAGTGTGTTGCACAACCTTCGGGGGCAAAAACCTTTGGCGTCAGATACCGAGCTATCTACCGCCTGTTCCTGCTGAAGCTTTATGCTAAGCGATAGCTTTGGCGTCAGATACCGAGCTCTCAGATAGTTTTTAAAGCCTCTCGCCAACGGCGAAATCGACAAGCACCAACGGTTCTTTTGTCATCACGATACGTGTGCATAAACTCGGTTAGCTATTGCCAAAAGGCAAAAGAAATATTCGGCGCTTTAAAATATATAAGCTTGTATGTATATACAGTTTTAGGTGAATTTATTGTTATCAAGTAAATTGCAAGTTTAAAACACGCTTTATACAATCAGTTTAAAAGAGCGAGAGAAAATCTGTTGATTTACGCGATGTTGTTAGATAGTTTAACTATTTAACAAAAAATAGAAGGGCGTTTACATGGTTAGAAATAATGGGCGCTCCAAACTATTAAGCTGTTAGCACTATTACAGGGAGTTACGATGACTACCAAGAAAATGGCTGATTATGCAGCACTTTTACATTTCATATTTTATGGTGTTGTGTTTATCGTCGAGTTACTGATCAAAAGTACTATACCAGCCAACTATATTCAGTTTGTTATTGTTGCTCTGGGGTTAGGTTTTGTTGCACTAACTACAGACAGAAGCCATCTCGTTAATTGTTTAGCCTTTTCTGCCATAGTAAGCAGCTTTCTTTTGTATATGGCATCCATTTTAGGCGCGGTAATAACAGATGATATCTATATGGTATTTACTGGCTATTTCGTCATTTGCTGCTGCGTTGTGCTAGTTAATGCAATTCGGGTTAAGGTGTTTAATTCCCGTGCTAACAATCAAATTTTATCGCCAGCAAAAAACGCTGGCTGCGACGTCAACTCGCTGCGCGGTTTTCCGCGCTAAATTTGGGCGTTAGCAGCTTTCGGGTTGTTGTGGCTGTATAGGTTTTCTGTTCTGGCATTGCTCTCGTTTCGTTTTCTTACCGGGTAAGCCAAAACGTAAAGTCCGCCAGTTTGTGGGTTAGTCGCTGGCGGCGAGGGCGGTAGCGTTGTTCCTTTGGTTCATTTGCTCCGCTTGCAGCAAGTTTTAAGGTTCCAGTCATTTCGCTGTATCGCACTTGGCTGGTTAGGTTTCTAATTTATGGGTGCAGTTGCTTCGGTCAACATCGCGTAGCAGCAAGCCGCGAAGGTTTGGTGTTTGCTGCTAACAAGTTACTGCACCGGAAAAATTACTCGCTGGCGCTTCCAATTTTCCGGTGAGTAAAGCGTTAGTGTTTTAAGGAGATTTTTTGAAATTCATTTTGTTATCGTTCTTTGTGTTGTCCTTTTCTGTGGTCGCAGAACCGAAGCTTTCAAAGGTTGGGGACTTTGAGCTGGAATATGAAATCGCTGGCAGTGGTGAGTATACAGTCCTGCTGGAAAGCGGAGCTGGTGCTGGTCTATCTGACTGGGATCCGGTCTTCTATAAAATTGCTGAGAAAGCGACAGTTATTCGCTACTCAAGGGTAGGTAATGGCAATTCAACTAAAATAAAGCGTCATTTTACTTCTGACGAGTATGCTCATTATGCCAGCAACCTTTTACTAAATTTAGGGATTACGCAGCCTGTCATTTTAATTGCTCATTCTTATGGCGGTAATGTAGCTCGAGATTTTGCAGTGGCTTACCCTGCTCAAATACAGGCACTACTTATGCTTGATCCGTCTTCGGAGCATGATGTGGATATTATGCGGGCTATTAATTTAGAGCAGGCTAACAAAGAAATTGCTGCGGTAAAGCTTGCTGATATGGAAAATGGTATGTCAAACAACTACTTAGATTTTTGGAGTAAGAGACCTTTACCGAACTACCCACAGATCAAAGACATGCCAGTTACTGTTATTGCCTCCATCAAAAAAAATCCCAATCCTCCGCACTTGCTTGCTAGTGATCAAGGTGTATTAAAGTGGGGTGAGACATGGAAACAATGGGCCGAAGCTTTTCCACAAGGGCGGGCCGTGTTAACAGAGATGAGTGGTCATTTTGTGCAGTTTGACGAGCCTGAATTAGTAGTTGGTGAACTTACCCTAATTATTGAGCGGCTTTTAAAACACTAACAAGGCGCTATTGTCGCCGCTAACGCGGCTGGGACGGCTTACGCTGCGCTTTTACCGCCCCAAAGCTTTGCGTTGCGCCAAGTATCGGATTAACATCCATACTCTTATGAAGAATACGGATGATTTTAATTTGTTGGCTGCCGATCTGTTGATAAAAGATGACGTGGCTACCTTGAGAGAATTGACGATATCCGATTCTGATTTCATCGCATATTTTACCGATGTCGGGGTTTTCTGCTAAAAGCCAAAATGAATCATCAAATTGTTTTAAATAGATATTTCGTTGCTCTTTTCCCCAGCGACGCTGGGTGAATAATGCGATATCTCGCAAATCGGTTTTAGCAGCAACGGTGAGATTAAATGGCTTCAAGGAGAGTTTTCACTATCAAGTTCATTGATAAAGCTGTCGAGGTCATATTCTGCGTCACCGCTTTGTTCGCCTTCGACAAGTAGTTGACGAAGTGAGTTAAGTTTGGTTTCTTGGTTTTCGAGTAAGCGTAGCGCTGAGCGAATAACTTCACTCGCTGAGCCGTAACGCCCACTTTGGATCTGGCTTGCAATAAAGCCCTCAAAGTGTTCTCCAATAGTTATACTTGTGTTCTTGGCCATGTGTAGCTCTTCGGATACCAAAAGATACCTAATTATGGTATTAGTTGGAATTGTGAGCAAGGCGCATAACAAACAAATTTTATCGCCAGCAAAAAGCGCTGTCTGCGACGTCAACCCGCTGCGCGGCTTTCCGCGCTAAACTTGGGCGTTAGCGGTGTTTCACCTTCACAACACAAGGAAGTTAAAATGAAAATTCAGGCAAGTTTACTGGTTACTACTTTACTGGCGTCGGCGTCCTGTTTCGCGGCTGACACTTATCAAGTATCTACATCTGTGTACTCTCAAGGAAAACGGGTGGCAGCTAACAATCTGCTTCATTCGGCTTACGGCACCTGCGGCGCTGACACGTTCGCACGCCTGCGCGGGAGATTAAATTAATAGTAGTCTTGCGAAAGATTTTAATTTTCAACTTAATTTAGGATTAAATTTATGATGGGTGGAATAAGTATTTGGCATTTTTTAATCATAATGGTTTTGCCATTGATGCATGTGATCCTATCAAGCCGTTCCCACGGTGGTGCAAAGTTTGGTTGGTCTTTAGCGGTTGTATTTTTTCCGTTACTTAGCTACATCATTTACTTGATCGTGACTCAGCCTGCAAAAAGAGTGCAACAGCGCTAATGGCATTTAATAAGGCCAGTTAGCAACGCTGCCGTTGTTCGCTGCACCTCAAATCTGCTGCATTGCTTTTCGGCCTTGGCTGGCTGCGTTAGGCTGCTGGAATGAAAAATTACCCTACAATAACATTGGTTGCCTTTATTGTTCTTTGTGGATGCACTCGCTTATCGTATTTTGCTGAGCTTGATCCAAGAGCAAAATCGGTGCATTCATCGAAATATGGAAAGGGTAAATATTTTTATCATTACTCTAAATTTATTTTTTCAAGTGTAAATGATGCCCAAGAGAAAGAAGACTATTTCAATTTTGTGCAAACAGAAATTGAGCAAAAAATTGCTGGAAATCAGGCTTGTACCATTATCCAAGAGTCGCTGTCGTACTACGGCGAAGGCGGCGTTGTCAGTGTTCTGGTGAAATGCAATGAACCCTAACACGTGCTTTAAACAACCCGCTTAAACTCGCCGGAAACTCAATAAGTTGGTCAAGTAATATGCATTGTACTTGTCTTTTTTAAAGCACATGTTGAGGTGTTTATAATCCTATTTATTACACACCCTCGAAGTTAGATACTTAACGTTGAGGGTTATTTTTTAAGCGGGATATACTCTTTATCGTCGCCGATGACGTTGGGGAATTTGCCATTTTGCCAATCCGCTTTTGCTTGCTCTATCCGCGCTTTACTGAAAGATACAAAATTCCAGTGCAAATAAGGGGTTACAGTAAATTTTCCGCCTCCTAGCATGATAAATCGTCCGCTTTGCAGAACCGTCATTTCAGAGTCGATATCATCGAGCAAGACAAACTCACCCGCACCATAGGTTACTCCGTTAATGTCTATTTTTCCGCTAATAGGGAATATCGCGGTTTCATACGTTGGATGAGGTCTGGCAATTTTGCTGTTTTTATCTGCCGTTATGTCGATATAAAACATTGGCGAGTAAGTTTTAACGGGTGAACTCATGCCGTAAGCTTCGCCGACAATGAGCCGCATCATAACACCCTCGTGAATGAGGTGGGGTAGTTGCTGTTTTTTTACATGAGTAAAAGAGGGGTCAAGTTCAGCCATCTGCTCTGGTAGTGCGATCCAGCACTGTAAGCCATTAATGGCGTGCTTGTTCGCTCTTACTTCAAAGGTTTCTCGCTCGGAATGGGTTATGCCTTTACCTGCTGTCATCCAGTTGACATCTCCTGGATGTATTTCGACATGATGTCCTAACGAATCTCTATGCAAAATACTGCCTTCGAACAAATAAGTCAGTGTGCTTAGGCCAATATGTGGATGCGGTCGCACATTGATACCTTGCCCAGCAGGAAAATCATGTGGGCCAATTTGGTCAAAAAATATAAAAGGCCCAACCATTTTTTTATCTTGGTGAGGCAGCACTCTTTTTACCTGTAAGCCACCTAAATCATGTGTTGTTGCCTTCAGTACTTTTGCCATGTTGTACTCCTTAACAATGCAGAAATTAAGTCTACTCAGCACGGTATCATTCTAAACAGGGTAATAATATTAGAATAAAAGAAGCGAATAGTTCTATTAAAAAGAATGAATGTGCATGATCTGGCTGAAATGGCTGAGCATAACCTTTGGGGGCAGATAACGAGCTCTTTTTTTAAGCAGAGCTTAACGTTTTCTCCGTTGGCGAGATACTTTCTTTTGTGTCGCCAAAAGAAAGTATCCAAAGAAAATGCCCAATTTCGCTCGAAAGCCTGACTGCTCATACGTTGTCCAAGGCGAAAACGTAACTCGCGCTTTGCTTCGTCGCCGCACTCAAACACCCGTTTTCTTAAAACCTTGGCCAATGATGATCAGCCGGCTCGCTGCAAAGGGAGTGAATATCCGTTGAGGTATTTGCTTAGCTTCTATAGCTTGTTGGTGACTATCGCCTTGAAATAATTCATCTAACGACGAGGCACTTTTTTAAGGATCCAAAAGAAAATTTATAGCCAATGGCGAAAAGGTTAATGGTTATGGTAAGAACAAAGTAAATTTAATGCTTAATTGCCTTTTAAAATTGTTTGTTTTCGGTAAAGCTATATGTGGTGTTACTACAGTTTTATTTCGTTGTGCAATCAATAGTATTTTTCATTCCGAGGATGGTATGGCTAGAGTTCGCTGCATGTTCATTTTAATTGGAATGAGTTTTTTAGTGTTAACGTCTATCGGTGATAGCTATTATCGAGATTGGGTATACGCCAATCAAATAGCCGATTTTGGTTTGGCAGATTATCTGCCAAGTATTACCGGAACCATTACCTCAATTTTTTTATTAATCGGTTTAGCAAAAGACTGGATAACTAAAGCACCCGAATCGGCATTTTGGATCACATGTGGTTGCGCAACTTATGAGTGTTTACAGCCCGTTGTGGGAACCGGTGTGTTTGATCCGCAGGACTTAATTGCTGTTTTTGTCACAGGGGGTATTGTTGTGTTTACGCTTAACAAAGTAAATGCAAGTATCTTGCGTACAGTAAAACATCAAGCGTAATAAGCTTTAAAGCCAGCGGTCGCTAGATCTGCAAAAAACTGTTTTGTTAGATTGTTCGAAACCTTCAGAGTCAGATAACGAGCACTTGATATACCCTTCTTCTAAACACCTTGCTCAACAGTATTCAGTTGCCTCGCCGCAAGAGCGGGGCATATTCTTAGAAGTATGCGTTTAGCTGTTGCGCTTTTCGAGAGAGTTACCGTGATTTACTCTGATCCGCTTTGGGGGTTGTAGTCGCATTCTGGCTTTATTCGCAAATGCGCGAGCAAAGATCTCATCGTAGGTGAGGGCTGTGATAACAAAGTGTTTTATCCGCCTAAGCGATAGCCACCTAGGCGGTATTTAAAATGCTATATCAAGGCTTAATGAGCTTTGGTTTGCTCGGTGGCATTACGATATAACTCATTGACCTTATGCCAATTCACAATAGTCCACCAAGCCGTAGCGTAATCACCACGCTTGTTTTGATACTGTAAATAATAGGCATGCTCCCAAACATCCAGCGCAAGTATGGGGGTACCTTGCACTTCCACCACATCCATCAAGGGGTTGTCTTGATTAGCTGTCGATGTTACCTGCAGTTTGTGCTCTTTATCCACGATTAACCATGCCCAACCAGAGCCAAAACGGGTAGCTGCTGCCTGATTAAACGACTTTTGCATGGCATCGATAGAGCCAAAATCACGTTCGATGGCTTTTTTTAAGGCCGCTGAAGGCTCGCCAACATCAGCCTGTGGCGCCATTAATTGCCAAAAAAGTTGATGATTATAATGACCACCACCATTGTTTCGTACCGCCGTATTAAAGCGTGATATTTGCGACATCATCGCTTCAAGTGACAGTGAGGCTAACTCTGGGGTGCTTGCTACTTGGGCGTTTAAGTTATTCACATAGGCTTGATGGTGCCTGCCATGGTGAATTTGCATGGTGTCTTTATCGATAACCGGTGCAAGTGCATCTGCAGCATAAGGCAGCGGTGCTAACGTAAAGGGTTCAGCGTGGGCACTGGCAGCAAGGAATAAACAAAGTAAGGTTGCAGGGAGTTTCGCTTTGAGAATAGTTAACACGGTATTGTACTCCTATGAAGATGAGGGTTTACCAATTTAGGGACTAACTAATCCTACAGTAGTATGATGCTGCCCGATCACTTTAATTTTAAAGTAGGGACCAATCGGCAATAAAACGCGACAAGGTGTTTTAAAAATAGGGGCAATAGCGACTGTTTAGGCTTGGCGTTGTGTTAACAAGCGCTAGAAATGTCGTCATCGTTAGCGTCATTAATTTCTAGGGGGCAAGCATACTACGGCCGCGTGATGCATCTTTTTACCGGCATTAATGAGCATTGGCTCTGCAATTTAAAGCACTTACGACAGCAAATAAAGCGGCATAATAGCTAAAAGGGTGAGCGACAAACCGCAGATATAAAAAAAGCCAGCTCGCTTTAAGCTAACTGGCTTTTAATAAGAATTTATTGGTCGGTACGAGAACGACCGAAAATAAACATTAAGCTGCTGTTTTTGAAGGGTTAATTAATTTTTATTTTAATTAATACCCCCATAAGAACCCCCAATAAAACAGCCTTAAGGTGTGGAAAAAAATTATTTTTATTTTTTTTTATTTTTTTCAAAATATTTCATAATTCAGACAAGATATGAACTTCTGCACTTAAAACGATTTTGCTTTTATCTTTACATAGCTTTGCTTTCTTGATGTAGCGTAAATTAATTGCTCTGCGTTCATCTGGCGATAGCTTGTTCATAATCTCATCCAGCTCTAAAACCCAGCTCGGTGTTTTTAAATTATCGGCCATATGAAGCTGGCCTCTGTCTTTTGCTGTTGTCCATATGCCAGTTCTTGCCGATTCAGCAAGTGCCGCTGTGATTGACACACGGCTATAACCTAAAGGCCTTTCCATTTTGGCCCAGTAATTACCCCAATCGAAAAGCAGTCGTCTTAAATCTTTTATATTCATAATGTGAGATCTGCAAATTTAAGCGCATCTAATAGCGACATATTGAAAGCATTACGGCAAATATTACAAACAGTGCTAAAGCTAGGTTCTGATAATTTATTTTCCCAGCGTTGGTATGTTCTCACCTTAAGATCCGCAAGTTCGCACAGCTCTTCCTGAGTTAAACCCAGCTTACGTCTAACTGTTTTTAATAGTTGGCCACCATGAACCATCGTTTTTGACATTAGCTAACCCCAATAAAAAAGGCCAGTTACATAAACCGGCCTTTTAGAAGATCTGTTAAAGATTATCTATGCTGATTTAATTTTTAACAGCTTAATACATTCGCTATTAACTACGCCACCACCGATCCGCTGTGTGGTGTAAAAATTTACATAGGGTTTGCTGGTATACGGATCACGTAACATACGAATATCAAACCGACGCGGGATATGATAGCCCCGTAACAAGTTGCCAAACATTACAGGCACTGAACCGGCTGCAATATCTGGCATATTTTCGTCAATTTCTACCGGGTAACCGAACAGCGTTGCCGGTTCACCTGCTGAAACAGCTTCTTGCCACATATAGCGGTCATTACCATCTTTAATAAGGCTTAAGATCAGCGCCGTTGTGTCATTCATTACAAAGGCTGCACCGGTGCGATATTTTGCATTTAATGATGACCGCAATGCTTTGACATCATCAAAAGTAATCAAAGCGGCCGCGGCTGTCTCTACGAATTGCAAAGTACCAAACTCGCGGACGTTATCTTTTTCGGCTGTGCTAGCGTAAGTAAGAATACCTTTAGGCTTGTTAGTGCCATCACCACTGATCAGGGCTTCACCTAGTTGGTCTGAGAATTTTTCGCCTACTTCCTCAGTAATAAACTGATCAACATTGAAAGCAGCATCATCGATCATCTGTTGCGTTGCTTGCGGGTTCGCGTACAGCTCGCCAAGTTTAATGTCAACTGAGGCAAGTTTAGGCGTACCGGTGTTTGGCCTTGCGTCAGTTTCACCGACCCATCCAGCACCGGTACCGCGCAAATTAACCAATTTTTTATAAGTGCCTGTTTCTGATTCGACTACCGTCGCCAAGCGCATAATTGCAGATGACTGATATTCTAGCTTTTCCAATTCCTGAGCAATAATGTCAGGAACTGCATAACCGCCGTCTGTATCTGAGCTTGTTGCCATTGCTTTGGTGTCTAGCTCGTCTAATGCGCTTGCATCGCCTTTACGAATGTACTTACTTAATGCGTCGCTTGCTAATGATTTGCTAGCCTTGGTACTAGTACCGGGTACACCTGGGCGGTTAGCTTTTTTTTCAAACTGATTAAGACGCGTTTCTAGTTCTGATTGCTTTTCCTTCATTTCAGATACTTTAAGGTTAATCTTTTCAGCAATAGCCTTAACTTGATCGTCTTCAGCTGATTTAGTTTGAAGTGTTGCTGGCATAAAGCCTAATTTTTGAATTGATTTGTTCATGAAGTTTTTTCCTAAAAAATTGAATTTGATTGTTTTTCCTCAATCTTTCAGGCCTATTGCATCGCGCACATTCCTAAAAGCAATCACTAAACATCGCGCATAGTGATTAAATTGGAACCGGCCCAGCGTCTCGCCGTTGGTTCCTGCCTTACAACTATACTAAGTAAACTTTTGGAGCGCCGGCCACTACTTAGTAATTAAGGTCTGTTGTGATACCTTACCAGTTCCCCGTGGCCGGTTTTCACGCTGTATTAATAACTTGTAAGCGGAGGCAAGCAATAAAGCTTCTTTTTTGCTAAAGCCTCTGGATCTCAAAAATTGTTCATAATCACGAATGCTTTTAATTTGCGATCTTGGCGTCATGGTTCTTAGTCGCTTTATTCTTTGAAAGAAGAATTAGCCAGCCCATAGCGTTTACATCGCCATGATCAGCGGCGGCCCGAAGTCTGTCGAGATATAACCGGCGATCTGTTTCGCCTGGTAAGCGGTTAGCTTGCTTTCTGCCTCGTTGTAACATCGAACACCTCGCTTTTTAGGTCATGCTACTGCTAAAAAATAATAAAACAAAGCATTTCACCGGTTAATTTCCGCTTATTTTCCATTGGTTTACCTTAGCGAACCCCTTTGTTCTTATCTGGCTTTTTTGGTTAGAAGCGGGATCAAACTTTTAATTTCGCGGCCGTAAAAATCTGACTTAAGGGGCGGTACAGCTGGTTGAGCCAGTAGAGATTTGATCCCCCCCTCCCGTTGCCAGCGTCCTCTTTTTGGCAGTTATTTCAGCCTGTAATCAACCAGAAGCGGTTAAAAACTTTAATGCTAAGCAGTGTGGTGTCACATTAATTAAATTTGTTTGAGTAAGCGCTAGCCGCCTTAGATTGCTGCTGTGTTTTGGTCAGTTCAATCACTAATTGATTAGCGTTAGCAGGGCATGATAAGCGCCCTTACAGCCTTACAGCCTTACTGCTGTGCTTATGGTGGTGTGTGTGGCTGCTGGTAGGGTAGTGGGTTCTGCTACAGTAGCCTAGCCAGTGTCGATACTTCATCAATAAGCCATACATAAGTTATCACTTAACTGATTGGCTGTGCTGTTGCGTGTGCTTTGCAGTATTCCGTATTGTAAACCTGCTCATTCTAGCCGAGGCCTTTGCTCATCTGGCTTAGGTGGCTGCAATAGTATTTTCAAAGCCTGCATAGTGCCTTCGCTTTCTGTTTGGCGTGTTCCAACTTCGAATATGCCGAATATCTCTAAAGCGCTTGCGGTTATTGGCTTATAGGTTTTCTATTGATTCTCTGTGTCTTAACTATGTTTCGTTTTGCGCTATTTTTTCTGATTTGGCTTTTTCCACGTGAGAAAACGCCAAAACAGTCTCTAGCCCTTGTGACTTATGGTTTGTACCTTTTTTAAACCCAAAAGCCACGGCCTGCTTTTTAAGGCATATGGCCTGTAAAATGATTGTCTAAAAATTACTTTTTGTGTTTGGGGTGTTCCATACTAGAAAACCGCAAAATCATTTATAGCCCTTGTTATTTCTTGGTTGTACCTATTTAACACTCAAGGTCTATTGGCGGTCTGACTGGCTATATTGGCGGTTTTATATTACCGGTTTGCCGGTAGTCAACCAGGTAAAACCTTTAATGCAAATTAAGCTCGGGCCGTTGTGGCGCTGTCTTGATTCTTGGTTGCTGTCTAAGTTTCACCCAGTAGGGTAGTGCTGGCGTTGAGCTGCTATGCCAGTCGTGGGCCGCTAGGGTGGTGTGGTCATGGATTAAATACCCGGCAATATTACCCCGTATGTTTTTCACAAAGCGATACATAACACGCAAGATCCCCCCTTGTGCCATTGCCAGTAAAATAAATTCATCTGGCGCCAGCGCTGGGGGCTGTTGTCCTTGTTGAAGTAAAACCCATTTATTCATGATGCTGGCCCATAGAGTTTTTTTAATGGCTTAGCCGGTTGATCATCCTTTGGTGTTGGTAAGCGTTTGGTATCAGAAAAGCGGCTAAACTGCAGCTCTGGCTGTAAAAAGGTGCTGCCCGTTCTGCCCATTCGATTTTTAGCAAAAATGATTTCAGTAAGGCTGTATTCGTCTCGCTGGCCCTCGTAGTCCTCGTCATGCAGAAACAAAACTATGTCGGCATCTTGTTCAATACTGCCGCTATCCCTCAGATTAATTAGGGTTGGTTTACCTGTTAGGCTCCTGTTAAGTTGGCTTAATGCTATTACAGGGCAGTTCATCTGCTTGGCTAGGTTCTTAAGGCCCGCGCTTACGTTGCCTATCCTGATCGTTTGGCTTTCACCCTCTGCCCGAATTAGCTGTAAATAATCGACTACTATCACAGCTGGGCCTTTACCTTGCTTTATAGCCATACGCTTTGCCCGGCTTTGTATCTGCGTTAAATGCTGCCCGCCTTTATCATCGATCATCAGCTTTGAATGCTGCATAACCTCCATAGCTGTGCCTATTTTGGCGTAACCAGTGTTGTCGCTCATGATGCTGGCGTTTAGTATTTGCGCTAGTGGGGTGCTGCTAATGCTGGCATAAACCTTTTGTAGTATCTGCTGGGCTGGCATTTCCAAGCTAAAGAACAGCGCCCATTGTGGCGCCTTGTTGGTTATGGCTATACGCTCGAGCATATTTAAGACTAATGTCGTTTTACCCATTGATGGCCGCGCCGCAACAATAACTAGATCCCCGTTTCTTAGGCCGCCGGTCATATAATCCAGATTTTCAAAGCCGGTGCTTAAGCCTGTTATGCTGCCGCCTTTCTGTGATATTTCTTCCAGGTGTTGAAGTAATGCCGATTGATGATCTTTTAGGTTGATTATTTGCTGATCTGATTCGTCAGCGCCAATGCTGGCCAGCTCGCTTAGTACCATGTTGATCCGGTCGGTTGGTTCATGATGGCGGTCATGTAAAACAGTTAGGCCTTTATTTAAGGCACTTGCGGCTTGTCTTAGCTGGCCGTATTCCCGAACTATGTCAGCATAGGCCTTTAGGTTGGCTTGGCTGGGGGTGTTCTTGTAGCACTCGCCAAGGTAGCTGATCTGGTATTGTGGATCTTTTGTTTTTATAAGCTCTGTTACTGTAACAATATCGGCATAACGCCCACGGCCAGAAAGCGCCTGTATCGCTCGCCATGCTGTTTGATTATCTCTGCTGCTAAAGTCTGTGGCTTTACAGGTTTCGATTGCATAGAGTGCGTTCTCGCTGCTGCTATCGTGTAAAACACCACCAATAACAGCTTGTTCAGCGTCAAAATTAATTAATGCTTCCATTTTCGGCTCCGCTGCGTTGTTCGTTTTCTAATTGCTGCTGATACTGCTGGTTGAAGTCGTTTAGCCATTCATCATCAGAAAGCCAGACCTCTTGATTAAGGTAAGCAACCAAACCTTGCTTGGTCCCGTATATTGTCGGGTCAGCCCGGCGCATTTCGTGAAAGGCAAGGCATACATTGACCTGATACCTCAGTTTGGCTTCGTTATATCCTTTGGTTAGCCGTAGCCATGTTTTAAGGGCTGCTTTTTTGCTGCCAATTTGTAAAGCACCACCAGTTAATGCCGCGTATTCTTTCCATAATGTGTCAAACCATTTTTTAGACGAATTAACAGGATCAACCGCGGGTTGATCTATTAATGGTTCAATGACTGGTTCTACTGACTGGTTCTGAGTACCGTTTTTGGTACTGTTCAAAGTACCGTTTTTGGTACTGTTCAAAGTACCGTTTTTGGAATCATTCCGTTTTTGGAATGGTTCCGTTTTTGGTACTGTTTCAACTGACAGATTTAACCGATAAACCTTAACTCTCTGTGTTGCGCCTTTGCGCTTTCCTGTGTCTAAGATCGCGCCAACTTGCTCAAGTTCTCTTGTGGCTTTGATAACAGTTTTCCGGTTTAAGCCGGTATCCGCTCCCACGCGTTCTACACTCGGGTAACATTCACAATCATCATCAGCACGATCAGCCAGGGCCAATAGAACAAGTTTCACCGTTGAGCATGTCGCCTGGTAGCGCCACGCCCAATCCGTTGCTTTTCTGCTCATTGGGGCCCCTTATTCAGTTCTTAAGTGGCTTTCTAATGGTATTACTCTGAGTTTTAGCCAGGCTATTGGCTTAGCGTTGCGCTTGGCTCGCCATTGGTCGATAAGTTCACGGGCTTTGCTATGGTGGTGTGAGCAAACGCTGTAACGCATTAAATAACAGCTTTCGCCCTGGTAGCCTTTGACCTTTTCACGTTCGCGGTTGATTTCAAGCCCGTGGGTGTGCGTCAGTTCACTGATCACTGAGTTCAAATGCCGCGCTTTGATAGGTAGTTTTTCAGCTTCTTGGCAGTTAAGGCTTGTTTTGTATAACAGGCCAAACAATACCCGTTCAATTTGCTTCGGTGTTGCTGCCTGGTTGTTGTTGTGGTTTAATTGCTCTGCTTTAATTTTGATTTGGCCGCCTTGCTGGGTGGCCTTATTTTTTTCTAACATGGCTCTTCCCCTTATGCAGCCCGACCAGCTAACGCCAGTCGATCAGTTATCCAGGTTTCAATGTCAGATTGAAGCCACGCTACGCGTCGGCCGCCAATGTTTATCGGCTTTGGAAAGTCACCAGTTTTCATTAATTCATAAATACTGGTTTTGCAGAGGGTTGTTGCTTTACTTACTTCTGACCGTTTTAGCAAACGGCATTTTAGATCGTTGGTTGAATTCATGGTTTCCCCTTTCGTTTATACCTTTATGGCCTTAGACGATATTCGGGGATCTGCTTAACCGTGTTTAGTAACTAAATTCAAATATTAAGTTACTAAGCCGGCGGATCGCTAGAATTTAGCATTGACTGGTATATCTCATCGGTTTCAATTTTTCGTTTTTTTGATTCGTTGTCTTTTCCAATTAACCCTAAATGTTTTTTTATAGCGGTTTCGCTTACATTAAATTGCTCTGCTAAATTTTCTATGGCTTTATTTCTGCTTAAACCATCGAATACAACTTTCAAATTAAAATGAATAGCTAAATCACCCGGTAAAATAGACGGCTTTCCAATATTTCGAGGTCTAACTTCGCTCATTCGAGTAGCCGCAGCCCTGAGCACCGCAGCGGCCCATTTAGATTCAAGGCTGCTTAATTTTTTACCTGTTTCCATTTTTTCAGCAATTGAATGTATGTAAGCCCGCTGTTTTTTTACTGTCTCAGCATGAGCATGATCAGCGGCAAGATGCTGCTCACTTGTTATCGGTTCATTTATTTTCATCGCTAAATATAACCTAAATGAGAACAGAGAAAGGGAGGTAGCCTCCCTTTGTGTTAATCGATAAGGATTATTCTAAATAATCCAAGTTTCCTTAAAAACAGCCATATCAGCTTGGCCGCTTAGTGCTTTATTGGCTTCTTGCTCATTTTTAAATGGGCCGGATATGAGCTCACCAGGTAAAAATGAATTAACTAATTTCCTTATAACGTATTCAGTTACTGTATTGCTTTTTTCTTGATAGTTGATCATGCGACCTCCTAAATGTGCTTTTGTTAATTGGTTAATAGTTAACTTAATTTAATTTCGCTAGTTAGTTTTAGAATGTCGTCAATCCTATCTGAAACGAACCATAGAGCATTCATTACCACTTCTTTGCTTAAGCCGTCGATTTTGAGTAACTCTTGAAGTCCGCAAATTACAGTGTTTGCTTGATCTGCATATTTTGCGGCTTCATTTCTCTGTGTAAATAATTCAGAAACGGAACATCCATTAAACAGGGCTGCAATGTCATCCAGGCGATCACTTACACCCCAAAGCAACATATCTAGCTTTTCTGTTTCGAATAACTCAAAAGATTCATCATAAACAAAAACTAAATCTAAAACGGCCTTTGCTTGTTTTCCTAACCTGCTGGCGTTGTCGATCAGGTCTATAACTAAATGTGATTGCTTTAAATCAACTACGTTTGATTGTGTCATGGTCTTAACCTCTATTGCCGAATTTTGCCGGTATTACATTGTTGTTGGTTGCACTAGTGCGAAGTGTGTCCAGATAATCAGCCCACCGTTGCATCATTTCTGTTCGCTGGGGTAGGTGCTTCGTTCTGTTGTATGCTCGGCCGTTCGCGTCCTTAACTGCGTGTGCTAACTGCTGTTCGATCCACTCAATGCGATAGCCTAAAACCTCGTCTAATAACGTCCGCGCCATTGCCCTAAAGCCATGGGGTGTCATAGTTTCATTGTCATAACCTAGTGTTCTGAGTGCCGTACGTACGCCGTTATCGGATAAAGGGCGGCTAGGGCCTCTTTGGGAGGGGAACACGAACTTAAATTGACCTGTTACATAGTGGATTTCTTCTAGTATTGCCTGCGCCTGTTTGCTCAAGGGGATAATATGAGCTTCCCGCATTTTCATTTTTTCGGCGGGGATCTCAATACGCGCATTTTCAAAATCAATTTCAGACCATTCAAGGTGCCTGATTTCACCTGGGCGGCAAAATAATAGTGGTGATAACAGTAACGCTGCTTTTACTGTTTTGGTGCCTGTATAACCATCTATAGCAATAAGTAAGCGTCCAACTTCTGTTGGATCTGTTATCGATGGAAAATGTTTTGATACTGGCGTTTTTAATGCGCCTTTTAGATCGGCACTAATATCGCGATCGGCTCGGCCTGTTGCAATAGCATATCTAAAAACCTGACCAGCTGTTTGTTTTGCTCTGTGGGCCGTCTCGATTGCGCCACGGTTTTCAATGCGCCTTAATGCTCCAAGTAAATCTAGGGCACTAATTTCAGTTATTGGTTTTTTACCAATGTAAGGGAATAAGTCATTAACTAAAGCTGCTTTTGTTCTTACCTGATAGCTTTTGCTTTTGTCTGATATTTTAATATCTAGCCATTCGCGCCCAATTGCTTCAAAGCTGTTTGCCGCTGCAATATTTCCGGCTAGTTTTCTGGCTTGTTTTTCTGCACTTGGATCTATGCCTTGTGCTAACTGGCGTCGAGCTTCATCCCGAGCTAACCGCGCATCTTTTAAACTTATATCAGGATAAACACCAATGGATAGAAGTCGTTCTTTATTGGTAAAGCGATATTTCAAACGCCAATATTTTGAGCCATTCTTTTTTACTAAAAGGTATAGGCCGCTTCCATCTGATAGTTTGTAATCCTTTTCCTGCTGTTTAGCTTTTTCAACCTGTAATGCAGTCAGTGCCATTTTATCACCTCAAAGTTTTCAGCATTTGATTGCTAAAGGGTATCGGCTTTGGGGTATCAGTTAACTACTAGCTGCTTATACCCCGCAAAAGTACCCTTATTAGCTAGGGTATCTATGCGATAAAATATATACCTTAACGGAATTCAAGGCAAACAGCGGAAAGCGCAAAACCCAGCGTTTAAGCTGGTTTGCGAGGTTCGTAAAGGTTTTTTAAGGATTTTTACAGAGGAATTTTGGTCGGTACGAGAGGATTCGAACCTCCGACCCCTTCACCCCCAGCGAAGTGCGCTACCAAGCTGCGCTACGTACCGACTCAAGCGCGTATCATAATGATTCTCAGCGATAATGCAATGCTGATTGAATCGTATGTTGAAAAAAGCAGCATCATTGCGAGGTATAGGGATACAATTTGTGATAACCCGTTATTCACAACTGAACTGAATGGCTATACCCTTTAATTTAACCTCGTTGCCTTTTAATCGAAATACTGGTTAATTCTGAATAACACAGTAAAATAGGCGCTCTTTTACCCAGACAAAGTAGTGAGTACTGTGGCAGAGCAAGATATTTACGCCGATATCCGGCCTTATCATGATGACGAAGTCGCGCCAGCGATCGCCCGTTTAATTGCAGATGACGAATTTATTCATGCCATTCTCCATTATCGTTTCCCGCATTTGGCTGGGCCTTTGGGCTGGTTATTATCACCGCTGGTGAAATTCTCGTTAAAACGCCGTTGGTCACGTTTAGATAACGTACAAGCGGTACAGCGTCAGGTCGCGACCTTTATGGAGCGAATGATTGAAAGTAGTACCAATAAAATCACGGTATCTGGTTTAGAACATTTAACACCAGGCAAAGCTTACTTGTTTGTCTCTAATCACCGTGATATTGCGATGGATCCGGCTTTAGTAAATTGGTGTTTATATCACCATGGTTTAGATACCGTGCGCATTGCCATTGGCGACAACTTATTACGCAAGGCCTGCGCCTCGGAGTTAATGCGATTAAATAAAAGTTTTATTGTTAAGCGCGGTGCCAAAGGCCCACGTGAAATGCTGAAAAACTTTACCTTGTTGTCGTCTTACATTAAACATTCGTTAGAGCATAAACACTCTGTGTGGATCGCGCAAAAAGAAGGTCGTGCTAAAGATGGCTTGGATGAAACGGATCCGGCGATTTTAAAAATGTTTTATATGGAAGGCAAAAAACGCGGTGAAAGCTTTGCTGAATATATGGCAGGGCTAAATATTGTGCCGGTATGTTTGTCTTACGAATATGATCCTTGCGATGTCGATAAAATCAACGAATTGTGGCAAAAACAAACCTCTGGTTCTTACCAAAAAACGGAATTTGAGGATATTGATAGTATTATCAAAGGGATCGTTGGCTTTAAAGGCCGGGTTCATGTGGCGTTTGCAAAACCACTTACCGAGGTGCCTACAGATCCCGATGCACTTGCCCGGCTAATTGACCAGCAAATTTGGCAAAACTACCGTTTATATCCGGTTAATTATCTGGCCGCAGGTTTAACACATCCTTCGGTTGATGAAAAACTAGTGGAGTTATGGCAACAGCGTTTGCAAACGGTACCGCAAGGCGCGATCTCATTAATGAGCGCCTTATATGCGGCTCCGATCATGAGGCAGTCTGAACTAGAGTGAGTTATTTAGTTGCCGTTACACTGCTGTGGGCGTTTTCGTTTAGCTTAATTGGCGTTTATTTGGCTGGCCAAGTGGATGCTTATTTTGCGGTGTTAATGCGTATTGCGCTCGCGGTGCTGGTGTTTTTGCCTTGGCTGCTACGTAAACCTGTGGCCTTAGCCGATGCATTTTTATTGGCCGCACTTGGCGCGGTGCAATTAGGCTTAATGTATATCTTTTATTATCAGTCTTTTTTATTACTGAGCGTGCCACAGATCCTGGTGTTTACTATCTTTACCCCGGTCTACATTACATTGCTGTATGATGTGCTTGATGGCCATTTTAATCCCCGCTTTTTATTTGCTGCCTTACTCGCCGTAGTGGCAGCAGCTGTGATGCGCGATACACTACCCGCAGTGAATTATTGGTTAGGCTTTTTAGTGGTGCAGGGGGCAAACTTTTGTTTTGCCGCAGGCCAGGTGGGCTATAAAAAGTTTATGGCCAGCAAAGCGCACCTTAACGCAGGCCATCAGCAATTTGGCTGGTTTTATGTCGGTGCTTTAGTGATTGCGCTACCGGCTTGGTTATTACTGGGGCAAGCACAATATCCCACTACGTCAGTACAATGGGCAGTTTTGCTTTGGCTAGGATTAGTGGCTTCAGGTGCAGGCTATTTTTGGTGGAACAAAGGCGCTTCACAGGTTTCTAGCGGTACCTTAGCGGTGATGAATAATGCTTTGATCCCTGCAGGTTTGCTGGTCAATATTCTGATCTGGCAGCGTGATACAGACTTAACCAAGTTAGTCTTGGGTATCGCTTTGTTATTGCTTTCATTGTGGTTGTGTCGTCGCCACGCAGTATAGGAAATAAGTTTTATGGCTAGGCAAGTTAGCTACACCTTTAAAGGCCAAAAGAAAGTTATCGCCTTTAGTTATGATCGTTTTGTTGATTTATATGAAGCCGTTGCGGCAGCTGAAGGGATAGATCTTACGGCGTTTTTAGCCATGGAGCAGCAATTACACCATACGGCTAAAGATAAAGCCGCAGTAAAAAACTTTCGCTCGCAATCATTCAGTAAAATGGGATTTGCAGATATCGCCTTTGTGCGAGAGAATCCCTAACACGATATGCGACCGGCGTGCCAGGCCAAGGTATTTGCCGTACGCGCTGTTATTTGATGATGCCAAATTAGAGAAAATGTTATGAAAATCACCTGCAATTTTGACAGTGGTAATATCGAGGTGTTACACGCCACGGATCCAGCAAACATTCAATTGGCGATCCGAAAAGATCATCAATCAGAGTTCTTTCAGTGGTTTCACTTTCGTTTAAACACCTCACACACTGAACCGCACACCATCAAAATTATGAATGCTGGCCAATCGGCTTACCCAGAAGGCTGGGAAGGTTATCAAGCGGTGGCTTCTTATGATCGACAAACGTGGTTTCGCGTAGATACCAGTTATGCAGACAACGTATTAACCATTCATCATTATCCAGAAGCGGAGTCAGTGTATTTTGCTTACTTTGCGCCTTATAGCTATGAACGGCATCAAGACTTGCTGCACTTTGCCCAAAATGATTACAACTGTCGGTTAGTCGAGTTAGGTGAAACTCTGGATGGCCGTGATATGACCATGCTGGTTGTCGGCGAGCCAGCTGAGCATAAAAAGAAGATTTGGATCATTGCTCGGCAACACCCTGGCGAAACGATGGCCGAATGGTTTGTTGAAGGCTTACTGGATCGATTATTAGATGAAGATGACGGTGTGGCTCGGTTACTGTTAGCCAAAGCGGTATTTTACATTGTGCCCAATATGAACCCGGATGGCAGTGTGCGCGGGCATTTACGGACTAACGCCGCAGGCGTTAATTTAAACCGTGAATGGCAAAACCCGAGCATGACAGAAAGCCCAGAGGTGTACTTAGTTCGGGAAAAAATGCAAGAAATCGGCCTAGACATGTTCTTAGATATTCATGGTGACGAAAATCTGCCGTATAACTTTGTGGCCGGCGCAGAAGGTGTTCCGTCTTACAATGCCAAAATGCAACAGCTAGAGCAGGCATTTAAAACGGCATTACAACTGGTAACACCTGAGTTTCAAACCCAGTTTGGTTATGACAAAGACGAGCCGGGTAAAGCGAATTTAACGGTGGGCAGTAACTGGGTTGCTGAGCACTTTGGTTGTTTAGCGTACACCTTAGAAATGCCGTTTAAAGATAACGCCAACCTGCCAGACGAGGCTTTTGGTTGGTCAGATGTACGTTCAATGAAACTCGGCCATGACACCCTTACCGCGGTATTGGCCGTAGTTGATGAGTTACGATAGGACCTATTAGACATGGCAATTATTTCTTGTCCGGTGTGTGCAAATCGGATCTCAAACAAAGCGGCAGAATGTCCAAAGTGTAAAACCAATTTAGGGGAAGCCAGCCCAGAAAAGCTGGCCTCGAAACATCGAGAGCAAATGGCTCGCCAAGCGCAATCACTGATGAACCAGTCAATGCTGGCCTTGCTGTTATTTTTGGCCGGATTTGGTATTTTGTATTGGTGGCAGCCTGAGAATGGCAGTTATAACCAATATGTTTCAACCGTAGCGATAGCCTTAGGCTTTGGTTGGTATGTGGTGTGTCGCGCACGAATTATTTGGTTAAAGCGAAAAAAATAGTATGGATTTTACAGCGATGGTCAGTGCAATGGCACCTGACACCTATAACAAACTAGCTGAGGCGGTGGCCACCGGTCGTTGGGCCGATGGCACGCCGTTAAGCGCAGAGCAAAAAGAGCAAACACTACAACTGGTATTAGCGTATCAGTCTAAGGTGTTGAAGTCTCAAGATATCTTCACTGTGGGTCCAGACGGACAAATAGTTCATAAATCCAAGGCAGAGTTGAAAAAACAGTTTTCAGATCCTGCCGCTATTGCAAGGTTTTCGCACGATGATCTTTAAACGCTGGTTTAAACCGAAATGGCAGCATCCAGACGCCGCTATTCGTCAGCAAGCACTTGAAACATTACAACCTACCAGCGCTGAGCATAAGCAAGTATTGCACGAGCTCGCTTTTAACGATGCCGCCGAAGCGGTGCGTAAAGCCGCTTTACATCGGTTAGACGATTTTGCGTTATGGTGGCAAGCCAGTAAACACGACACGGCAGAGCGTTTAAAACACTATGCCGAGCAACAAGTTGTTGAGCAACTATTAGCGAATCGGGTAGCCGCACCGTTAAAACAGAAATTTATTGAGCAGTGTAATCGCAGCAGCATTTTAGAGTCGCTGGCGCTAAAAGATGCCGATATGAATGTGCGCTATGCCTTACTACAGCGGTTAGAGCGCCCAGAGTTAATTCAACAAACCTTGTTAGATGCGGCCTTTCCTGTCGCCTTAAAACAGCAATTGTTGGCACAGATCACAGATGAAAAACAATTAGAGAAACTCAGTAAGCAACTTGAACCCTCGCTGGCTGAAACCTTGCAGGCTCGCTTGGCGAAAATGGCGGCGGATAAGCAAAAGCCACCTCGCTTACGCAAAGAGATCACCTTGTTGCTGGCTAAGCTGAATGCGCTGCGCGAGCGTCATACGCTGGCCGAGCTGCCGGCGTTACAGCAAGAGTTGCAACAACAATGGCAAGTGTTAGCCGCTGAGTTATCGTTATTACCCGAACAAGAAGCGCAGGGTTTTTCAGAGAAGTTTCAGCAGCTCGACCAACGTTTAACCGAATGGTTAGCGCCAAAATTAGCCCAACTACAGGCCGAGCAAGCCTTAGTTGAGCGTAAAGCGCGCCAAGTGTTAAAAACCCAGCAGTTACAGCAAGCGGTCAGTGAGCTAGAGCAACAATTGCAGGTGCAGTTACAACAAGTCGCCAGTACTGAGCAAAATGGTTTACTGGATGCCGCCGCCACAGCGTTATGTGAAGAGCTGGATGCTGCCGAGTTAGCCCATGCCGAGCAAAGCGCCTTGCAACAACGTTTAACGGTGGTGCAGCAGCAATTAGCACGTTTACCCGAGTTGAATAAAGCGCTCACGTCGATCCAGCAATTGCTCAATGCGTTTAGTGAACAGCCTTTGCCTAACCGTGCTGAGCAGTTAGCGGCAGCCGAGCAGCAATGGCAAGATTTTGCTGATGCTTGGCGCAGTGCCAGTAAAGGTTTCAGTGCAAGTTTACCTGCTGAGTTAAACGAACAATTCAAGCAGTTACGTCAACAGTGGCAACAAGCGCTGAGCCATATTAAACAACAGCAACAAAAAGAGCTGCGCCAGCTTCGTAGCAAGTGTGCCGAATACAAACGTTTACACGCGGCAGGGCGCTATAAAGTGCTGTTTGGTTTGTATAAAGGCATGACGGCCGATGTGGCAAACTTATCTGCAGAAGCCCAGCAGCAATTTGAAAAAGAGTTTGCCGAGATCAGCAGTTTACAAACTGAATTAGAGTCTTTGCAGCAGTATATTGCCACGCCACGTAAAACCGCGTTGTTAAGCGAAATAACTGAGCTGGCAAATAGCCCTTTGCAAGATGCCAAAGCGCGTGCTGAGCAAGTGAAACTGGCCCGCGCAAACTGGAAGTCTTTAGGTAAAGCAGATCCCGCTGCCGAAGAAAGCTTGAATCAGGCTTTTGATGCAGCCTGTGAAGCGGCTTTTGAACCTTGCCGCCAGGTGTTTGCTCAGCAAGATGCTGAGCGCGAACTGCATTTACAGCAACGTCAGCAATTATTACAAGAGCTTGGCAATTTAGTCGAAGCAGAATTACCAGAACGGGATTTAGATGCCGCTTTTCGGCAGTTAAGCCAACGTTGGCGTGAAAGTGGCGCGGTTAATCGGCGTGATTACCAAGCGTTGCAACAACAATTTCAAGAACTGAGCAAACGTTTAAAAGACAAAGTGGCTTCGGCGCAGCAGCAACAAGCGGCGGGTAAGGCGGCATTGATTGCGGAAGCGAAATTGGCCATGACCTTAGAAGACGGCGCCAAAACAGCACAGGTGCTGAAAGAATTGCAGCAACGCTGGAAGACCTTTGGTTTTGCCGGTCGTCAGCAAGATCAAGCGTTGTGGTTAGAGTTTCGTGCACTGTGTGATAGCTTTTTTGAAAAACGCAACGAAGAGTACAAACTACAGCAGCAAGCTGAGCAGCAAGTTGCCCAGTTGGTATCAGAGCAATTAGCTACGCTGAATACGACCTTAGCGCAAGCCACCAGCGCTGGCGCGTTGCAAGCGGTACAAGCACAGTTACGTCAACTGAGTTTACCCGACAGCGCTGGGGTGCGACAGCAATATCAAGAGCTCAGTCAGCAATTGCAACAACGGCAAAAGCAGTTGCAAAAGTCGGCACAACGTCAAGAGTTACAAACCTTATTTGACGTATTAGAGCAGGGCGATATTAAAGCGGAGCAATTACCACAGAGCTATCGTGAAGCTTTAAGTTTGCCGCAGCCAAGTTTAACTCGTTCACAACTGACCATCGCGTTAGAGCTGATGTCAGAGCAAAATGTTGAGCAAAGCAGTGCGGCAGAGCGCCAACAAGTGCAACTGGCCTTGTTATCGTTAAAACATAATGCGGGGCAACAATTAACACCAGAGCAGCTGTTACAGCAATGGCTTGCGCATGGTCCGGTTGCCCAACAAGAAAAACCGTTGTTAAAGCGCGTTGCCGCGCTGTTTTAACGGTTAAAGCGTTAATTCGCCACGCAGATCCTGTTGCATCTGCTGGCGAATTTCTTCTGCGGTTAATGGCTTACTCAGCAGGTAATGTAACTTAGTTAAGGTCGCTTCCAAGGTCATATCAAAGCCACTGATCACGCCGCTATCACGCAACGCCTTGCCCGTGGCATAACCATCCATATTCACTTTGCCTTTAAAACATTGCGTGCAATTGACTAAAATTTGCCCTTGTTCACTGGCTTGCTGTAACACCTGCAGTAATTCTGGCCGTTGTGGGGCATTACCCACACCAAAAGATTTAATAATTAAGGCGCGTACCGGTGGTGCCAGCATATTGCGGATCACGTCTGTGGTAATACCTGGATACAGCGTGACGACACTGATCGGTTGGGGGGTGATCTCGGCAACCTCGAGTGGCAGGGCTGTTACAGTATGGGTGATTTTGCCTGCATGCAGGTTAATATGGATCCCGGCTTCAAGTAAGGCCGGCATATTGGGTGATGCGAAAGCATTAAAACCATCGGCATCGGCTTTAGTGGCACGATTACCACGAAATAATTGATTATTAAAAAACAATGCCACTTCAGCGATGGGGTAATTTGCCGCTAAATACAGCGCATTAAGTAAGTTAACTTGGCCGTCTGAGCGCAGTTGCGCTAACGGGATCTGTGAGCCGGTAATAATCACCGGTTTTGATAAGTTCTCTAACATAAATGATAAAGCGGAAGCGGTATAAGCCATGGTGTCAGTACCATGCAGCACCACAAAGCCATCATAATGTTGATAGTTTTCTTGAATATCTTTGGCAATAGTAAGCCAATGCGCGGGTGTCATATCTGACGAGTCGATAACCGGATGATATTCATGAATATCGAATTCTGGCATTTCTGGCCGATAAAACTCGGGCATGCGTTTTACGGTGTCGGTTAAAAAACCCGGTACTGGCACAAAGCCTTTATCGGATTGTTGCATACCAATGGTACCGCCAGTGTAAGCGACATAAATACGTTTTCTTTGCATAAAACACCTAAAAAAATGCCCGGATAATACCGGGCATTGTAATCAGAATTACGCTTGCTGTCAGTTTATCTGGCAGCTTAAGCAGTAAGAGTAGATACCGTTTGGATCGTTAAACTGATTCATTAAAACAAAATCTTGTTTAACTTGCTGAGTTAACTGACGAAGCGCACGTTGCTCTGGTTGCATCGTTGCACTAGGTAACCAGCCTTTCGCTTTTGCTGCACCAAATAAATCCGCAATGATTTGCTCAGTGGGGCTAAGTTCTGGTTGCACTACCGTGATGTCGTATTGGCTTAAACCGGCCATTTCTGCAGCACGAGCAATCGCATCATCAAAAGTACCCAGTTTATCGACTAAACCTAACTCAAGTGCTTTAGAACCCGTCCAAACACGGCCTTGTGCAACTTTATCAACGTCTTCATTGCTCATATTGCGGTTTTTACCCACCATGGTTAAAAACTCGGTATAACCACGTTCGATCAGCAATTGCATCATGTCTTTCGCTGGCTCAGATAAGCCTTTAAATAAAGGCATACCGGCAGAGAAACCAGCCAGCTCTGTTGTACCGACACCATCAACATTTAAACCAATGGTCGACATCGCATTTTCAAATGTGTGTAATAAACCAAAGATCCCGATTGAACCCGTAATGGTAGTCGGTGAGGCCCAAATTTCGTTGGCAGGTGCTGCAATCCAGTAACCGCCTGACGCTGCAACTGCACCCATTGAGGCGATAACAGGCTTACCTGCTTCACGTAATAGGGTGATTTCTTGGCCAATGACTTCAGAGGCAAAAGCGCTGCCGCCGCCGCTGTCGATACGCAGCACGACTGCTTTCACTTTATCATCATGGCGCGCACGACGAAGCAGCGCAGCGGTAGAATCACCGCCGATCATGCCCGGTTTAGCTGTGCCATCAATAATGGTACCGCGAGCGACCACCACGGCAATTTTTTCTGTGATCGGGTTATCAAATTGCTTAGCCGGGATCACCATTTTTTTGTATTCACCAAAGGTGACATGGTTATAGGTGTTTTTGTCATTTTTGCCGACAATGGCGATCATGCTATTACGGAACTGTTCACGGGTTTGCACGGCATCTACCCACTTGCTGGTTAACGCATATTGACCTAAGTCACCTTCAGCGGCTTGCAGTTTGCTGTACATCGCAGCGAAGGTTTCATCGAAGTTATCAATACCGAAGCCACGACGCTCGGCAACTTGTTGCTTGTAATCAGCCCATAATTCATTTAACCAAGCTGAATTCGCTTCTTTTGCGGCATCTGACATGTCATTACGGGTAAAAGGTTCTACCGCGGATTTATAAGTACCAACGCGGAAAACATGCGTACTGACTTTCAGTTTTTCTAAGGCATTTTTGTAGTACATAGGGTAGCTACCATAGCCTTCTAATAACACTGCGCCCATCGGCTCTAGTGCGATTTGATCGGCGTAGCTGGCTAAGAAGTATTGATTTTGGCCGTAGTAAGCACCGTAGGCAAAAATCTTTTTGCCACTGGCTTTAAAGGCTTCTAAAGCTTTACCGACGCTTTTTAATTTATCTAAAGAACCGCCACCTAGCGCCGACAGATCCATCACCATCACTTGAATGCGGTTGTCTTTTGCCGCATGGTTAATCACTTTAACCACATCGGTAACCAGCATTTCTGGCGCTTCTTCTTGACCACCGGCCGCTTCATTAATTGCCGCAGCCATGGGGTCAACATAACGTTTTTGTTCAACAAGATCACCACGAAGGTTCAGATATAATGCGCTGGTATCGGCAATCTGTACTTTATCGCCACCACTAAACAGGGCACTGCCGATGACCAACACTAAGCAAATAAAGATAATGTTCAAAACGGTAGCGCGAAAGCCCCGATAGACTGACCAGATTGCGCCAAATAAGCGCCTAAATAATCCTTTCTTTTTCTCTGACATAATATGTGTCCTGTTAATTCTCGTTTAAAATTCATAAGCATCCACAGTTAATGCTAACGAATTTTTCAGCAAAGGCTATGTGGAATTTGTAAGAAAATGTATATCACTTGCGTATCGGCAGCAAAGCAGCTACATTTTAGCGATTAAACAGGTACGACCAGAGAGGGTGATGTGGCATATCAACACTTATTAGCGCCATTAGATTTAGGCTTTACCCAACTTAAAAATCGGGTAATTATGGGTTCAATGCATACCGGCTTAGAAGAAGAAAAAAACGGTTTCGAAAAATTGGCCGCGTTTTATGAAGAACGAGCCAAAGGCGGTGTGGGTTTAATTATTACCGGTGGCATTAGCCCAAACTTTCGCGGCAACTTGGTGCCTTTTGGTAGCCAACTGAGTTTTTGGTGGCAAGTTGCCAAACACAAACCGGTTACTGCGGCGGTGCAAAAGCACGGTGCAAAGATTTGCCTGCAATTATTGCATGCGGGCCGTTATGGTTATCATCCTTTTAATGTCGCGCCAAGTAACATTAAATCGCCTATTACGCCTTTTAAACCTTCTGAGTTATCCGATCGACAGATCCGCGGGACTATTAAAGACTTTGCCCATGCGGCCAGCCTCGCTAAAAAAGCCGGTTATGACGGTGTGGAAATCATGGGCTCTGAAGGCTACTTGATAAACCAATTTATTTGTCAGCGTACCAATCATCGTACTGATGATTGGGGCGGTAGTTTTGAAAACCGCAGTCGTTTTGCTTTAGAAACCGTGCGAGCGGTGCGCGAGAAGTGTGGTGCTGACTTTATTATTATCTATCGGCTATCTATGCTGGATTTAGTTGAGGATGGTAATACCTTTGATGAGGTTGTTGCACTTGGCCAGGGTGTGGCAGCGGCAGGCGCGACTTTAATTAATACCGGCATCGGCTGGCATGAAGCGCGTATTCCAACCATCACGACTCGGGTGCCCCGAGCGGCTTTTACTTGGATCACAGAGCGGGTTCGGCAACAACTCAATGTGCCGGTTATCGCCACTAACCGCATTAATGATCCTGGCGTAGCAGAAGACATTTTAGTCAAAGGCCAAGCTGATCTGATTTGTATGGCACGCCCCTTTTTAGCCGATGCCGACTTTGTTAATAAAGCGGCTGCCGATCAAGCGGACGAAATTAATACCTGTATTGCCTGTAATCAAGCCTGTTTAGATCACGTATTTCAACAAAAACGTGCCAGTTGTTTGGTTAACCCAAGGGCGTGTTATGAAACCGAGTTAAATTTTAATCCCGCCAGTAAACGGAAAAAATTGGCCGTTATTGGTGCCGGTCCGGCCGGGCTTGCCTTTAGTGTTTACGCGGCGCAGCGTGGCCATGAAGTGCATTTGTTTGATAAAGCCGCAGAGATTGGCGGCCAGTTTAATTATGCCAAACAAATTCCTGGTAAAGAGGAGTTTCATGAAACACTGCGTTATTTTGCCAAAATGTTGAAGGTACACGCGGTAACATTACACCTTAATGAGCAACAAACTGCGGCAAGTATTCTGGCTGGGCAATTTGATGAAGTCATTTTAGCTACCGGTATACTGCCGCGTGATATAGGTTTAGCAGGGCAAGATCATCCTAAAGTGCTGAGCTATTTAGATGTATTGCGCGATCACAAAGCCGTTGGCCAAAACGTCGCTATTATTGGGGCGGGCGGTATTGGTTTTGATGTCGCTGAGTTTTTATTAGAAAAACATTCACTGACCTTACAACCTGATGCGTGGTTAGCCGATTGGGGCGTTGATAAAACCTATCAAAGCCGCGGCGCTTTATTAAGTAGCCAGACACCAGCTAAAGCCGAACGTAAAGTCTATTTATTACAGCGCAAAGCCAGTAAGGTAGGCGGTGGTTTAGGTAAAACCTCTGGCTGGGCACATCGCGCTTCTTTGCAGAAAAAAGGCGTAGAGATGATGGCGGGGGTGAACTATCTGCGTGTGGATGACGCTGGCCTTTGGATCAGTTTAAATGACCAAGAGCGCTGTCTAGCTGTGGATAATGTGGTGATTTGTGCCGGACAGGTGCCCCTGCGTGCCTTACAAGCCGAGTTACAGGCGGCCGGCCAACACGTACATTTAATTGGCGGTGCTGATGTTGCTGCTGAACTGGATGCAAAAAGGGCGATCCGCCAAGGTGCAGAACTCGCTGCGGCAATTTAATATTTGCTATTTTTAGCCGCAATTTATTGCGGTACACCAGGGTTAAGCTCTTCTTACGGCCACTTTTCAGGTGGCCGTTTTATTTTCTTCTTTTTTGGTACTACATAAATCTAGTTTTTGATGCTATGTTAAATCAATACCGATTAATGAAGGACTCTACAATCGTAATGAATCAATTCCACCCGCGCGATCAACAACAACTTAACTGATAAATTGTGGTTATAAAAAAAATGTAAGCGGTTACATACTAATAAAAAATACAGAGGAATATATATGTCTGGAGTGTTAACTATGATATTGGCAGGTGGCGAAGGCACCCGCTTATCACCTTTAACAGCGGTTCGTGCGAAACCGGCTGTTCCTTTTGGTGGCAATTATCGTATTATCGATTTTGTTTTAAATAACTTTGTAAACGCTGATCTACTGCAGATTTTCGTTATTACGCAGTTTAAATCGCATTCATTGATGAAGCATTTAAGCCGCGCATGGCGAGTAGGCGGTGTATCCAATCGATTTATCGATCCCATTCCCGCGCAAATGCAAACAGGTAAGCATTGGTACTTAGGTACGGCAGATGCTATTTATCAGAATTTGCATTTGATTGAAGGTTTAGATCCAGAGCATGTTTGTGTGTTCGGTGGCGATCACATCTATAAAATGGATATTCGCCAGATGTTAGACTTTCATCGTAATAAAAATGCGAAACTAACCGTTGCTGCTATCCCTGTACCGAAAGAACAAGCTCATGAGTTTGGTATTATCGAGGTCGATGCCGACGGTCGGATGATCGGTTTTGAAGAAAAACCCAAAAGTAATCCTAAAACGATCCCAGGCCAACCAGACATGGTATTGGCATCGATGGGTAACTATATTTTTGAAGCCAATTGTTTAGTGAATGTGCTAAATGCAGATGCCGCACAGCCCGATTCCAAGCATGACTTTGGCCACAACATTATTCCAGGGCTTTATCCGCAGGGCGAAGTGTATGTTTATGACTTCTCTACCAACCATATTCGCGGCGAATCACAGAGCAGCGCTGGTTACTGGCGTGATGTAGGCACCATCGATTCTTATTACGAAGCGAATATGGATTTAATCTCGATTGATCCCCCGTTCGATGTTTATAACCGTTTTTGGCCGTTACGCAGCTATACGCCGCCAGTACCGCCAGCAAAATTTGTGCACGATCAAGCTAATCGAACCGGCCAAGCGATAAGCTCAATGGTTGCCGCGGGTTCTATTATCAGTGGTGCGATTATTTATCAGTCTATCCTCGGTTATAACGTTAACGTGCATAGCCACAGTTATATCGAAAAGAGTGTGTTAATGGGCAATAACGACATTGGTCGTGGTTGTCGGATCCGTCGCTGTATTATTGATAAAGATGTGCGTATCGCGCCCAACACGGTGATTGGTGAGGATTTAGAAGCCGATCGCAAGCGTTTTCATGTGTCTGCAGGCGGAGTTGTGGTGATCCCTAAAGGCGCCCGGATCGGCTTTGATGATGAGTAAGCTCGGCACAACCGATTAAGGAATTAGCAGTGCAGATTTTGTTGTTATGCAGTGAATACGAAGGCTTAATTAAAACCGGTGGTTTGGCCGATGCCTGTTATGGCTTGGCCATTAACCTCAAAGCCGCAGGCCATGAAGTGACCGTGATGCTCCCGCGCTATGCGCCTTTATACAGCCGTCCGACGGGTGAGTCTGACGCGCTGTTTTTTGAGTTAGGAGGTCAGGAATATGGCTGTGCGGTGCGTCAGTTATTATCCCATGATGTCGATATTCGCGTAGTAGAGCACGATGATTTCTTTCAACGTGAACGCCCCTACGATGACGGTAAACATGGTTATGCTGATAATCCGCTACGCTTTGGCTTTTTTTGCAAAGCGGCGTTGGAGTGGGCCAAACATTATTTACCTGAAGTCGATATTATCCATGGTCATGATTGGCAAACTGGAGTTGCCGCAGCTTATTTAAAACAGCATTACGCCCATGATCCGGTATTAGGGGGAATACCCTTTGTCTATACCATCCATAATGGTGCGTATCAGCTCACAACTGATCATTATTGGTTTGGCCGTTTAGGCTTGCAGGCTAATGATGATCAATTTTTAAATATGCTAGAGCAGGGTATTCGTCATGCTACTAAGCTGAATACCGTTAGTGTAGGTTATCGGGATGAATTAATGACCGAGCCTGCGGCTAATGGCTTGTCGGCACTGTATCAACGCCGTGCCGCTGATTTTGTTGGTATCTTAAACGGTTGTGATTATCAACAGTGGGATCCCGCCACGGATGATGCGCTGAGCGCGAACTTCAGTATTCATGATTTAAGCGGTAAAGCGCAATGTAAATCCCATTTACGCCAACGCTTTAATTTAGCCGAGCTCGATGTGCCATTGTTTGTTGCGGTTAGCCGTATTACCGGGCAAAAAGGCTTTGATTATTTAATTCCGGCCTTACGTCGGTGGTTACCCAACACCACGGCGCAGGTATTTCTTGTGGGCAGTGGTGACGCTGAGTATTGTCGACAGCTTTATCAGTTACAACATGACTTTAACGCGCAATTTCGTTTCTTCGAAGGTTTTGATGAGCGCTTAGCCCATCAAACGGAAGCGGGCGGTGACTTCTTTTTAATGCCGTCGTTATTTGAGCCTTGTGGTTTAAATCAACTTTACAGCTTAAAGTATGGCACCGTGCCTTTAGTGCGGTTAACGGGTGGGTTACGCGATACGGTTCAACCTTGGCCTGGTGCTGCGGCAACTGGCATTGGCTTTACTGAAATCAGTGTTGAAGCCATGCAGTCGGCCTTAGAACAAGCAGAAACGCTATATCAACAACCGAAACAGTACCAGCAAGTGCAACAACGCGGCATGCAGCAAAATTTTAGCTGGCCTGCTGCTGTTAACGAATATCAAGCCTTGTATCTGAAGGCAAGAAATGTGCACCTTGCTGAGGATTTATGCAGTTAACGGTTTTATTGAAAAATTGCCGTGAGAAAATCAGCAATATTTGGTAGCCTGCATTAACGCTTTTGAAAAGGTTAAGTTTATGGATGCATTAACGCTACTAACTACCCGATATTCCTCGCCACGGCTGCGCGAACCTGCGCCAGAGGGTGAGGCGCTAAACTTAATTAAGCGTGCCGCTATACAAGTACCGGATCACGGTGCTTTAAGGCCTTGGCGTTTTGTTGTGGCTGAAGGCCGTGACGCGCTAACACGCTTAGGGGATATATTTGCCGAAGCGGCAATTGAGGAAGATCCGTCTATCTCAGTTGACCTGCAGGAGCGTGCTCGACAGTTACCTATGCGAGCACCCATGGTGATTATTTGTATTGCTAAGATCACTGAGCATGCAAAAGTGCCGTCTGCAGAGCAAGTGCAATCGGTTGCCTGCAGTGTCATGGCGATGCAACAAATGGCGTTTGCGCTAGGTTTTGGTGGTATTTGGCGCACGGGTGCATACGCACAATACGATTACGTGAAACAAGCTTTTAAACTAGATGCCGATGATGAAATTGTGGGCTTTTTGTATCTAGGCACCCCTAGTGGTCATGCACCACAAAAGAGTGCTTTAGAGCCAGAGGCGTTTTTTAGCGATTTTTAAGCTATAAACCTTTTAGTTAAACGCTGCCACTGGCCAAACCCTGAGTGCTAAGTGTGATGCTTTGATAAAAAAAACAGCCAGTGGCTTTTGCCATCTGGCTGTTTTTTTTGTTACGGCCATTAAGCTGGGGCATATCGCTTATCTTGGACGCTATGATGTGTTGGCGCTATCAAGAGCTTTTCACCCCCACGCAGTGACTTAAAACCAGGCGGGTTAAACCCCGTAAGCTATTTCGCTTAAATTTTACCCTGTGACAACTCTGACATCATTACAGCGTTACGTTACAATACGTACTTTAAAGCATTTAACTATAGCCAACCGCAGGACGACTTCATTTGTATAGCGCTGATTTTAACCAAAAACGTAAATTTATTGTCAAATTAGGTAAGATGCTGCACAAGTACGGCACACCTGCATATCGGTTAGAGGCCCATTTAACGGAGTTAACCTCGCATCTGGGTATAAAGGGTTCGTTTATTATCTCGCCAACGTCTATGACTTTTGTGCTTTGGACCGATGGTCATGAGCAAGAGTACACCCATGCCTCTCGTGTCAACCCAGGGGATTTAGATTTGGGCGCTTTATCTCGAACCGATGAACTGGTTGATCAGGTGCTCAGTGGCCAAGTTGGCTTAGTTGAAGCCGATTCGTTGCTCGACATTATTGATGCGCGTCCCAGCTCTTACGGTAAGCTGGCTACCGCCATTGCCATGATGGGATCCGGTGGTGCCTTTGCGATGTTGATGGCCACCAGTTGGAATGATGTGCTGTGGTCGTCTTTATTGTCGCTATTGGTTTACTTGTTTATGTTATGGGCGGCGCACTCGCCACGTATTAACAATATGCTGGAGCCTTTGGTTGCTATGGCTGCCGCGATCGGTGCTTGTGCAATTAGCAGCTATATCGATCCGGGTATTAATATTCGTCTTACGGTGCTTTCGGCTATTATTTCTTTTATTCCCGGCTTGGCGCTGACCATAGGTTTTGCCGAATTAGCTGCGCGTCATCTGGTATCGGGTAATGCCCGGATCATGGACGCCTTAATGCTGTTGTTTAAATTATACTTTGGCGCTTTTTTAGGGATGGCCATTGGCTTTAAATTATTTGGTATTGTCGATTTTGTTAAACCTGAACCGATTTCACGGTATTTTGCCTGGTTGGCGGTGGGGATCTTAGTCAGCTCGTTGATTGTACTATTTAAAAGTCGCGGAAAGTATACGCTGTGGTCTTTGGCTGCGGGCTTCATTGCCTATGGGGTTAGTATTACCGGGGCCAGTGCTTTTGATTACACCATGGGGGCTTTTTTAGGCGCTTTCGCTGTCGGTATCTATAGCAACCTGTTTACCCGTTTAGCCAAGGCTCCGGCAGTAATTGTCGCCATGCATGGACTGATTGTGCTAGTACCAGGAAGTAAAACCTATATTGGCTTGAACTCTTTGATTTCTGGGCAAGATTTCGTTGTTTCAGATCGGGTGGGGCAACAAACCTTTCTGATTTTAATGGCGTTGGTCGGTGGGCTTATCTTTGCCAATGTGGCTTTACCGCCGAAGAAAAGCTTGTGATAAAACAGTAAAATTGAAACCTTTGGTAACAACTTAAAAAAAAGGCCAGTCAGGTTAAGCTGACTGGCCTTTTTTAAGTAGAACTTAAAGGTATCACTCGTTGCCGCGTTGCGTATTAAACACATTACGGCTCAATCGTTTTAATTAAAACTCGGCGTTACCTGGCGTGCGCGGGAAGGCAATCACATCCCGTACGTTACCGACACCGGTAACGTAAGAGACTAAACGTTCAAACCCTAACCCAAAGCCTGAGTGCGGCACGGTGCCATAACGACGTAAATCGCGATACCAGCCATAATCTTCTTTGTTTAAACCCATTTCAGCTAAGCGTGCATCAAACTGCTCTAAACGCTCTTCACGTTGGCTACCACCGATAATCTCACCAATACCCGGGGCTAATACGTCCATCGCGGCGACGGTTTTACCATCGGCATTTAAACGCATATAGAAGGCTTTTATGTCTTTCGGGTAGTTTTGCATAATGATGGGGGCACCAATATGCTCTTCGGCAAGATAACGCTCATGCTCTGACTGTAAATCGACACCCCATTCGACAGGGTATTCAAATTTCTTGCCACAGGTTTTTAAGATCTCAATGGCGTCGGTGTAATCCATTCGCACGAAATGAGAGTTAACCACCTGTTCTAAACGCTCAATGGCTTTAGGATCGATGCGCTCAGCAAAGAAGGCCATATCATCAGCACGTTCCGTTAATACGGCTTTTAATACATATTTCAGTAAATCTTCAGCCAGTTGGGCAATGTCTTTTAATTCGGCAAACGCCACTTCGGGTTCAATCATCCAAAACTCAGCCAAATGCCGGCTGGTGTTAGAATTTTCAGCGCGGAAGGTTGGGCCAAAGGTGTAGATTTTTGACATAGCACAGGCGTAAGTTTCGCCGTTTAATTGGCCGGATACGGTCAGGTAAGTTTCTTTACCAAAGAAATCTTTACTAAAATCAATAGCGCCTTTGTCATCACGCGGCAAGTTCTGTAAATCTAAGGTGCTGACCCGAAACATTTCGCCGGCGCCTTCGGTGTCAGAGCCGGTGATCAATGGCGTGCTGATCCAAAAATAGCCTTGTTCATGGAAAAACCGATGGATAGCTTGTGCTAAACAGTGACGAACACGAGTTACCGCGCCCATGATATTAGTGCGAGCCCGCAAGTGAGCATGCTCGCGCAGATATTCCATACTGTGGCGTTTGGGTGCCATTGGGTAGGTGTCTGGATTCTCTACCCAGCCGACGACTTCAACGTGATCTGCTTGAATTTCAAACGCTTGGCCTTGACCTTCTGAACGAGCAATAACGCCAGACACAATAACTGAACATGATGTCGTTAAGCGTTTAACTTCCGCTTCATAATTGGTTAATTCTGCGGGCACTACCGCCTGAACGGCATCGAAACAACTGCCATCGTGCACAGCTAAAAAGGAAATACCGGCTTTCGAATCGCGGCGGGTTCTGATCCAACCTTTTACAGTTACTTTATCGCCAATCGAATAGTGACCGGCCAAAACGTCTTTTATTACGGCATGCGTCATGCAAACAACTCCCGAAGGTGCAATGGGGCGAGGGCTAAGCCTCTAATGATAAAAACAGCAATGATACTTTGCTAGTGGCTGAAAACAAGCAAAAAGTGGCGCTGTAACCAAAAAGTCTTGCGATCAATACGCACAGCCGTTTTGCGGCTAATCAAGGCACAGCGATTGAATGGTTATTGAGTGCTATGTAGCGGTTGCAGAAAAACAGCGCGAAACAGCTTAACCACCGTGTTTATTGATAAATGCCGGCTAATTGTACTTGCGCTTGTTCCAACGAAGGTAAGGCTAAAAGCTGTTGACCGCTGCTGTCTAAAATCACTGTTTGTCCGACAGCCCAATGACGGCTGTAACGGCGATCTTTATCCACCACGAAAGCTTGCAAGGTATCTGTTAAACGCAAACGTTTCCCGTCGGCATGCGAGCTGATCAGGGTCAGTTTGGTGCCTTTACGCT
This sequence comes from Rheinheimera sp. UJ51, assembly GCF_020819615.1. Lineage (NCBI taxonomy): Bacteria > Pseudomonadati > Pseudomonadota > Gammaproteobacteria > Chromatiales > Chromatiaceae > Rheinheimera > Rheinheimera sp. UJ51. Next base: position 84,807 of record NZ_JAJHOG010000005.1, read on the forward strand.
CTTGTAATTCGCCGCTTTGATAACGCGCTTGAAAGGTAAAGCCGGCAATAAACAGCTCGTTACTGCCTGTTTTTAAATTACGGCCGCTAATCAGTACCGGCGTACCCGCCAAACCAAATTGTGTGGCGGTGACGCGCCAAACTGTGCCATCAGAGAGTGTCAGTTGATTGTTATCATAACTGGCGATCTCAGCGACTAAATAGCTCAGCGGATCGCCGGGTAAGGGGCTTTGCTGCTGTTGTGCTAAAGCGCTACCGGCAGCTAAGCCGATAGCGAATAGAAGCCAAGTCAGCGCTGCGGTTCTCAAGGTTGGGTTGCCTGATACAGCGTTTTAATCCAGCGCGCTTCAGTAATAAAATTCCAATGCCACGCATTAAACTGCTCGCCTAACCCCCGGGCGATCATTTGTTGCTCGGTGAGTCCTTCAGCACGCCAAGCCACAACTTGTGCCATAGTTTGCTCCATCATCATCAGTTCTTTAGCTAAACCGGCTTTGTTAGTTAAATCACCATGACCAGGGATGACTTGGGTGTTGTCATCAATACGTTGTAGCACATAACGGGTGTTTTCAATGTACTGCTGCACATTGCCCCCATTACCAAAATCGATGTACGGGAAACGACCTTGAAACATTAAATCGCCCATATGCACGATGTTAAATTGTGGGAACCAGACCAGGATATCGCCATCAGTGTGACTGGCAGGCATGGGTTCTAGCATCAACTCAATGTTACCATGTTTGATGTTTAACACTTTATCAAAGGTTGTTTTAGGTAAGCCCGCAGGGTTGAAGTTACTGTCATTGCGTAGTCGTGTGAGTACATTCACATGCGCAATAATATCGGCATTAGCGGCTAAGGCTGCATTACCACCGACATGATCGCCGTGCATGTGGGTGTTAATCAGGGTTGTGAGCTCACCTGGGCTGAGGGTTTTTAGCTTGGCACGAATTTTATCTGCCAGCTCAACATACTGACTGTCAATTAACAGCACCGAATCGGCTGTGGTCACTGCCGCCATATTGCCACCGGCTCCGGTTAACATGTAGATATCTTTTGCTAGGGTTGCTGAATTAATTTGAACATCAGCAAAACGATCAGCGAAAGCGAATTGGCTGGTGACTAATAAACTGACCGCGGTGACTAGGGTACGCAACTTCATACAACACTCCTGCTATAGGGAAGACAACTTTAGGTTAGTTGTGATTACGCTAGACTAACGCATCTGGTTCGATGTAGCGTATTTATTTTTGTACAGCCGCGTTAAGCGGCTACCGTGAGCATCGCTGCCGTTAATTTACTCAGTTCATGCGTGGTAATGGTAAAAGGCGGCATCACGTAAATCAAATGGTTAAACGGCCGGATCCAGACGCCTAGCTCGACAAACTGTGCCTGTAACAGCGCAACATCAACCGGCTGATGCATTTCAAATACGCCAATGGCGCCTAACACCCGTACCTCTTTTACTTTAGCAAAGTGTTTAGCTGCTGCAAGCTCTGTGCTTAATTGCTGCGCTATGGCCGCAACTTGCTGCTGCCAGTGGTTTTGCGCAATCAGTTTTAAGCTGGCGAGTGCGACCGCACAGGCCAGCGGATTCGCCATAAAGGTGGGGCCATGCATTAAGCCACCCGCTGCACTTTGGCTAATACCCCGTGCTACTTCATCTGTGCACAGTGTCGCGGCCAAGGTTAAATAACCACCGCTGAGTGCTTTTCCTACACACATAATATCGGGTGCGATGTCCGCATGCTCACAAGCAAATAATTTGCCGGTACGGCCAAAGCCCGTGGCAATCTCATCGGCAATGAATAACACCTTATAGTGATTACACAGCGCGCGAGCCCGGCGTAAGTACTCCGGATGATAAAAGCGCATACCGCCATAGCCTTGTACAATCGGCTCAAGAATTAATGCGGCAATGTGTTGGTGTTCAGCGTCAAGCAGCGCCTCGAGCGGTGCCATGCACTCTGCAGAAAATGGCTGATCAAACGGGCACGCGGGTGCCGGCAAAAAGAAGTGTTGTGGCAATAGCTCACTGAACATGCTGTGCATGCTATCGGTAGGATCGCATACCGCCATCGCCGCAAACGTATCACCATGATAGCCCTTACGTAGGCTAATTAACTTGGTTTTCTGTGGCGTGTCACTGGCTTGCCAGTATTGCAGGGCCATTTTTATCGCCACTTCAACGGCAATTGAACCACTATCCGCTAAAAATACCTTGCTTAAGGGCGCGGGTACCATGCTGAGCAATTGCTGACACAACTGCACGGCGGGGGCATGCGTAATGCCGCCAAACATCACATGGGCCATCTTGGCGAGTTGCTCGGTAACGGCGGCATTTAATACGGGATGATTATAACCATGTACCGCCGACCACCAAGACGCGGTGCCATCAATTAAGCGACGGCCATCTTCTAAAATGAGTGTACAGCCCTCAGCCGCTGCAACAGGATAAACAGGCAAAGGGTTTAGCATAGACGTGTAGGGATGCCAAATATGTTGCCGATCAAAAGCTAAATCAGTGCTCATAAAATAATCATTAGTAAAGTTTTTGGGGTGGTCAGCGTTGACAAGCTGGCCGCTAGCGCTAGACTAGCCGAAAAAAACCGTGATCACAAATCTCGCAGGGACCTATTATGCAGGCGAATACCGCAGCTCCATCACCACAAGATACCACCGCTTTTACCGCTCAAGCCGCTGCGCCGGTGCGGCATAATTGGTCACTGGCCGAGGTCAATGCACTGTATGCATTACCCTTTAATGACTTATTGTTTCAAGCACAAACCGTGCATCGAGCTCATTTTAAACCAAATGAAGTGCAAATCAGTACGCTGTTATCCATTAAAACAGGAGCTTGCGCCGAAGATTGTAAATATTGCCCACAAAGCGGCCATTACAATACCGGTTTAGAGCGCGAGCGCTTAATCGAAGTAGAAAAAGTGTTACAGCAAGCACAAGCGGCTAAGCAAAAAGGCGCTAGCCGTTTTTGCATGGGCGCGGCTTGGAGTAACCCTAAGCAACGCGATATGCCTTACATTATTGAAATGGTGCGTGGCGTTAAAGCCATGGGGCTTGAAACCTGTATGACACTGGGTATGTTAGAAGCCGAGCAAGCTCAAACCTTAGCGTCCGCTGGTTTAGATTACTACAACCATAACCTCGATACCTCGCCAGAATTTTACGGTGAAATTATTACGACCCGCACTTATCAAGACCGGCTGGATACCTTAACGCATGTGCGTGATGCCGGGATGAAAGTGTGTTGTGGCGGCATTGTGGGTATGGGGGAAACCGCCAATGATCGCTCAGCGCTATTAATGCAACTGGCTAACTTACCTGAGCATCCGCAAAGTGTGCCAATTAATATGTTGGTAAAAGTAAAAGGTACACCGCTGGAAAACGTTGATGATTTAGACGCTTTCGATTTTATTCGCACCATTGCAGTGGCACGTATTATGTTACCGCAAAGTCATGTACGTTTATCGGCGGGGCGCTCGCGGATGAATGAGCAGATGCAGGCATTATGTTTCTTTGCAGGTGCCAACTCGATTTTTTATGGCGATAAATTACTGACCACTGAAAACCCAGAAGCGGATGCGGACATGCAGCTATTTGCTAAGTTAGGTATCAACTCAGCGCAGCAGCATGATGTTTCAGATGAAGCGCATGAACTCGCTTTAGCGGATGCGATTAAAGAGCAGCAGAACCCACCGTTATATCACGCCGCTGGCTAGGAGTGGCGAATGCACCTGAGTCAGTTAGAGCATGCTTTACATCAACGCCGCAGCGAAGGTTTACTGCGGCAAAGCCAAGTAATAGCCGATTATAAAGGCCGCTATTTAGAAGTCGGTGGCCAATGTTATTTAAACTTTTCTGCCAATGATTATTTAGGCTTAGCGAATTCAAGTAAAGTAAAAGCCAGTTATGCCGCCGGCGCTGAGCGCTATGGTGCCGGCAGTACCGGCTCGCCGTTAGTCACTGGCTATCATCATATTCATCAGCAGCTCTCAGCGCAACTTGCCGCATGGCTCGGTTTTGAGCGTGTGCTGTTATTTAGCTCGGGTTTTGCTGCCAATCAAGCCATGTTACAAAGCTTGGTGGCCAGTAACGATCTCTTGCTGTTAGATAAGTTAAGTCATGCCTCATTAATTGATGCGGCCCTGGCACATAAAGGGCGTTTTCGCCGCTTTGCCCATAATGATTTAAACGCCTTAGCCCACCTGTTACCAGAAACGTCAGACGCTGAAAATCACAGTCTCGTGGTCACGGAAGGCGTCTTTAGTATGGATGGTGATAGCCCCGATCTTGCGGCGTTATCCGCACTCTGCCAACAACGGCAAGCGGCTCTGCTGCTAGACGATGCACATGGCTTAGGGGTACTTGGTGAGCAAGGCCGCGGCAGTTGGCAGGCACAGGGTTTAGCTTCGCAACAGCTGTATTGCTACATGGCTAACTTTGGAAAAGCGCTTGGCGTGGGCGGGGCTTTTTTGGCGGGAAGCAAAACGGTTATCGACTACATTGAACAATTTGCACGACATTATATTTACAGCACGGCCTTGTCACCAGCCTTATGTGCAGCGGTAAGCCAAAGCATTGAGTTGGTACAAACCGAACAATGGCGCCGGGATAAATTACAGGACAATATTCAATTATTCCGCAGCTTAGCAGCAGAGGCCGATTTACCCTGTTTACCCGCAACGGGGGCAATCCAAGCCATTATGCTGGGTAGCAGCGAGCGCGCTGTTGCCCTAAGTCAGCAATTGAAACAATTAGGTATTTGGCTCACCGCCATACGGCAACCGACGGTGCCCGCCGGCAGCGCTCGGTTACGCGTGACGCTTAGCGCGTCACATCAAGCCGAAGATATTCAGTTTTTAATCAAGATGTTAAAGCAGGCGTTAGCATGTTAGCGCAGCCGCTACAGGTGGCCAGTTGTTTTAGTAAAGCCGCTGGTAGTTATGTCGGTGCAGCGCGTTTGCAACGGCAAGTTGCGCAGGCGGCATTGGCGCAATTATTGTCTTTTGGCAAACCGCTGGGGCATTTACTGGATATCGGTTGTGGTCCTGGTTGGTTACACCCAGAGCTATTATCACTGGCTCAAAAAATTACCGCGGTAGATTTAAGTCGCGGTATGTTAGCTCAGGCGCAAGCTCAGCAATTACCGATCCATTATTTACAAGCCGATGCCGCGGCCTTGCCACTGCCAACGGCCAGTGTTGATCAGGTGTTTTCGAGCCTGATGCTGCAATGGTGCCCCGCACCGCAACAGGTGTTTGCTGAAATGGCTCGGGTGCTTCGCCCTGGCGGGCAATTTGTGATCACCACCTTGATCGAGGGTACCCTGAATGAAATGGCACAAGCCTTTGCCGCCGTTGACGAGCAGCCGCATATCCATGCTTTTTTAAGCCTAGGTGATTTACAACACGCCATCTCAGGCGTGGCGTTAGCCTGCTCAATACAAACGACCTGCTATCAGTTGCCTTACGCTGATATTTTTGCGCTGGCCAAAGAGTTAAAAGCCTTGGGGGCTAATCATCTGGCTAATCGAGCACAGCGCGGTTTAACCGGTAAAGGTTATTGGCAGCGGGTCAGTGCCGCTTATCCACAGTCTGCTGTCGGTATCCCCTTAATCGCCAGTTATTATGTGGTGCAAATTAGCGGGACTAAACCGCTTTAAGTGCTTTCAACACCGGTTATTTTCGTTTTAGGAACAAAGGCTATGAGTGCAAACAGCTTTTTTGTTACAGGCACCGATACCGATGCGGGGAAAACCTTTGTCAGCACGTTATTACTGCAAGGTTTTCAAGCGCTTGGTATAAGTGCTGTTGGCGCAAAACCGATAGCGGCTGGCGCAGAAATCAATGAAACCGGGCAACTTGTGAACAGTGACGCGTTACTGTTGCAGCAGCATTCCGGTATCGCGTTACCTTATTCGCAGCTTAATCCATTGTGTTTTGCTAAAGCATGCGCACCGCATTTTGCTGCGGCAGAGCTGCAACAACCGCTATCTGAAGCGGTATTAACCGCACAGCGACAACAGTTAGAGCAAAGCGGAGCCGCAATCGTGTTAATCGAAGGCGCGGGTGGCTGGTTATTACCGATCAGTGCTGATCGCTATCTGGCTGATTGGGTGCAAGCAGAAAAACTGCCGGTATTGCTGGTGGTAGGCGTAAAACTGGGCTGTTTAAATCATGCTGTACTGACCGCACGTGAATTAACCCGCAGTGGTTGTCAGGTTATAGGTTGGGTAGCCAATATACTGCAGCCAGAGATGTTATTTCTTGCACAAAACCTCGCCGATCTTACGGCACGATTACCTTGGCCTTTACTCGCTACGGTGCCATTTCAACCCTCATTGAGCGAACAACAAGCCGTGGCACGCACGCTGGCGCACGCCACGGCCACGCAATTGCTGCAAACTTAACTTGCGTGGTTTAATAAGGGCCGACTTAACGTGGCCGCAAACTGTGCCGTTAACTCAGTGTTCTCGGCAATCGCTTGTTTTGTACCCGCCAAAAACCAATAGCCTCCGGCTTGACCTAATTGCACAATTTGATTGTCTGTGATCTTAAGTGCAGTGCCCTCGGGTAAGCCGATGACTGGCACACTGGGGTTTAACTGCATAAATTCAGCGAGTCGCATATCGCGCGTTTCACCATGAAAATCAGCGGGTACCACATCGGTATAATGCGGGTTTAATTGCGCATTTAAAAAATGCAAAGTGGCAAAAGACGAGGGTTCAACAATCGGCATGTCATTAGTGGTGCGGATAGTTTCACCTGCGATATTGGCACCAGCACTCCAGCCAATATAGGGCATACCTTCGGTTACGCGTTGCCGAATGGCGTTAATAAGATCGTTTTTATACAAAAGGTTAACTAGCTGAAAGGTATTACCACCGCCGATTAAAATGGCTTCGGCATTAAGTACCGCAGCTTTAACATCGGCTTGATGATGGAGCGCAACGACGCGGATATTCAAGCTCGCTAAGGCGGCTTTCACGTTAAGATAATATTGTTCGTGACTGATGGTCACGCCGGCATACGGGATAAACAGTACTGACGACACTTTGCTCAAATGGGTTTTGATCCAGGCTAAGTTTGGTGTCAAATAATCGCTGTTATTGGCACGTGAGCTACTGAGTAATAACAAGTTCATAAGCTAGTCCGAAAGGTCATTTTTGCAAATATTACCTGAAAAAGTGAAATATTTCTGTGACTTTGTTAAACCTTAAATTGATTTTGTGGTCTTTGCCCATATATTACTAAGCAGTGATCATTATGAGGTAAAAAAGCATGAAAAGAGTCTTGTTGTTCTTAGCAACAAACTTAGCCGTTATTCTGGTGCTAAGTATTGTGCTCAATGTGGTATTCAGTGCGTTGGGTATTGATCCTAGCAGTATTGGTGGTTTATTGGTGTTTGCAGCCATTTTTGGTTTTGGTGGCTCCTTTATCTCACTATTAATGTCGAAATGGATGGCGAAACGATCTACCGGTGCGGTAGTGATTACGCAACCCCGCAATGCAACTGAACATTGGTTAGTTAACACGGTAGCAAAACAAGCGAAAGCGGCCGGCATTGGTATGCCAGAAGTGGCCATTTATGACTCGCCAGAGATGAATGCCTTTGCTACCGGGGCGAATCGTAATAATGCCTTGGTTGCGGTTTCAACCGGCCTGATGCGCAGTATGAGTGAAGATGAAGTTGAAGCGGTACTGGCACATGAAGTGTCGCATATTGCGAACGGTGACATGGTCACCTTAACCTTGATCCAAGGTGTGGTGAATACCTTTGTTATTTTCTTAGCACGCTTAATTGCTGGGGTGATCCGCAATAACAATCAGCAAATGGGTACCTTTGCTTATTACGGTATCGTGATTGTCTTAGAAATGGTGTTTGGTATCTTGGCTAGCATTATCGTGATGTGGTTCTCGCGTCAACGCGAATACCGCGCGGATGCCGGAGCGGCTCGGATCTCGGGTCCTAACAAAATGATTAAAGCGCTGCAGCGTTTACAGAATAATCATGAAAGTCAGCTTGAGGGCAGTTTAATGGCCTTTGGGATCTCTGGTAAGAAAGCAAAATCAGAATTGTTTTTAAGCCATCCGCCTTTAGAGAAACGGATTGCGGCGCTGCGTAACAGCCGCGAATTCTAAGCTTAACAAGCCCTACGATTGTAGGGCTTTTTTTTTCTGTTTAGCTTGTTATGCTAAAGCCTATTTTATTGCTAAGGAGCTGTTATGTTTGCTGCACCGATGATCCCTGCCTTTAATCCACCACGGCGTATTTTAATGGGCCCAGGCCCTTCCGATGTGCATCCTCAGGTGTTAGCCGCCCAGGCCAAACCAATTATTGGCCATTTAGATCCGTTGTTTGTCAACATGATGGATGAGTTAAAACAGTTATTGCAATATGCGTTTCAAACCCGCAATGAGATGACGCTGGCCATTTCAGCTCCGGGTTCAGCCGGTATGGAAGCCTGCTTTGTTAATTTGGTGGAAGCAGGTGACAAGGTTATCGTTTGTCGCAATGGTGTCTTTGGCGAGCGGATGCGCCAAAATGTTGAGCGTTGTGGTGGTATTGCGGTCACGGTTGACTTTAAATGGGGCGAGCCGGTGCAACCGGCTGCGGTGGAAGCGCTGCTAAAAGATCATCCGGATGCGCGCTTTTTAGCTTTCGTGCATGCTGAAACCTCCACCGGGGCGTTAAGTGATGCCAAAACACTGTGTGCTTTGGCCAAGCAATACGGTTGTTTAACCATCGTTGATGCGGTGACATCCTTAGGTGGCGTTGAAGTACGGGTCGATGAGTGGGGCATTGATGCCATTTATTCGGGTAGTCAAAAATGCTTATCTTGTGTGCCAGGACTCTCACCTATCTCATTTTCAGCGGCGGCAGTAGCAAAAATTAAAGCAAGGACAACACCGGTACAAAGCTGGTTTTTAGATCAAAGCTTAGTGATGGCTTATTGGAGTGGCGGCGCTAAACGCGCTTACCATCATACGGCTCCGGTGAATGCGTTGTATGCCTTACATGAATCACTGCGCTTGTTAGCGGCCGAAGGTTTAGAAAATGCTTGGGCACGCCATCAGGCCATGTATCAAGAACTGCGGGCGGGTTTAGAGCAGTTAGGTATCGCATTTGTGGTAGACGAACCGTATCGGTTGCCGCAACTGAATGCCATTTATATTCCGCAAGGTATCGATGATGCCAAAGTTCGCGCCACGCTATTAAACGAATTTAACTTGGAAATAGGGGCCGGTCTTGGCGAATTAGCGGGTAAAGCCTGGCGTATTGGTTTAATGGGGTTTGGGGCGCGTCGAGAAAATATCGCATTGTGCTTACATGCCTTACGGCAGTTATTACATTAAAACCTGACGACGTCGAGATTAGCGCATTGTTACCTTGCATTTTTTGGCTGACAGTCTAAGGTGTATAAAACAACAATAAGGATATAACTATGCAGTTTAGCGCTGAATTAATTGATGAAATCCGTGTTTTAGCGATGTTTAATCTCGACAGTGTCAATTCAGGTATCAAAGCGCATAAGATGGCGGAGCCAGAAATGCTCGCCGCCATCAGCCGGTTGTATAGCAAGGGGTTGATTAATCAACCTGATGGCGGCTATCTCACCGACTTAGGGATACATTGTGCCGAACAATTACAAACGGCATTACGTATTCTCGGCACCTCTGAATCAAGCTGATTTACGTTGCCGTGCTAAGCGTCGTAACGAGCGGCGCTGTAACCGCAGTTCTCGCCGCAGTAACCTCAGTGCTGCGGCATCATCATTAAATACCGCAGCCTCATATAATTTTCTTAATCTCTCTAAACCTTGTTGTTGCGCCGGATTTTGCTCTGCTAGCGTAGTTAACCAGCTAGATAAAGTGCAGCCTGCAGCAGGGGCTGTGCCCAGTGCTTGCGTTAGCCAGCGCCATGCTTGATGAGCGTGATCAGCGCGTTGTCTGACCCATTGCCGAAGCATAACTGCGGCGCCTAACAACAATAAGGCGCCTAATGAATACAGCAGCACAGACCAATATTCCCAGCGGCGTAAACGTTGCCATAACTGTTCTTGATCTTGTTGATTAAAACCCAATACCCATACCGACCACACGTAATCCAGATGTGACCATTGCAAAGCCAGTTGACCCAGCCAATTATCCTGCCAGCCACTGAGTAAGGCGCGTTCATTGTCGCTTAGTGTTTGTTCAATACCTTCAAGGATGCGTTCAGGTGCGATAGCCGCAGTGGGATCATACCGTTGCCAGCCGCTTGCGGTTAAATATTCAACCCAAGCATGAGCATCGCGCTGCCGCACTTGCAGGTATTGCTGATTTTCTTGCCAGTTGCCCCCCAGATAACCGCCTACTACGCGGGCAGGAATACCGGCGGCACGTAAGATCACGGCAGTTGCAGAGGCATAATGGCTACAAAAGCCGCTACGCGTTTCATATAAAAATTGATCGATGGCATTTTGACCAAGACGGGGTGGCGTTAAGGTGTAAAAAAACGGCTCTTGTTGAAAATACGCACTGAGTGCTTGCACCACTTTATCCGGTTGTGCTGGAAATTGAGTGGCTAAGGCTGCACCAAAAGCCCGCGCTTGAGGATTCGCGGTGTCTTGTAACAAATTAAGCTGTTTTTCCGCAGGTGAGGCTAAGGGAATCGGTTGTAAACGACTTTGTAAGCTGTAGCTGATGCGTTGCGTCAGCGGCGTTTGGCTGGCCATTAAGGCGGCCGGTTTTGCCACCAGGTTAGCTGGCCAACTCACCGGTAAACCTAAACTAAATAGATCGGTTTGGTAGCTACTCTCAGCCAAGATCTGATATTGCACCAGGTTTGCGCTGGCAACGAAGGCCGGTAATTCGGTTGCCATAGCACGGCGTTGCCGTGAATTAAAGCGTGCGTTGACCTGCCAACGGCGACCATCGAAATCTTCGTAAACTTTAGCGCGCCAATACCAATCCGCTTTATCTGGCCGTTCATTTAAAAAGCTTACCCGAAAAGCCAAGGCGTCGCTTTGCACTAGCTTTTCAATACTGCCGGGGTCGAGTTCATCGCCTAAACCGGTGCTTGCCATATTTTGATTGGGTAATTGCCATAAGGGCGGCAGGCGTGGAAATAATAAAAACATGCCTAACCACAGCGGAAAGCTCAGCACAAAAATACTGAGTAAGCGTTTAGGCTGCAGCGTCGATTCAGCCGGGGCAAATAAGCGATACTGTAAATACAGGTTTAACAGCGCCAGCGCAAAAATCAGGATCGCCATGCTCATTTGCTGGTAAAAAATAAAACAGCAGGCAATAGCAAAGTAATGCACCCATAACAATTGCAGGCCTTGGCCGCGTTGTTGCACCGTTAAACTGCGGGCTACTGCGGCGAGCAGTAAAATATGCAGCATTAAATTAAGCACGCCTAATTGCCGCACCTGTAGCAGCATCAATAATAACAGCGGAGCTAACAACGCGTTAATTTGTCGATTACTCAGTGCCGGTTTGTTTTGATAAAGCCGCCAAGCCTGAAAGGTCAGCAGTAAAGCAAATAGCAGGCTACTGGCAATACTTAAAGCCGGTTGATAGAGCAAAAATAACAGCACTTGTAATAACAGGCCATAAACTGCCCAGTAGCGGGGTAAGGCCAGGTTCGCCATCAGCATAAGGCCAACTCCTGCAGGCAGCGCTCTAGGTGCAGTGCACCTTTTGCTGGGGCTAAAGTGACACTTTGTGTTTGCAAGCCATAACTATGGCCTTGTTGTTCTAACGCTAATAATTGAAAGCAGGCATGGCTTAAAACCGATTCCAGCGCTGCACCTTGCAATGCCGGGATCTTGATCCAATGCGGTAATGGGCTGGCTTCACCACCGTAACTGCGTACCACCGGTTGCTCGGGCGCGCTGGCAAGCTTACGCCACAAAATGCGTTTGGGGCTGTCACCTGCTTGATAGCTTTTGACGTCGTCCGGCTCTAGTAAGGCATGGGGTGTGGTTTGCTTACTCGCTTGCTCGGCGAGCCGCTCGGTATTGGCGTGTAGTTGTTCGATGGCTTCTGGATAAACCCAAATAGCACTGGTCAGCGCCGGATAGCTCCAGCAGCGAAATAAGCCCAGCGGAAAGGTGCTACTGAGCTCTAAACGCGGGAGTGGATAATAACCCCGACTCAGTGTGGGTAATGCTAATGCAAAGCGCTGTTGCTGGCTCAAGGATTCAACTAATTGCCGTTGTCGTTGACCGCGCAAGCCAATATGCAACATCTGGCAGCTTTTACTGCTCAGCGCGAGCGGTAACTGGGCGCGCTCCGGCGCAAAACAGCGCGCATCTTGCTTTACGCTCAGTTTTAGCTGATGCATATTTAAAAATGCCAGTAACATCGTCACCATTAATAGGCTAAGCAACATAAAACTGAGCAATAGGATCAGGTTGTTTTGATAATTAGTCCCCATCAGATACAGTAAGGCGATCAAAAACACAAACCACCAACCAAAACGACTGGGCAGAATGTAAATGACACTTTGTGTCAGTTCAACCTGTGTTGCTGCAGGCTGGCGCTTGGCCAACCAAGCTGCAAATTTACGTTTAAACCAATCTTTACTGGCTTTAAACATCATAACTGACAGGGCGTGCGCTGTATTAAGAGCTGGCTTAACGGGTGTTCGCCGGCAAGGCTTTGCGGATTGAGCCGATGCTCTGCAATATAAGGGAAGATCTGCTGGACATCATCCGCAGTAACAAAACTGCGGCCTTGCACAAATGCCATTGCTTTAGCGGCCCGGACAATCGCCTTAGCGGCACGCGGTGATAAGGGTAAAAACTCTTTACTATGCCGACTGGCATGCACCAATGCTAAAATGTAATCAAGTACCGCATCGTTAATCGCAACCTTGGGCACCTGTAATTGCAAGTGCCGCAACTGCTCGGGGCTTAATGGTTCGGTTAATAATTGCAAACGTGAGCCTGCCGATTCATCTTGTAATAGCTGTTTTTCAGCGGCTTTATCTGGAAAACCTAAAGAGATCCGAAACAAAAACCGATCGAGTTGCGACTCGGGTAAGGCACTGGTCCCGGCATGAAACAGCGGGTTTTGCGTGGCGATAACAAAAAAAGGACTCGGTAAAGGCCGCGTTTCGCCGTCTATCGAGACTTGGCGCTCTTCCATGGCTTCGAGTAAAGCACTTTGGGTTTTTGGGCTGGCGCGATTAATTTCGTCGGCCAGTAACACCTGGCTAAATACCGGGCCCGCTTGAAAGTAAAATTGTGCTGACCGGGTATCATAAATATTGATACCAAGTAAATCGCCGGGTAATAAGTCATTGGTAAACTGCACCCGCTTGTAACTTAAACCGGCGGCATTCGCTAAGGCATGGGCTAGGGTGGTTTTGCCCATACCGGGTAAGTCTTCGAGCAATAAATGCCCTTCGGCTAACAGGCAACATAAGGCTAATCTGATTTGTGTGGCTTTACCTAGAATAACCCGGTTCAGGTTTTGTTCTACCCGATGTAGTTCAGCGAGCAAGTGACCTCCGGCAAGATGGGTTTATGCAAAGAAAGGCTAGCAGTGCAGCAGGGGGTTACTCATGCGGCTCCTGTAACCAACGCACTAATTCTGTGCGATTACGACTGTGTGTCTTCTTAAAAATAGCCGACACATGTACCTTTACGGTGTTAGCACTGATTTGGAGCTGTTCAGCGATTTCTTTATTACGCGCACCTTCGGCGATCAAACGGCTGACCCGTTGCTCTTGCTCTGTCAGCAGCGCAGGTAATTTAATGCGTCGATTAGATTGTTCACGCAGTTGAAACAGGGCATCTAAGGCATCAGACATGACGTTGCGGGCATAATAAAGCTGGCCTGCCATCATGCTTTGCAGCGCGCGTTTGATCATCTCGGCTTGTTCATCGCTGTAGATAACACCGCGTAAGCCGGCAAAAATAGCTCGGTTAGGGTCGACGAGTTGCCGTTCAGCATGAAAGACAAAAAGCGGGACTTGGCGGCTAATACTCAGCAAACGCGCAGAGAAACCTTTTTTAGCGGTCGTATCCGAGCTGAACTGGTAGCCAGCTAAAATACCCTTGTAGTGATGTAATTGGTTAAAGGCATTGACCGAGCATTGCTCTACGTCAATGCCCACTGTTTTGGCATGACGGTAAGTACTCAGCGGTGTGGTCTCGTCTGTTAGCAGCACAAGACGTGAAAACCTTTCCATAATCTTTACCTTTTACACAATTAAGGTAACTATATAACGACAGACCTTATTTTGAAAAGCAAAGTATGACAAAGAAAGTGTTATTTGTATGTTTAGGCAACATTTGCCGCTCTCCAACGGCTCATGCCATCTTCAGACACAAGCTTAATGCGGCGGGATTAGCGATTGAAGTGGAATCTGCAGGCACTAGCGCCAGCCATTCGGGTAATCCGCCGGATCCGCGCTCGGTGAAAGTAGCGGCTTTATCGGGCTATAATTTCAAAGGGATCCGTTCGCGGCCAGTAAAAAGCACTGACTTTAGCGATTACGATCTGATCCTGGCCATGGATAACGACAATCTGCACTCGCTAAAACAGCGTTGCCCCGAAGAGTTACAACATAAATTAGCCTTGTTTATGAGTTACCATCCTGATTTTAACAAATGGCCAGAAGTACCTGATCCTTACTATGGCGGTCAAAAAGGCTTTGAGTTGGTTTATCAATTAATTGAAGACGGTTGTGAGCATTTACTGCAACGTTTGCAAGACACCCAAAACTAGCCGCTTGTACGTAAATGCAGCAGCTAGCGTGTCGACAGCAGAAAAAGTCTGTTTTTATGATTGAATTTACGTCAAGAAGTCTATAACTTTGCAGGGTGTTTAATCCATCTACAGGAATATCATTGTGACCACCTGGACGCCACAAAGCTGGCGACAACTGCCGATCCAACAGCAACCGACTTATCAGGATCAGCAACTACTGCAGCAAGTAGAGCAACAATTACACAAGTACCCACCGTTAGTGTTTGCACAAGAAACGCGGGATTTGTATAGCCAACTCGGCCAAGTGGCCGAGGGTAATGGCTTTTTACTGCAAGGTGGCGACTGCGCCGAAAGTTTTAATGACTTTAATGCGCCCAAAATTCGCGATACGTTTAAAGTATTACTGCAAATGGCAGTGGTATTAACCTTTGCGGGTGGTTTGCCGGTGGTCAAGGTTGCGCGGATGGCGGGTCAGTATGCCAAACCTCGTTCCAGTGACTTGGAAACCATTAATGGCATTTCCTTACCGAGTTATCGCGGTGATATCGTCAACAGTTTTGAATTTACCGAGCAAGCGCGCCAGCCTGATCCCAACCGCTTAATCACCGCTTATCACCATTCTGCGGCAACGCTTAATTTGCTGCGCGCTTTTGCCCAAGGTGGCTTAGCGGACCTGCATCAGGTTAGTCGTTGGAATATGGGGTTTGTTGAATCTAATCCGCTAAAAGAGCGCTACCAAAGTGTCGCTACTCGCATCCAAGAAGCGCTGCGTTTTATGGAAACCTGTGGCATTACTGCGCAAAATTCACCGTCGATTCGGGAAACTCAGTTATACACTTCGCATGAAGCGTTATTATTGAATTACGAAGAAGCCTTAACACGCCGCGATACCTTAACGGGTAAGTGGTATGACTGCTCAGCGCATATGGTGTGGATTGGTGAACGGACACGGCAACTCGATCATGCCCATTTAGCCTTTTTCAAAGGTATTCATAACCCGGTTGGCGTAAAAATTGGTCCTGGTATGCAAGAGGACGATTTAATTCGTCTGATTGATGCGTTAAACCCAGAAAATAACGCCGGTCGTTTAACGTTAATTACCCGGATGGGTGCTGATAAGTTAGCCGATAAACTGCCCGCTTTGGTGCGACGCGTGAAACAAGAAGGTCGTAAGGTGGTCTGGAGTTCCGATCCGATGCATGGCAATACGGTTAAAGCCAGCAACGATTATAAAACCCGTGACTTTGAAGCGATCTTAAAAGAAATTCGCAATTTCTTTGCTGTGCACAAAGCCGAAGGCACACATGCCGGGGGTATTCACCTAGAAATGACCGGTGAGCATGTGACGGAATGTACGGGTGGCGCTTATGGTTTAAGTGAAAACGATCTGTCTAAGCGTTATTTCACGCAATGTGATCCGCGTTTAAATGCTGATCAAGTATTGGAATTAGCCTTTTTGATTGCTGATACGCTCAGCTCGGCGCGTAAATAACCTTGATTGCTAGACTGCACTAGCGCCTGAGCTAGGTTGCACGTTAAAGCAGGCGAAAAGCCTTAAATTGCATAGCGATTTAAGGCTTTTTTATTGGTACGCGATACGTGTTAGCGTGGTTAAAAGCGCCCAAACGCGGTTAGGCTTAGTCTGTAATGCTTCGCTAAACTAATATTTCTGCCGTTTTAAACCGGTACGCGAAATGATCTTTGCTGAGATCTCTTCAATCGATAGCTGAGTGGAATTGATAAAGGGGATCTGCTCTCGCTGGTATAACTGCTCTACTTCTTTTAATTCCAACGCACATTGGTGTACCGATGCATAACGTGAGTTAGGTCGGCGCTGTTGTCGAATTTGACTAAGCCGTTCGGCCGTGATGGTCAGGCCAAATAATTTGGCTTTATGTGCCGCTAACTCTGCAGGTAAGCGCAATTTCGCCATGTCTTCTTCGACAAAGGGGTAATTAGCCGCTTTAATGCCGTATTGCAAGGCTAAATATAGGCTGGTTGGGGTTTTACCCGAGCGACTTACCCCGACCAAAATAATGTCGGCATGGCTAAAGTTTTTCATATTGGCACCATCGTCATTGGCCAATGCGTAATTGACAGCATCAATCCGAAAATCGTAGGTTTTTTCGTGCATGCTATGCGTACGGTGGGTTTTCGGCACCGGTGCCATACCCAACTCTTTTTGCACAGGCTCAACGAGTGTATTTAGAAAGTCATAACAGACCCCGTCACTGTCGCTTATTAACTGCCTTAAACCTTCATCTACAAAGGTGTGAAATACCAGCGGCTTCAATCCTGTTGTTTTATAACAGTCATTTATACGATTTTTAACCTGCAACGCGAGCTCCGGATTTTCGACAAAAGGGATGGTCACGTGAGCAAACTCCGCCGGAAACATCGTTAACAGTGCATGTCCAAACACTTCTGCAGTGATGGCGGTGCCATCTGAAACGTAAAAAGCTGTGCGCACAAAAAACTCCAAGTTTCGTAATAAATTTACATAAAAATTAAGGTTTTAATTAACCAGTAGCCGGGTGTAAAATCACTGTGTTGTATCAACTGCTGTAAGCTTACATGCTCAGCAACAAAAATTGGAGATAAAGGTGCAAGAATTTGTCATTTGGTATCAAGACCTCGGCATGCATGATGTCGATCGGGTAGGTGGTAAAAATGCTTCTCTAGGTGAAATGATCAGTAACTTGGCTTCGGCTGGGGTACAAGTGCCAGGAGGATTCGCAACAACGGCTTACGCCTTTAACCAGTTTTTAGAACAAAGCGGTGTGAATGAGCGCATTTATCAACTGTTAGACAGTTTAGATGTGGATGATGTCGCGGCTTTAGCGCAAGCCGGTAAACAAATTCGGCAATGGGTTATCGATACGCCGTTCCAGCCTGAGTTAGAACAGGCTATACGTGCTGCTTATCAACAATTACACCCAGATAGCGCTGCGGATATGTCTTTTGCCGTTCGCTCTTCGGCCACGGCTGAAGATATGCCAGATGCTTCTTTTGCTGGCCAACAAGAAACCTTTTTAAATGTGCGCGGTTACGATGCCGTTATTGTGGCCATTAAGCATGTGTTTGCGTCGCTATTTAATGATCGCGCTATCTCTTATCGTGTGCATCAAGGTTATGACCATCGCGGAGTGGCGTTATCGGCGGGTGTGCAGCGGATGGTGCGTTCTGATCTGTCGTCATCCGGTGTGATGTTCAGTATTGATACCGAATCAGGTTTTGAAGATGTTGTGTTTATTACCTCGTCATACGGTTTAGGTGAAATGGTGGTCCAGGGGGCCGTGAACCCCGATGAATTTTATGTGCACAAACCTACGTTAGTGGCTAAGCGTCCGGCTGTGGTGAAACGCACACTTGGCAGCAAATTATTGCAAATGGTGTATTCATCAGAACAGGGACACGGTAAACAAGTGACCATTACCGATGTGCCGCTTGCCCAACAACGCACCTTCTCGCTAAATGATAGCGAAGTGGCACAGTTAGCTGAGCAAGCGGTAATTATCGAACAGCATTATGGCCGGCCGATGGATATTGAATGGGCTAAAGATGGTATCGATGGCAAATTGTATATCGTACAGGCGCGCCCAGAAACGGTGAAAAGTCGTGAAGACACCAATAGCATTGAACGTTATCAGTTAGTCGAGCAAAGCCCTGTATTGGTGGAAGGTCGGGCGATTGGTCATCGTATTGGTGCGGGAACCGCTAAGGTGCTAGCCGATATTTCGCAGATGGATCAAATCTTACCCGGGGATGTATTGGTTACCGATATGACCGATCCAGATTGGGAACCCATTATGAAACGCGCCTCGGCGATTGTGACGAATCGCGGCGGTCGAACTTGTCATGCAGCCATCATTGCCCGTGAATTGGGTATTCCTGCTGTAGTGGGCTGTGGTGATGCCACGGCAAAAATTACCCATGGTCAAGCGGTCACCGTGTCTTGTGCCGAAGGTGATACGGGTTATGTTTATCAAGATAAACTGGATTTTAACGTGATCACCAGCCAGGTTGATCAAATGCCGAAAATGGCTCTGAAAGTGATGATGAATGTGGGTAATCCAGAGCGGGCGTTCGCTTTCTCACGTTTACCCCATGCTGGTATTGGTTTGGCACGCTTAGAGTTTATTATCAATAAAATGATTGGCGTGCATCCTAAAGCCTTATTACATTATGCTGAGCAAACGCCAGAGCTAAAAGCGCGCATCGACGAGCTTACTGCGGGTTATGCCGATCCCGTCGAGTTTTATGTCTCCAAACTGACAGAGGGTATCGCCACCTTGGCTTGTGCCTTTGCGCCACAAAAAGTCATTGTGCGCATGTCTGATTTTAAATCGAATGAATACGCTAATCTGGTGGGCGGTCAGCAATATGAACCGCATGAAGAAAACCCGATGATAGGCTTTCGTGGTGCCGCCCGCTATTTATCAGAAGATTTTCAGCCTTGCTTTGCACTAGAAGTAGAAGCGCTAAAACGCGTGCGTAATGTTATGGGCTTTACCAACGTGGAAGTGATGATCCCGTTTGTTAGAACCTTAGAAGAAGCGTCTGGCGTAATTGATTTACTGGCCGCACATGGCCTGAAACGCGGTGAAAATGGTTTGCGCATTATTATGATGTGTGAATTACCGTCTAATGCGTTACTGGCTGAAGACTTCTTAGAATACTTTGATGGTTTCTCGATTGGTTCAAACGATTTAACTCAGCTAACGCTCGGTTTAGATCGCGACAGTGGCTTAATCGCTCACTTATTTGATGAGCGAAATCCGGCCATCAAAAAACTGTTAGAAATGGCCATTCAAACCTGTAAAGCCAAGGGGAAATACATCGGGATCTGTGGCCAGGGGCCATCTGATCACGAAGACTTTGCCGCTTGGCTGGTTGAGCAAGGTATTGAGAGCGTGTCATTAAACCCTGATACGGTTGTGGATACTTGGTTATATCTGGCTGATAAAGTCGCTAAACCTGCCTAATACCCGGGCAAATTTGCTGAATGCTTGACTAAGGCACTGTGTTTTTAATAACAGTGCCTTTTTTATACTGATTTTCATGTTGAGCGCTTGGCATGGTGATTTGGTTATTTTTAGCGCGTTCAGCCTTTGCTACAGCGGCATTGTTGTTGTCATGGCGTCATTTCTCGGCAAAAAGCCAATTTTATCCGTTTGCCACAAGCCTGTACCGTAGCTATATGCCGCAGCTTATGGCAAATTACGGTGGCGTGCTAAAAATAATAACCAATACAACCAGGGGATTTCCATGCAGGAGTTGGTCAATACTATTAATAATTATGTCTGGAGCGAAGCACTGATCTATTTGTGTTTAGGCGCCGGCTTATTTTATTCAATCTTAACCCGGTTCGCACAAGTGCGACATTTTCGGGAAATGTGGAGTTTATTACTCAATAACACGGAATCAGAAAAAGGCATTTCGTCTTTTCAAGCCTTAGCGGTTTCGCTGTCAGGTCGGGTGGGTGTCGGTAATATCGCCGGTGTTGCCGCTGCCATTGGTTTTGGTGGGCCAGGTGCCGTATTTTGGATGTGGGTTGTGGCCTTTTTAGGTGCTAGCACTGCCTTTGCCGAATCTACGCTGGGTCAGGTGTATAAGGTAGAAGAAAACGGCCAGTATCGCGGTGGTCCAGCTTATTATTTTGAGCGCTGCTTAGGCTGGCGTTGGCTTGGGGTATTATTTGCGATCTCGGCCATCATTGGTTGCGGTATATTCTTACCCGGCGTGCAAGCCAATGCAGTGGGTAATGCCGTCACTCAAGTGTTTGGCGATGGCGCCATGGTCGTCACCAGTTTTGGTGAAGTGGGTACCCATAAGTTAGCCGCGCTAGCGGTGATCTTGATGGTATTAGCTTTTATCATCTTTGGTGGTATTCGCCGCATTGCTAACTTTACGCAAATCGTCGTGCCTTTTATGGCACTCGGTTACATCGTGATGGCGCTTATCGTGGTGTTTTTAAACTTAGATAAAGTTGGCGGCATTTTCGGCCTGATTATTTCTGATGCTTTCACTGCGCAAGCCGGTTTTGGTGCGGCGATAGGTTGGGGTGTTAAACGCGGTATTTATTCAAACGAAGCCGGTCAGGGTACGGGCCCACATGCCGCAGCGGCTGCAGAAGTGGCACACCCTGCGCAGCAAGGTTTAGTGCAAGCTTTCTCGGTTTATGTTGATACCTTATTTGTGTGTACGGCCACCGCCTTGATGATTTTAATTACGCAACAGTACAACGTGGTCGGTGAGTTACCAGCAGGTCAATTTATCGTACAAAACGTGGCAGCAAACACCGAAGTTGGCTCGGCTGCCTTTACGCAAATGGCTTTAAACAGTGTCTTTGGTAATTTTGGTCAGCTGTTTGTGGGTATTGCGTTATTCTTCTTCGCCTTTACCACTATTTTGGCGTATTACTACATTACTGAAACCAACGTGGCTTACCTTAACCGCGTATTCAATAACCGTCTGCCGTTAATTGTGTTTAAAATCATTTTAATGGCGATGGTGGCGTACGGTACCGTTAATGCTGCGGGTTATATCTGGGGGATTGGTGATATCGGTGTGGGTTTAATGGCGTGGATTAACGTGCTGGGTATTCTGTTAATTTTCTTTGTGCACAAGCCGGCTATTTTGTGCTTAAAAGACTATGAAGATCAGATGAAAGCGGGTGGCCCTATTACTTTCGACCCGGTGAAACTAGGCATTAAAAATGCCACTTTCTGGGAAGCAAGATTGGCAAAAGCAAATGCAAAAGCAGAGGCCGCAGCCAACACTGAGCAATCTAAAACGGTATAAAATACCCTTTTAAGCTGTGGTTAAATAAACAAACCCCGCTAAATAGCGGGGTTTGTTATTATCTGACTAGCGTGTGTTACGTCGTTAAATAAAGCCACCGGTTTGATGCGCCCATAACTGCGCGTAGATGCCACCGGCTGCAATTAATTCGCTATGTGTACCTTGCTCAACAATTTGCCCTTGATCTAACACGATAAGCCGATCCATTTGCGCGATAGTCGATAAGCGATGGGCAATCGCTATAACCGTTTTATTTTGCATTAAACTATTTAAGCTTTGTTGAATGGCGGCTTCCACTTCAGAATCGAGCGCCGAAGTCGCTTCATCTAAAATCAACACCGGTGCGTTTTTCAGTAATACCCGCGCAATAGCAATGCGCTGGCGCTGGCCACCGGATAACTTAACACCGCGTTCGCCCACCTGAGCATCTAAACCGACATTGCCTTTTTGATCCGTCAGATCTTGAATAAACAAACTGGCTTCCGCTTGCTCAGCGGCGGTCAGCAATTCTTGCTCGCTGGCATCCGGTTTACCGTAGCTGATATTATCACGTACCGAGCGGTGTAATAACGACGTATCCTGCGTGACCATCGCAATATGTCGGCGTAAGCTCTCTTGCGATACTTGGCTAATATCTTGGCCATCAATTAAAATTCGACCTTGCTCAACATCGTAAAAGCGCAGCAGTAAATTGACTAAGGTTGATTTACCCGCACCTGAACGACCGACTAGACCGATTTTTTCACCGGGTTTAATCTCTAAGCTTAATGCGGATAGCACCGGCGCTTTATGGCTTTGGCTGGCATCTTTGCCATAGTTAAAACTTACTGCATCAAAACGAATTGCACCTTGGCTGACCTGCAAGCTCGGTGCATTGGCTTTATCTTGAATTTGTGCCGGCTGTGACAAGGTGGCAATACCATCGGCCACGGTACCAATATTTTCAAATAAACTGCTGACTTCCCACATAATCCATTGCGCCATACCATTAAGACGTAGTGCTAAACTGACTGCAATGGCAATAGCGCCAACGGTAATGGCACTGCCAGCCCATAGATACAGCGCCAATGATGCGATACAAAACACTAAAATATAGTTTAATGATTGCACCGACACACTTAAGCCGGTTGCTAAGCGCATTTGTTGATACACCGGCTTTAAGAACACTTCCATACTGTCTTTTGCGTAGCGCTCTTCGCGCTGGGTGTAAGAAAACAACTTAATGGTATTAATGTTGGTATAGCTGTCGACTAAACGGCCGGTCATTTCAGAGCGGGCATCTGCTTGGGCCGTCGATACTCGCTTTAAGCGCGGTACAAAATACAATTGCAATGCGATATAAAGCACCAACCACACCAACATCGGGATGATTAAACGCAGATCGGCATCGGCGACAAAAAATAACATCGCCGAGAAATACACGGTGACATACACCAGCACATCTAACAGTTTCATCACGGTTTCGCGCACGGCTAATGAGGTTTGCATGACCTTGGTCGCAATACGCCCGGCGAAATCATTTTGATAAAAACTAACGCTTTGCCTTAATAAATAGCGGTGTGCCTGCCAGCGAATGGCCATGGGGTAATTACCCAACAGTGTTTGATGCACTAAAGCCGAATGAAATAACGTTAACAGTGGTAACAACACCACCGTGACTAACGTCATCCAAATTAGGGTTGCGCGCTCATCGATAAAGAAACGCTCTGGATTTTGCGTCACCAGCCAGTCCACCAATTGCCCCATAAAGCTGAATAAAGACACTTCTAAGATGGCTAATAAGGCAGAGCTTAATGACATGACAATTAAAGGCCACTCCATGCCTTTGGTATAGTGGCGACAAAAGGCCAACACACCCGTAGGGGGTTGGGTCGGTTCACTGTCGGGGAAAGGGCGTGTGAGACGTTCAAAAAAACCAAGCATACAACATATCCATCAATAATAAGACATCGGTAGTGATGTCGGTTGCGCTATTGTAACCGAATTTGTACTGCTAAACTGCTAAGGGCCGACGATTGTCAGCACCCAGCAGCTAAACTGGCGGTAAGTGACTATCTGCTGAGGCTGCAAAGCAGTATACTGCCAGGCCAGAAGCAACTTGAATTGTGGTTACTGCGCCCCAACAAAGAGCATCCTGCCGTTGTTATAACTTTGAGATGATCCATGAGCATTAAACTTGTTACCTCAACCCTTTTACCTACGCCCTTTGCTGAATTTCGTTTACACGGTTTTGAAGCTGAAAATGGCAAAGAGCATGTCGCGTTAACGCTGGGTGACATCACCACAGCTGAGCCCGTGTTAGCTCGCGTTCATTCAGAATGCTTAACCGGTGATGCTTTATTTAGCTTACGTTGCGATTGTGGCCCGCAATTAGAAGCGGCGATGAAAAAAATTGCTGAACAAGGGCGAGGCGTCATTTTATATTTACGCCAAGAAGGCCGGGGTATTGGTTTAATTAATAAAATTCGTGCTTATGCTGAGCAAGATAAAGGTTTAGATACGGTAGAAGCGAATGAAATTCTTGGTTTCTTGCCTGATCAGCGTGAATATGGAATTGCGGCAGAGATGTTTCAACAACTGGGGGTGGCGCAAATTCGGTTGCTAACTAACAACCCGCGTAAATTAAAAGCACTGCAAGATGTCGGGGTCAATGTATTAGAACGGGTACAGCACCGTGTAAAAACCACCGCGCATAGCCATCGGTATTTAGCGACCAAGGCGGCAAAAATGGGCCATATGGACTGATTTGTTGCCAGCGTGAGGATTGCTTTACTATCAAGCAGTAAAGACGTCTGTTTTTTACTATTTAGCGCTTAAAGCCACTTAGCGGTTAGTGTTATACTGCCGCTATACCAAGTCTAAGTGGCCAAGATGTATGATCCCCAAGCTTAATCCTGAGCTGGCGTTGGATGCCAGTATTGTTGCCTTCACTAAAGCGCTGTTGCACGCCGGCTTCACTGGCGACATCGAAACCAGTTATGCCAGTCGCTTAGCCGTAGCGACAGATAATAGCGTCTATCAAGCCTTACCTCAGGCGGTGTTATTACCGCGCAGCACCGACGATCTGGTCATTATGACCTCGTTGGCCCAAACGTCTAGTTTTAGTCACATCAAATTTTGCCCACGTGGCGGCGGCACCGGCACCAATGGCCAGGCGTTAACCGAGCAGGTAGTGGTCGACTTATCTCGTCATATGCGCCAAGTACTGGAGATTAACGTTGAACAACGTTGGGTGCGAGTGCAAGCGGGTGTTATTAAAGATCAGTTAAATGCCTTTTTAAAGCCTTATGGTTTTTTCTTCGCTCCCGATTTATCTACCTCTAACCGAGCCACGATTGGCGGCATGATTAATACTGATGCCTCAGGCCAAGGCTCGTTAGTTTATGGTAAAACCAGTGATCATGTGTTGGCATTGAAAACCGTGTTAATCGACGGCAATGTGTTAAAAACCCATAAAATGCCGTTGTTCGAAGCTGAACACCGGGCTGAATTACCCAACAGTATTGGTCGTATTTATCAGCAGGTATTACGCTCTTGCCGGGAAAAACGTAGCGATATTTTAGCGACTTTTCCACGGCTTAATCGCTTTTTAACCGGTTATGATTTAGAGCATGTGTTTAACGATGAAATGACCGAGTTTGATCTGTCGCGCATTATTACCGGCTCGGAAGGCTCCCTGGGTTTTGTCACCGAAGCCAAGCTGAATATCACGCCGATTGCTAAGTACAAATGCTTGCTCAACATTAAATACGATAGCTTTGAAAGTGCGCTACGTAATTCACCTTTCTTGGTTGAAGCGCAAGCAACATCAGTTGAAACCGTTGATAGTAAAGTACTGAATCTCGCCCGAGGCGACATCATTTGGCATCAGGTAAAAGATTTGATCACCGATGTGCCAGGCAAGGATATGCAAGGCTTAAATATTGTTGAATACAATACCGAAGATGAAGCAGAAATTACCGAGAAAATTGCTGCGCTGACCTCAAAACTGGATGCCGCTATGGCCGCTGGCGAAGGCGGTATTATTGGTTATCAGCTCACCTACGATGCTAGCGCGATTAATGCTATTTATACCATGCGCAAAAAAGCCGTGGGTTTATTAGGTAATACCGCAGGCAGTCAAAAGCCGCTGGCTTTTGCGGAAGATACTGCCGTGCCGCCGGAGAACTTAGCCGATTTCATTTTAGAGTTTCGTGCCTTACTGGATCAGCATGGTTTGCATTATGGTATGTTTGGTCATGTGGATGCCGGTGTACTTCACGTCAGGCCAGCGCTTGATCTTATTGACCCCGAGCAAGAACGTTTGCTGCGCACCATATCCGATCAGGTGGTGGCGCTTACGGCTAAATACGGCGGCTTAATGTGGGGCGAGCACGGTAAAGGCTATCGTAGCGAATATGGCCCAGCCTTCTTTGGTGAAACCCTGTTTACTGAACTACGTAAAATTAAAGCGGCCTTTGATCCGCGCAATCGACTTAACCCCGGGAAAATTTGCACGCCTTACCAAAATGGCGATAAGTTAGTCTCGGTAGATGGTCAAAAACGCGCGTGGTTCGATCGGCAAATTCCAATTGAAGTGCGCCAGAGCTTTGATAGCAGCTTAAATTGTAACGGTAACGGCCTGTGCTTTAATTACGACGAAACCTCGCCGATGTGTCCGTCTAGCAAGATCACTAAAGATCGTCGCCACAGCCCCAAAGGGCGTGCCGGTTTGATGCGTGAATGGTTGCGTTTAAACCAGCAACAAGGGGTCGATGTATTAGCCGATGAACAACGCTTATTAACGCAAAGCCAAGGCCTGACTGCGCTGTGGCAGAAGATGAAACATAGTTGGGCCCAACGCCAAGGTGAAGCCGATTTTTCACATGAAGTAAAAGAAGCGATGGATGGCTGCTTAGCTTGTAAGGCGTGTGCTTCGCAGTGTCCTATTAACGTGGATGTGCCAACGTTTCGTTCGCGGTTTTTACAGCTCTACCATAGCCGTTATCTGCGCCCCGCTAAAGATCATATCGTGGGCAATATAGAGCGCATGGCACCCATACTTGCCAAAGCCCCTAAGTTTGTTAATTTTTTCTTAAAACGTACGCTAGTACAAAAAACCTTGGCGCACGGTATTGGTTACGTCGATACGCCTTTGTTATCGGTACCCACTTTAGCCGAGCGGTTGAATAACCGTTATCGCTTTGATTTAACGGCTTTACAGGCGTTAACCGTAGCAGAGCGGCAAAAGACGGTACTGCTGGTGCAAGATCCTTTTACCAGCTTTTATGAAGCGGAGTTGGTTGCTGATGCATTAGCCTTAATCGAAAAACTCGGTTATCGACCGGTGCTATTGCCTTTTTTACCCAACGGCAAGCCGCAGCATGTGAAGGGCTTTTTACGTGAGTTTGCTAAAACCGCGAAACGCGCGGCTGATTTTTTAAATCAGTTACACGCGCTACAGTTACCGTTAATCGGTTTAGATGCCTCCTTGGTGTTGGTGTACCGCGATGAATACGCTAAAACATTAGGCAACGAGCGGGGCGATTTTAATGTGCAACTGTTACACGAGTGGTTAGCCCCATTGGCGTTACCCGCGGCAAGTCGACCGGCTCAGTTTTCATTGCTGGCGCATTGCACTGAAAAAACAGCTTTGCCTGCTACAGAAAAAACCTGGCAGCAGATCTTTGATAAAAGCGGCTTATCCTTAAAAATTGTCAGTGTCGGTTGTTGTGGTATGGCAGGCACCTACGGCCATGAACAGGCACAGTTAGCCAATAGCAAAGCCTTGTTTGATCTTAGCTGGCGTGAGCCAGTCGCGCGCATAGGCCCAGAGCAGTTATTGGTAACAGGGTTTTCTTGTCGCAGCCAGGTAAAACGGTTAGTGGGAGATAAACCGCGCCATCCGTTGCAGGTTTTATTACAACACTTATAAAAAAACACCCGGCTTTAGCCGGGTGTTTTTAGGTTAAGCCGCGTTCTTTACAGAACGCGGGGCTTATCGTTAAAAACGATAGATGCCTTTTAGGTAGTAATAACCACCATTGATACCCATCGGTGAGGTCTCATAAAATTGAGCACCGAGGATTTCGCTAAAGTCGCTGGGTAAGCGTTCAGCATCGGTATCGAACACGTTTTGTGCACCTACGGCGACAGAAAACTTGTCGTTAAGGTGGTAAGCCACTTCAACATCGAAGGTCATCTTTTCAGAGCCTTGACCGACTAAACCTGGATCATCAGCATGAACGCCTTGGAAGCTACCGTAGTAGTTACCACGAACGAACATATCAATGTCTTGCCATTGTTGGTTCCAGGTTAAGGTTGCACGATGATTCGGTAAATCATTTTCTAAGCGTGATACTTTGAAGGCACCGGTAACGGCAGTAAAGCGTTTTACTTCGGTGTCTGTCCAGTTATATGCCAAACTGAACGTAGAACGACCGTCAAGTAAACTGGTGCTGTAATTGGCAACCAGATCTAAGCCGGTGGTAACGGTATCAAAGTCGTTGGTCAAGAAAGTGATTTGCGACAGCGATTCAACACCACGTACACCTGCCGCTTGCAAGGCAATACGGTCAGCTGCGGTAACATCAAACTCAGCCGATTGGCCAATACGGTCGTCTACTTCAATGCGGAATAAATCAGCAGTGAAAAAGAAACTTGCGCCACTATAGACTAAACCCACAGCAAAGCTTTTTGATTCTTCTGGCGTTAACTCTTTACCACCTTTTAACAACGATACTGGGCTGGTAGGGGGTAATAAAGCGATATCCACTAGCTCGCCACCAATTAACGCAGTACGCACGTTACGTACGTTAGATTGTCCGACCGTTGGCGCACGGAAACCGGTGCTGTGTGAACCACGAACAGCCAAGTCATCCGTTAAACGATATTGACCGGTAATTTTATAGTTAGTGGTGTTGCCAAAACTATCGTAATCTTCAAAACGTAATGCGGTTGCCATTAACAGCTTTTCAGTAATTTCAGCTTCAACATCAATATAAGCGGCATAGTTGCGACGATCATTTAATCCCGCATCATCAGGCTGGAAACCCGGGAAGCCGTTTGAGCCATTGGTTAATTGGCTAACATAAGGGCCAATTTCCCAAGAGGCCACTTCACCGGCGACGATTTCAAAGCTTTCTTCTGTCCATTGTAAGCCGCTGGCAACCACTACATCGTTGTAAAAACCAGCTTCAACATATTTTACAAAGTCAGCTGAAAAGTTTTTTTCCAGTTGGATATATTTACCCGCATCAAAACTGGTTGGCGTATCTGGGCCAAGCGAAGCGTTAACGGTGTTGATGATTTTAAAGTTAGATTCACTGCGACCAACAGAGGCAGAGAAATCGTAAAATACATTGGCTAATACGCCTTCTTTAAATTCACCCTTGGTACCTGCGGTTAATGAGGTATCGGTGATATTACCACCGAAATTCGGGGTAAAGCCGCCAGGGAACATCGAGAAGAAGGTGAAACAGTTGCTCGGTAAAGCCGCAACTCTGGCCGTGATTTGATCGTGGTTGAGTTTGTTGCTACCGTCAAATAAAGACACATTGCTACAGTTACCCTGGCCAGTGGTATCAACCACTTCCAGCGTTTCACCGCCGTCATTAGAGAATACACCACCGCGAGTGTGTGGGTTACGATAGTAGAAACCACCGGTAACATCACGTTCTGAGTAGTTACCAAAAATGTAGGCTTCACGATCATTGCCTAAATCTAAACCGGCATTACCAAAGAAAGTGAAATCATCTTTCAGCTCTGGTGAACCCCAAACTTGGGCAATCGGTGCAACAAAAGGGTTACCGGCATCGATTAAACCTTGCGCATCAGCGCGCTGCACACTGCGGCTCGTGGCATCAACGTTTTTGTATTGCACGCTTAGGTTAACAAAACCTGCATCGGTTAACGGCATACCAACGTTGGCAGCAATTTCCGTTGAATTACCATCACCTTCATAGTATTCACCTTGTTTCACTTCAATGCTGCCGCCTTGATCGGCATCTTTTAGCACAAAGTTGATCACACCTGCGATAGCGTCAGAGCCGTATTGCGCAGCAGCACCATCACGTAGCACTTCAACTTGCTTTAAAGCGATACCTGGGATAACAGAGATATCTGGGCCTTGAGCACCATCATTTAAGCCACCGCCTAAAAAGGTAATAACAGAGGCACGATGACGGCGCTTACCATTTAACAGGATTAATGTACTGTCAGAAGATAAACCCCGCAGGTTAACTGGGCGGATCAGCGTTGCTGCATCACTAATGGGGGTTGTTTGCACATTTAATGACGGCACGGTGGAAGTCAGCATATTAAGCATATCGCTGCTACCGCTCTTCATTAATTCATCACCACCGATAATATCCACAGGTACTGGAGAATCAGCAATCGAGCGTGGGGCAGACCGTGAACCGACGACCGCAATTTTTTCCACTTTGGTTTCTGCTTCGGCAGCAGCAGTGTCTTGTGCTAAGGTGTTGGTTGAATAAACGCTCAAAGCTAAACCTGAGGCTAGCGCGTATTTTACTGCCCGGCTCACCGGGTGATAGTAATTACTTTTTTTCATGATAAATTTCCTGGATAGTAATAATTGTGTCTGCTAACGCTGCATTTTGTTTTTTGCGTCTTCTTAACCATATTGAATATTGTTGCTGTTGTCTATCTTATTTATTGTGGCATTTATCGCAACTGATGCTTTTTTAAACATGTTATTGACTCAAAAGGGGCTTAATTTGTCCAAATTATCGTCTGCTAACTTTTCTGCAACCGCGGTTGACATTCTGCCCTTAACGATTAAACACTTTGCTCAAGTGACCCAATTGGCGAACGAGGTGCATGGTGCCGGTTATATGGATAACGAAAAACTCGCTGTTATGCAGCAGCAAGGGGTTTACCAAGGCCTCAATGCCAGCTTTGTCGCGCTGGCCGCACAGCAGGTGCTTGGTTACCGACTCAGCTTTGCTGCCGGACAATGGCAGCCTGACGAATGGTGTAGCTGCGAACGTTGGCCGGTTGCCGTTTCGACGATGGCTTACTTTAAATCGGTAGCGGTCAGTCCTAAGCTACAAGGTCAAGGTATAGGCCAACGCTTACTGCAGCAATCAAGCTTAGTGTTAAAACAACAAGGAGCGCGTGCTGGCTTGGCCCATTTATGGCGAGAATCACCCCATAACAGTGCGGTACGTTACTTTAGTAAAGCGGGTGGTCAACTGCTTAAAATCCATGAAAACCGTTGGCAAGCGTTGTCCTATCAGGGGTATGCCTGTCCTGTTTGTGAAGGGATCTGTTGCTGTAGTGCGGCTGAAATGGTCATTGTGTTTAAGTAGCGCCTTCGTTTGAGTTATGCATTTAGGCTTTTAACTGCATTGGTTTTCATAAGCTTAGACAAATGGTGAGTAGCCTTTGGCGCTGACAATCTTTACAATTACCGAAAATTAAATACAGAGTTAACTTCATGAGTTTTTGGCCTGAATTTTTAGTGATTGCCGCTGCCCATTTGCTTGCGGTTGCCAGTCCCGGCCCTGATTTTGCGATTGTGCTGCGTTATGCCGTGCGTTATGGCCGTAAAACCGCTGTTTATGCCAGTTTAGGCATCGGGGCCGCCATTTTATTGCACGTTTCTTATTCTCTAATTGGTATTGGGGTATTAATCAAAACCACCCCCTGGTTATTTCAATTATTGTCGGTTGCCGCCGCGTTGTATTTAATTTATTTAGGGCAGGGCGCTATTCGCGCGCAAGCTCCTAAATTAGGCGCCACTGCGGATGTTACTGCGGGTAATGAACAGCTGCCTAGCGCTAAAAAAGCCTTTAGCACCGGTTTTATTACTAATGGCCTTAACCCTAAAGCCACGTTATTTTTCTTATCGTTATTTGCCGTGGTGATTTCTGCACAAACGCCGCTGTTATTTAAAGCAATTTATGGCCTTTACATGGCCGCGATGACCGCGGTGTGGTTTTGCATGCTGTCTTATTTACTGACCCAACAGCGTATTCGGCATTTTTTACTGTCTAAAGGATTTTGGTTTGACCGCCTGATGGGCGTGTTATTGTTGTTATTAGCAGGTCATTTGTTAATGAGCAGTTTTAGCTAAGGCCTGCTTGGTGAGTGCGCGTATTGTCGCTATAATGCGCGCTGTTTTTAATTGCACTGGATTTACGATCCAGCCGAGCAAGAGGATAGATAATGTTTGTTGTTGCTGCTTTATATAAGTTTGTAGATTTACCTGATTTCGAAGAGCTGCGTGAACCTTTATATAATCAAATGGTTATGCATAAAGTCAAAGGCACCTTATTGCTGGCGGCTGAAGGCATTAATGGCACGATTTCTGGACCGCGGCAGGGGATTGATGCGGTTAAAGCTTGGTTAGAAAGTGACGAGCGCTTTGTTGGCATGAGTTACAAAGAATCATTGGCGCAAGAACAAGCGTTTTACCGTACCAAGGTAAAATTAAAGAATGAAATCGTCACCATGGGTGTGCCTGGTATTGATCCTAAGCATATTGTGGGTACCTATGTAAAAGGCGAAGAATGGAACCAACTAATCAGCGATCCTGAGACTATCGTTATTGATACGCGCAATGATTATGAAGTAGCCATTGGTACCTTTGAAAATGCCATTAACCCCAACACTACAAATTTTCGTGAGTTCCCACAATGGGCTGCCGAGAACTTGGATAAAACTAAACACAAAAAAGTGGCTATGTTTTGTACTGGTGGCATTCGCTGCGAAAAATCCACGGCGTTTTTAAAAGAGCAGGGCTTTGCTGAGGTCTATCATCTGGATGGCGGTATTTTAAAGTATCTGGAAGAAATGCCCGAGCAACAAAGCAAATGGCAAGGCGAATGTTTTGTTTTCGATCAGCGTGTCGCCGTAAAACACGGCCTCGCTCAAGGCAGTTATGATCAATGTTACGCTTGTCGGATGCCTTTATCGGCCGTTGAAATGGCTTCAGAGCATTATGCAAAAGGCCTTAGCTGCCCGCATTGTTATCAAAAGACCACTGACGAGCAAAAAGCCGCTTTTGCCGAGCGGCAACGCCAAGTTGAGTTAGCTAAGTTACGCGGCGAAAAACACATCCGCGATGGTAAATTTGAATAAACGGTCATAGCCTCATTATACTAACAAGCAAGCCAGCGCCTAGCTGGCTTGCTTGTTTTAGCTGTTCTGCTGCCAATCCCGCCTATTAAATCGAATTAATGCTACGGATTAATGCAATTTAACTTTAATTAAATTGATATATGATGGCATTGCACAGGAGATCAACATGCTTAAAAACAGTCAACACCATTATGGATTAATCAGTGTTTTGCTGCATTGGCTGATGGCTTTTATGGTTATTGGTTTATTTAGTCTGGGTGTCTGGATGGTCGATTTAACGTACTACAGCAAATGGTACCGTATCGCCCCTGATTGGCATAAAAGTGTTGGGATGTTATTGGCTGTGTTGTGGTGTATTCGTTTGTTATGGCGCCTGTTCAGCCAACAACCCAAAAGCATCGCTAGCCACCGAGCTTGGCAGAGATTGCTCTCTGGCATAGTACAAGCTTATTTGTATTTGGCGATGGCATTGATGGTGTTGAGCGGTTATCTGATCTCTACTGAAGATGGCCGTGCTATCTCCGTATTTGGTTGGTTTGACGTGCCGTCACTTGGGGCATTGTTTAACCATCAAGCCGATATTGCGGGTTTAGTTCATGAATATGTCGCCTACAGCCTAATTGCCTTTGCTTCAATTCATGGCTTAGCGGCTTTAAAACATCACGTTATTGATAAAGATCAGACGTTGAGTCGCATGCTCGGCCGTAAACCTTAATCTTGGAGAATATGATGAAGAAATTATTATTGGCTGCAACGCTGGCTACACTGTCGGCTTTACCGGTTCATGCCGCGGATTATGTTATTGATACGCAGGGTGCCCATGCCTTTGTGCAGTTTAAGATAAGTCATCTTGGCTACAGTTGGCTGTACGGGCGCTTTAATACTTTTGCCGGTGACTTTAGTTACGATGCTGCGGATCTCACCGCCTCCAAGATCCAGTTATCTATCGATACTAACAGCATTGACTCTAACCATGCTGAGCGCGACAAGCATTTGCGTGGCAGCGATTTTTTAAATGTCGCTAAACACCCCAAGGCAACATTTGTGAGTACTAAGGTTGTTGCCAAAGCTGGCGATAACTTTGATTTACACGGTAAACTCACTTTAAATGGTGTGACAAAAGAGGTGGTCATTGCGGCTGAGAAAATCGGTGAAGGCCAGGATCCGTGGGGCGGTTATCGCGCAGGTTTCGCGGGCACCACTTCTTTTGCTTTAAAAGACTTTGGGATTAATTACGATTTAGGCCCAGCATCTAGCACTGTCTTTATGGAATTGAGCGTAGAAGGCATAAAACAGTAAGGTACTGATAAAAAAGGCGACGCTGCTAGATGCCAGGTCGCCTTTATTTTTTAGTCGCTACTGACGCATTAGCTTATTGCTGTAATAAGCTTCCTAATTTAGAACGTGCATCTAAAAAGTCTTGCTCTTCAGTTAACACTTCTGCGATTTGCAGATACAAGCTACGTGCTTTATCTTTGTTACCTTGCTGCAAATACAACTGTGCTAAGCGCAGTTTTGCACGGCTGATACGGCTTTGTTGGCTGCCTTGGTAATAAGCGAGATAGCTTTCAAGTGCCTCAATACCTTGTTGCTGATACTGATTGGTAAATACCGCCAGTCGGCCAATTTGAAAGCGACTGCTATATTGTTGTATCGGATCAGTTAAAAAGGGTAAGGCTTTTAAATAGGCTTCTTGCGCCGCTAAATAGGCATTTTGCTGGGCTAGTAAGGTTGCTTTGCGTAGTAACAAATCGGGTTGATTAATACTGATCTGCAGTTGCTGTTCCAGCATAGCTAAGGCTTCATTTAAACGTGACTCATTAACCGCAATCATCACCTTGGCCAACACCCCTTGTACCGCATTTAATTGCTGTAAACGGTTCGCTTGCTCAGCCGCTAATGATTTACTGCCGCCGACATTTGCTGGTGCGGTTTGGTAAAAAGTGATTAACGCTTGTTGTGCCGGGTAGTAATGCGCATCGAGTTCAACCGCTTGTTGAAATAAAGTCAGGGCGTCAGTTGCGCGTTTTCTGGCTTGAAATAATGAACCGGCATTGGCTAAGGCTACTTTGTTTAGCGCCGCTTGGGTCAAAATGGCCACATCATTTGGGTATGCAATAACTAATTGATTAAGCAGGGTGTTGGCTTCTTCACGTTGCTGCTGCTGGATCAGCGCTTTTGCTTTTAACAACTGTAAGGCGGCATTAGGTTCAACTTGCTGCAGTTGTTGCAATAATTGCGGATAGCGTGCTTGCTCAAACAGTTGTTGTAACTCAGTGGGTACAGTGCTGGTGGTAGGCAAACTTAACAGCAGGGAGAGCAAAACAGATTTCATGAATTAGCGGATCACCTAGAGAAACTAATGGGCTAATTTTGCGCGAAATTACAAAAAATAGCTATCCTATTTCGGAATTTCTATTTCAATGTTACTGGCAGGAACGCTACAACAAGGCAGGAATTCGCCACGACGGACATAGGCTAAAGGTTCTTGTAAATAACGAACTTGGCCACTTATCAGTGTACAACGACAGGCACCGCAAAATCCTTCACGGCACTGAAAATTAAGGGTGTGTTGCTGTTTTTCTAGAAAATCGAGCAAATTGCGCTGGCCGCTATCGTACTGTAGCGGCGCTTGCGCATTAACGATCACTTCAGCCATTATGCTTAGAGATCAAAGTCGCCAAATGAGCCACTATCAACTTCATTATCAATTTGGCCAACCAAATAAGAGCTGATTTCTGACTCTTGTGGTGCAACTTGTACGTTATCAGACACTAACCAAGTATTGATCCACGGGATCGGATTTTGCGTGGTGCTAAAGCGCGCTTTTAAGCCAACCGCTTGCATCCGGCTGTTGGTAATAAACTCCACATACTGACATAAGATGTCTTTGTTTAAGCCGATCATCGAGCCATCTTTAAACAGGTAGGCTGCCCAATCTTTTTCTTGCTCGGCAGCGCGCATAAAAATAGCGTAAGCTTCTTCTTCGCACTCTTTGGCGATCTCTGCCATTTCGGGGTCATCGTCGCCGCTGGCCATAATATTCAGCATATGCTGTGTTCCGGTTAAATGCAGTGCTTCATCACGAGCAATTAAGCGGATAATTTTGGCGTTGCCTTCCATCAGCTCGCGTTCTGCAAAAGCAAAACTACATGCAAAGCTAACGTAAAAACGAATGGCTTCTAGTACGTTAACCGACATTAAACACAGATACAGCCGTTTTTTCAGTTCACGCAGGGTGATACTGACCGTTTCACCATTGAGCACATGGGTACCAGCGCCATGGCGTTGATACAGGTTAATACCATCAATCAATTCATCGTAGTAACGTGAGACATCTTCAGCACGCTCTAAGATTTTCTGGTTCAACATAATATCGTCGAACACTTTGTGCGGCTCAGACGAGATATTCCGCACGATATGCGTATAGCTGCGACTGTGGATGGTTTCACTAAATGCCCAGGTTTCAATCCAGGTTTCAAGCTCAGGGATCGACACTATCGGTAATAGCGCAATATTGGGTGAGCGACCTTGTACCGAATCGAGTAGCGTTTGGTACTTTAAGTTGCTTAAAAAGATATGTTTTTCATGTTCAGGTAACTGCTGAAAATCGATACGATCCTTGCTGACATCGATTTCTTCAGGACGCCAGAAGAAGCTCAGTTGTTTTTCAATCAGCTTTTCAAAAATGGGATACTTTTGCTGGTCATACCGTGAAACATTGACAGAATTACCAAAGAACATCGGTTCTTTCATTTGGTCGTTCATGGTGCGGTTAAAAGTCGTATACGCCATGTTAGTTACTAATCCTGAGAAACAAAGTGATAAACATCATTGGGTTAAACAGCACCCTAAACGATTGTATTTATGGTGCTAGCCAAGCAGGCTAGCACCACACTGACTAAATTTTACAAGCACCGCCGGCACAACCATCATCTTCTTCTGCTGCGGCCGCTTTAATATCATCTTGCAAGTCTGCTGCACCATCACGAGTATTGTGGTAGTACATGGTTTTAACCCCAAGTTTGTAGGCGTTAAGCAGATCTTTCAGTAAGACTTTCATCGGTACTTTACCGCCAACAAACTTAGCGGGATCATAGTTGGTGTTCGCCGAAATGGTTTGGTCGATAAACTTCTGCATGATCGCGACTAAGGCTAAGTAACCATCGTTAGTCGGAATATCCCAAAGCAATTCGTACTGATCTTTTAAGCGTTCATATTCTGGAACAACTTGTTTTAAAATACCGTCTTTGCTGGCTTTCACACTGATATGGCCACGTGGCGGCTCGATACCATTGGTGGCGTTAGAGATCTGCGAAGAGGTCTCTGACGGCATTAAGGCCGATAAAGTAGAGTTACGTAAACCATATTGTTGAATATCTTTACGCAGCGTTTCCCAATCTAGATGTAAGGGTTCTTGGCAAACTTTATCTAAATCTTTTTTATAGGTATCAATTGGTAAAATACCTTGCGCATAAGTGGTCTCGTTAAACTTCGGACAAGGACCACGCTCTTGCGCTAGTTTCATTGACGCTTTTAATAAGTAAAATTGAATCGCTTCAAAGGTGCGGTGCGTTAAACCGTTAGCAGAACCGTCAGAGTATTTCACACCATTTTTTGCCAGATAATAGGCATAGTTGATCACACCTACACCCAGAGTACGACGGGCAATCGATGCCGAGTAAGCCGCTGGGATAGGGTAGTCTTGATAATCTAACAAACTATCTAATGAACGTACGGCTAAGTCAGCCAACTCTTCTAGTTCAGATAAATCAGTAATGGCCCCTAGGTTAAACGCAGATAAGGTGCACAGGGCAATTTCACCATTAGGATCGTTCACATGCTCAAGTGGCTTAGTAGGTAAGGCAATTTCTAAACAGAGATTACTTTGACGCACAGGCGCAAGCTTAGGATTAAACGGGCTATGAGTATTACAGTGATCGACGTTCTGTAAGTAGATACGCCCGGTACTGGCACGCTCTTGCATGAACAAGGTGAACAGTTCAATGGCTTTAATCCGTTTTTTGCGAATTTTGCTGTCGGCTTCGTATTTCACATATAAAGCATCAAACTGCTCTTGATCTTCAAAGAAAGCGTCATACAAGCCTGGCACATCAGATGGGCTAAACAGGGTGATGTAGTCGTCTTTGATTAAACGGGTATACATTAAGCGGTTGAACTGCACACCGTAATCTAAATGACGCACGCGGTTTTCTTCAACACCACGGTTGTTTTTCAGAACAAGCAATGATTCTACTTCTAAATGCCAAAGTGGGTAGAATAAAGTTGCCGCGCCACCACGCACTCCCCCTTGTGAACAGCTTTTAACCGCGGTTTGAAAATGCTTATAAAAAGGGATACAGCCAGTATGAAAGGCTTCACCATTTCGAATAGCACTGCCTAAGGCGCGAATGCGTCCGGCGTTGATACCGATACCCGCGCGCTGACTCACGTATTTGACGATAGCGCTTGAAGTCGCATTAATCGAGTCTAAGCTATCGCCACATTCAATTAACACGCATGAGCTAAATTGACGGGTTGGGGTACGCACACCAGACATGATGGGTGTGGGCAAGGAAATTTTAAATAATGAGGTGGCGTCATAGAAACGGCGAATAAAATCCAGGCGTTGGCTCTTCGGATAATTCGCAAACAAGCAGGCCGCGACTAAAATATATAAAAACTGCGCGCTTTCATAAATTTCACCGGTAACCCGGTTTTGCACCAGATATTTACCTTCTAATTGTTTCACCGCAGCATAACTGAAGTTCAAATCACGACCGTGATCAATAAAGCTATTCAGTTGATCTAATTCTGCTTCGCTGTAATCGGCCAGGATATGCGCATCATAACGTTTAGCTTCCACCATCTTAACCACATGCTTATAAAGGTGTGGTGGCTCAAATTGACCGTAAGCTTTTTTACGCAGATGAAACACGGCTAAACGCGCCGCCATATATTGATAATCAGGGGTGTCTTTCGAAATTAAGTCAGCTGCTGCTTTAATAATGGTTTCATGAATGTCTGAAGATTTAATGCCATCATAAAACTGGATATGCGATTTCAATTCTACCTGTGATACCGACACGTTAGCTAAACCTTCGGCTGCCCAAGTGATCACTCGGTGGATTTTATCTAAATCGAGGGGTTCACGGCGGCCATCGCGCTTGGTCACAAAAAGAGTTTGAGTCATTGCTGAAGTATTCCGTTTCTTTTTAATCATAAAGGGATGCGTGTGCAAAACACGGCGATAAAATAAACCCGTGTTGCTGCTGTATTACACAACATATGGGTGTATTTCTAAATTCGATCACAAGATAGAGTGGATTAATGATTTTTGCAAGAGAGGAAATGCGGCAAAATTTCGGAATGTTTAATCTAGTAAGTAGCTGCTAACCTGACAGTCAGTGTGCCGGGTATCACGCATTTTAGGCAAGTGTTTTATGCTAAAAATGCGTAAAAAAATCATTTGTTCTAATAAGCAGCGTTTTAAGTTTATCTGGTTATTAAGCCGCCTGGTTTAGGCGGCTAGCTGTCTTATGCGGGTTTGCGTGCTACCACAAAATAATTAACGTCTAACCCTGGGCCAATTTTAAAGCTGTTATAAACCGGATTAAAGTGTAAACCGGTCGCATCCACGACCTCTAGGCCGGCTGCTTCGATAAAGCGCATTAGTGTAGAGGGGCGAATAAATTTATCAAACTGGTGCGTCCCTTTAGGCACGATGCGCAGTATATGCTCTGCACCTAAAATAGCCATTAAATAGGCTTTTGGCGTTTTATTAATTGTCGAAAAAATTAAAGTGGCGCCAGGCGCAGCTAAATCGGCACAGGCTTGAACCACTGAAGCGGGCTCAGGCACATGCTCTAACATTTCCATACAAGTGACTAAATCAAACTTAGCGGGGTGCATTGCGGCAAACGCTTCGGCCGTGCTTTGTTGATAATCAATCGTCAGAGCGCTGTCTAAAGCATGCAAACGCGCCACATTTAAACTTTCGCTGGCCATATCAATTGCGGTGACGTTAGCACCGGCCCGTGCCATGCTTTCCGCTAAAATACCGCCGCCACAGCCCACATCAAGTGTTGTCGTTTCAAAAATGCCACCGACTTGATCGCAAATAAAGCCTAAACGCGTCGGGTTTAACAGATGTAAAGGCTTAAATTCACCTTCTGGATCCCACCAGCGGGCAGCGATATCATTGAATTTCGCGATCTCTGCGGGATCGACATTAGTATGCGTTGTCATAATGCTAACCTTGTTGTTTTTTGTCATTATAAGGCCTTGATCTGTTATGGCAAAGACAGCAATCTTTACACAAGGCATAAACAGGCATGGCAAGGCGCTGATTCTGTGGTAGAATCCCGCGTTGTCTCGCGCTGTAGAAGATCAAAAAAAGCGAGTTATCTATTTGATTTAAGGGAAAATAACGTTTTATGACAGATCTGGCCAAAGAAATAGTCCCGATTAATATCGAAGAAGAATTAAAAAATTCTTACCTCGATTACGCGATGAGCGTCATTGTAGGCCGCGCCTTACCCGATGTGCGGGACGGTTTGAAGCCAGTACACCGTCGTGTGTTATTCGCAATGAAGGAATTGGGCAACGATTGGAACAAAGCCTACAAGAAATCGGCGCGTGTTGTCGGCGATGTTATCGGTAAATATCACCCACACGGTGATAGTGCGGTATACGACACGATCGTCCGGATGGCTCAGCCATTCTCGTTACGTTATATGTTAGTAGATGGTCAGGGTAACTTTGGTTCCATCGACGGCGATTCTGCAGCGGCGATGCGTTACACCGAAGTTCGCATGGCGCGTATTGCACACGAATTGCTGGCTGACCTTGATAAAGAAACCGTAGACTTCGTGCCAAACTATGACGGCACCGAAATGATCCCTGCGGTTATGCCAACCAAAGTGCCTAATCTATTGATCAACGGCTCTTCGGGTATTGCTGTGGGTATGGCAAC
Source organism: Rheinheimera sp. UJ51 (assembly GCF_020819615.1). Lineage (NCBI taxonomy): Bacteria > Pseudomonadati > Pseudomonadota > Gammaproteobacteria > Chromatiales > Chromatiaceae > Rheinheimera > Rheinheimera sp. UJ51. Next base: position 125,396 of record NZ_JAJHOG010000005.1, read on the forward strand.
CAATATCCCGCCACACAACTTAACCGAAGTGATCGATGGCTGTTTAGCGTTAATTGCGAACCCAGATATCGAATTGCATGAATTAATGCAATATATCCCCGGTCCCGATTTCCCAACGTCTGCGATCATCAATGGCCGTAAAGGTATTGAAGAAGCTTACCGTACGGGTCGTGGTAAGGTGTATATCCGTGCGAAAACCTTTATCGAAACCGATGAAAAAACCGGTCGTGAAGCGATTATCGTGCACGAAATTCCTTACCAAGTGAACAAAGCCCGCTTAATTGAAAAAATTGCGGAATTAGTTAAAGAAAAACGTATAGAAGGCATATCGGCTTTACGTGACGAATCAGACAAAGACGGTATGCGTATCGTTATTGAATTGAAACGTGGCGAATCAAGCGACGTCATGTTAAACCAGCTGTATGCCAACACCCAAATGCAAACCGTGTTTGGTATCAATATGGTAGCCTTGGCCAACAATCAGCCGAAGTTACTGGGGCTGATCCCGATGCTGGAATACTTTATTCTGCATCGCCGCGAAGTGGTTACCCGTCGTACTGTTTATGACTTACGTAAAGCGCGTGATCGTGCCCATATCTTAGAAGGTTTAGCCATTGCGCTGGCCAACATCGATGAAATTATTGAACTGATTAAAACCTCTGCCAGCCCAGCCGAAGCGAAAGCCGGTTTAGTTGAGCGCGGTTGGAAACTCGGTGGCGTAACGGCGATGTTAGAGCGCGCCGGTGAAGATGCCGCACGCCCAGAGTGGTTAGAAGCACATTTTGGTATTCGTGATGGTTTTTACTTCTTAACTGAACAGCAAGCTCAAGCCATTCTAGATTTACGCTTACAAAAGCTGACCGGCCTAGAACATGAAAAGATCTTAGCTGAATATAAAGATCTGTTAGAACTGATTGCCGAGTTATTACATATTTTGGCAAGCCCTGAACGTTTAATGGAAGTGATTTGCGAAGAATTAGAAGCCATTAAAGCGCAGTATGGCGATGCTCGACGCACTGAGATCCAGGATAATATGCTGGATATCAATATCGAAGATTTGATCACCGAAGAAGATGTTGTGGTGACCTTATCGCACCTTGGCTATGCCAAGTACCAACCGTTAAGCGATTATGAAGCGCAGCGTCGTGGTGGTCGTGGTAAAGCGGCAACAACGGTTAAAGACGAAGATTTTGTTGATAAGCTGTTGGTCGCCAGTACTCATGATACGATTTTATGTTTCTCGAATCGTGGCCGGATGTATTGGATGAAAGTCTATCAATTACCGCTGGCCAGCCGTACCGCGCGTGGTAAACCGATTATCAACTTATTACCGCTGGAAGAAGGCGAGCGTATTAACGCCATTCTGCCGGTACGTGAGTACGAAGAAGGCAAATATGTCTTTATGGCCACGGCCAACGGTACCGTGAAGAAAACGGCCTTAACGGATTATTCGCGTCCACGTGCCAACGGTATTATTGCGGTTAACCTAAACGAAGGCGATCACCTGATTGATGTCGCGATCACTGACGGTAGCAACGAAATCATGTTGTTCTCTGATGACGGTAAAGTGGTACGCTTTACTGAAGATCAAGTACGCGGCATGGGCCGAACGGCTACCGGTGTGCGCGGTATTCGTTTACGTGAAGGGGGCAGTGTTGTTTCACTGATTATCCCGAACGGCGATAACCCCATCTTAACGGTTACCGAGAACGGCTACGGTAAGCGAACGGCATTAAGCGAATACCCAGCGAAGAGCCGCGCCACACAAGGTGTGGTATCGATTAAAGTGTCTGAGCGTAATGGCTTGGTGGTGGGTGCTGTGCAAGTGTCAGAAAGCGATGAAATCATGATGATTTCAAACAAAGGCACCTTGGTACGTACTCGTGTGAAAGAAGTTTCTGAAGTCGGCCGTAACACTCAAGGTGTTATCTTGATCCGTACTCAAGAAGGTGAAAAAGTGGTTGGCGTGGAACGCATTGATGAGATCCAAGAGGATGAAATCTTAGCGGTAACCGAAGAAGGCGCAAGCCGTACGCCAGAAGTACAAGACAGCCAATTAGCACAAGATGCCAGTGGCGAAGAAGAGTAACCCCTAAAAACGAGCGCTTTGGCGCTCGTTTTGTTTTTAGAATAAAAAATAACCAAGGCCAGTTTGAAATTAACCAACAAAGAAGCGAGATATGACAATGACCACCTATAATTTTTGTGCTGGCCCAGCCATGTTACCTACAGCGGTGATGCAACAGGCACAGCAGGAATTTATTAACTGGCAAGGACAGGGTTGTTCGGTGATGGAATTGAGCCATCGCAGTAAAGTATTTATGCAACTGGCCGCACAAGCTGAGCAAGATCTCAGAGATCTGTTAGCCATTCCCGACAATTACAAAGTCTTATTTATGCACGGTGGCGGCCGTGGTCAGTTTTCAGCAGTGCCACTGAATTTATTGCACAGCGGCAAAACGGCTGAATATATCGTGTCAGGTGCTTGGTCACTAGCCGCAGTAGAAGAAGCGAAAAAGTTTGGCTCGGTTCGTGAGCACGATATTCGGCAAAAAACCGCTGCACAATTACGCAGTATGGTCGCCAGTAGTGACTGGCAGATCCACGAAGATGCGGCTTACGTTCATTGCTGCCCCAATGAAACGGTGGATGGTTTAGAATTTACCGATTTACCGCAAACCCAGGTGCCGATTGTTGCAGATATGTCGTCGACCATTTTATCACGGCCCATTGATATTGCGCGCTATGGCGTTATTTATGCCGGCGCTCAGAAAAATATCGGCCCATCAGGTTTAACCTTAGTGATTGTGCGTGAAGATTTGTTACCAGCAAAAGATGCCGCCATTCCAGCGATCTTGGATTATCGCCTCGCTGCTGAAAATGACAGCATGTTTAACACACCACCCACCTACGCCTGGTATTTAGCGGGTTTAGTGTTCAAATGGTTAAAACAACAAGGTGGTTTAGCGGCCATGGCTCAACGTAATCAACGTAAAGCCGAAACACTGTATCGCTACATCGATGAAAGTGATTTTTACCGCAATGATGTTGATCCGGCCTATCGCTCTTGGATGAATGTACCGTTTTTCCTCGGTGATGAACAATTAAACGACAGCTTTGTAAAGCAAGCTGAGCAACAAGGTTTATTGGCCTTAAAAGGCCATCGTATGGTGGGTGGGATGCGCGCCAGTTTATACAACGCTATGCCACAAGAAGGTGTTGAGGCTTTAGTGAATTTTATGAAAGATTTTGCAAAGGTAAACGGATGAAGACGCTAACCTTAAACCCCATTGCTCATATCGCCGGTGAAGTGCATTTACCCGGTTCAAAAAGTATTTCTAACCGAGTGCTGCTGTTAGCAGCCTTAGCGAAAGGTACAACCGAAATCAGTAACTTACTCGACAGTGATGATGTTCGGCACATGCTTAGCGCGTTAACTGCTCTGGGTATCTCGTATCAATTATCTGCTTGTCGCACCCGTTGTACCGTAGTAGGCAATGGTGGCGTTTTTAACCAAGCTGAGCCTTTGTCTCTATTTTTAGGTAACGCTGGCACCGCAATGCGTCCGCTCACGGCGGTACTGGCTGCTTGCCAAGTAGATGTTACCTTAACCGGCGAGCCAAGAATGTACGAGCGGCCCATTGGCCACTTAGTGGATGCACTGGCGCAGTGGCAAGCGGATATCGACTATTTGGGCGAGGTTAATTATCCACCACTGCGTATTCGTGGTAAGCCGTTGCAAGGGGGGCATTGCCTGATCGATGGCAGTGTCTCAAGTCAGTTTTTAACGGCAGTACTGATGGTCGCGCCTTTATTAGCCGGTGACAGTGTTATTGAGATCCAAGGTGAATTAGTCTCTAAACCCTACATTGATATTACCTTAGCGTTAATGTCTCGCTTTGGCATTGAAGTAGAAAACCAAGATTATAAGCGCTTTTTGGTTACGGGTAACCAGTGTTATCAGTCACCAGGCCAGTGGTTAGTTGAAGGTGATGCTTCATCGGCATCTTACTTTTTGGCCGCAGCGGCTATCAAAGGAGGCACCGTTAAGGTCACCGGAATTGGCAAACATGCTGTGCAAGGTGATATTCACTTTGCCGATGCGTTGGCCGAGATGGGCGCGATAGTCGATTGGGGTGATGATTATATATCAGTTACGCGTAACGAGTTACGTGGCATTGACCGTGATTACAACGCTATTCCCGATGCAGCAATGACGATTGCCACCACCGCCTTGTTTGCCAAAGGCCCAACCGTAATCCGTAATGTTTATAATTGGCGGGTTAAAGAAACCGATCGCTTAACCGCGATGGCCACAGAATTGCGAAAAGTAGGCGCTGAGGTGGAAGAAGGCGAAGACTATTTAAAAATTATACCGCCAGCACAACTGCAACATGCCAGTATTGCGACCTATAATGATCACCGTGTGGCAATGTGTTTTTCGTTAGTTGCGCTTAGTGATACGGCCGTCACAATAGAAGACCCGGATTGCACTGCAAAAACCTTTCCGAGTTACTTTACGGAATTCACGAAGCTAAGCCACTAATACCCTTCATCTAACCTAAAAACGCGTAACCAAAATGGTTGCGCGTTTTTGCTTTATAAATTGCAGTTAAACCAGCAATCGTCACAAAAAGCTGTATAATAAGCCGCGTTTTGAAACACCGAATAGACGTTTTAACTTAGGGGGTAGGATGCCACAATTAGCACCAGTCGTAACCATCGACGGACCAGGCGGTTCAGGTAAAGGAACCATTAGCCGTTTATTGGCGCAACACCTGGGATGGCAATTACTCGACAGCGGCGCTATATACCGCGTCTTAGCGTTAGCTGCTATGCACCATCAAATTGATCCAAGCGACGAGGCGGCACTGCAACCTTTAGCCGCGCATCTCGATGTGCAATTTAGTGGCGATGAACACGGTAACACGCGCGTGACGTTAGAAGGCGAAAATGTTAGCCAAACCATTCGAACTCAAGACGTTGCTGACATGGCTTCAAAAATTGCCTCACTGCCTACTGTGCGTGAAGCCTTGTTACGCCGGCAACGGGCTTTTGCTGAAGAGCCGGGCTTAGTGGCGGATGGTCGCGACATGGGAACCGTCGTTTTTCCACAAGCAGAAGTTAAAATATTTTTAACTGCAGACGCCGAAGAACGGGCGCAGCGTCGTTATTTAGAGTTGAAAGAAAAGGGCTTTGATGTTAACATCGGCGACCTTTTGAACGAAATCCAAGCTCGGGATGAGCGCGATATGAATCGTGCTACAGCGCCTTTAAAACCGGCAGCTGATGCCTACATGCTGGATTCGACCAATAAACCCATTGAACAGGTGCTGCAAGAGGTACTGCAGTTTGTTAACATTAAGTTGTCGTTAACAAGCGTTTGAACCAGGCCAAGGGCGCATTTTGGACAGCCAGTAATACGGATGTTATTGGTAAACTTAGCAACCCCACAACGCAAGATGCGACGTGGTGAACTTAACTGAAAAAGTGAATATGACTGAAAATTTTGCACTAATGTTTGAGGAAAGCCTCAAAACTATCGAAACTCGTCCTGGTGCCATCGTTAAAGGTACTGTTGTAGCGGTTCTGAAAGACGTTGTTATGGTTGACGCCGGTCTTAAATCAGAAGCAGCTATTCCGGTTGAACAGTTCAAATCTTTGAGCGGTGAGATCGAGGTGAGTGTAGGTGACATCATCGACGTAGCATTAGACGCTATTGAAGATGGTTTCGGTGAAACCTTATTATCACGTGAAAAAGCTAAGCGCCATGAGGCCTGGGTTCGCCTGGAAAAAGCTTGCGATGATAAAGAAACGGTTATCGGTGTTATCACTGGTAAAGTTAAAGGTGGCTTCACAGTTGAAGTTGATGGTATCCGTGCGTTCCTGCCTGGTTCATTAGTTGACGTACGTCCAGTACGCGACACGCTGCACTTAGAAAACAAAGAGCTGGAATTCAAAGTTATCAAGCTTGATCAGAAGCGTAACAACGTCGTGGTTTCACGTCGTGCCGTTATCGAATCTGAAAGCAGCCAAGAACGTGATCAGCTGTTAGAGAATTTAGAAGAAGGCATGGAAGTTAAAGGTATCGTTAAGAACCTGACTGACTACGGTGCATTCGTTGACTTAGGTGGCGTAGACGGCTTACTGCATATCACTGATATGGCATGGAAGCGCGTTAAGCACCCAAGCGAAATCGTTAACGTTGGCGACGAAATTCCAGTAAAAGTACTGAAATTCGACCGCGAAAAGCAACGCGTTTCTTTAGGCCTGAAGCAAATGGGCGAAGATCCGTGGGCAGCTATCGCTTCACGTTACCCAGAAGGTGCTCGCATCACGGGTCGTGTAACTAACCTGACTGATTACGGCTGTTTCGTAGAAATCGAAGAAGGCGTAGAAGGCTTAGTACACGTTTCAGAAATGGATTGGACCAACAAAAACATCCACCCATCTAAAGTGGTTAACTTAGGTGACTCAGTGGAAGTGATGGTTCTAGAAATTGACGAAGAACGTCGTCGTATTTCTTTAGGCTTGAAACAGTGTAAAGCTAACCCATGGGAAGAGTTCGCTAAGGGCTTCAACAAGGGTGATCGTGTAAGCGGTAAGATCAAGTCAATTACTGACTTCGGTATCTTCATCGGCTTAGACGGCGGTATCGATGGTCTGGTTCACTTATCAGACATCAGCTGGAACGCCACTGGCGAAGAAGCGGTTCGTGAATTCAAGAAAGGCGACGAAGTACACGCCGTTGTGTTACAAGTTGACCCAGAGCGCGAGCGTATTTCTTTAGGTATCAAACAACTGGATGAAGATCCGTTCAATGGTTACCTTGCTGATAACAAAAAAGGTGCTATCGTTAAAGGTGAAGTCACTGCCGTTGACGCGAAAGGCGCGACTGTTATGTTAGAAGGCGCTGTTGAAGGTTATGTTCGTGTATCTGATATTTCACGTGACCGTGTTGAAGATGCATCAACTGTATTGAAAGTTGGCGAAGAAATTGAAGCGCGTTTGATGGGTGTGGATCGTAAGAACCGCGTAATTAGCCTGTCTATCAAAGCGAAATTCGAAGCTGAAGAAAAAGAAGCTATGGACACTGTAAACAGCAAGCAACAACAAGAAGCTGATTTCGGTGGTAACGCTATGGCTGAAGCATTTAAAGCTGCCCAAAAGCAGGATTAATTGCTGATAAAGCAGGGGGCACTCGCCCCTTGCTTATTCTACTCGTAGGTTTGCCGGAGGGGCTATGACCAAGTCTGAATTGATTGAAAAGTTAGCTACTGATTTTCCCCATATTCAAGTCAAAGATGTAGAAGCGTCTGTGAAAGAAATTTTGGAACAGATGGCACAATCTTTAGCATCAAGTGAGCGTATTGAAATACGTGGCTTTGGTAGTTTCTCTTTGCATTATCGTGCCGCTCGTTTAGGCCGTAATCCAAAAACAGGCGACAAAGTAGAACTTGATGGCAAATACGTTCCTCATTTCAAACCCGGTAAAGAGTTACGTGACCGCGTAAAAGACAACACGTAAGCGCTTTTTATTGATTAAGCGGAGCTGAGTGTTGCGCAAAATACTATTTATTTTATTTATTGTAGCCGTAGTACTTTTTGGTTTTCTACTAGGCTCAACTAATCAGCAAACTGCCGAACTGAATTTGTTGGTTGTTAAGCTAACATTGCGGGTAATTGATATCGCAGTGATCTTTCTAGTTTTAGGCCTAATCATCGGACTGCTGTTAAGTCTGTTATTTGCGCTGCAACGAAAAACAAAACGTTGGCTAAATAAATCAACTGATAACACCTAATTCTTATGCCTGAGCTGCTATTTCTTTTGCTTCCCGTCGCCGTTGCTTACGGTTGGTTTATGGGACAAAATAGCCTCAAACACAAAGAGCTTAAGGGTAGGGCAAATATTACCCGAAACCTGTCTTCGGGTTTAAATTTCCTCCTCACTGATCAAGAAGATAAAGCGATCGAGCAGTTACTTGAACTGCTTGATATTGAAGCGGCAACCATCGACACCTACCTTGCATTAGCTAATTTATTCCGTCGCAAAGGTGATTGGGATAAAGCCATTCGTATTCACGAAAAACTGCACCAATTAAAACTGCCTAAAGTACAAGCGCAACACATTCAATTTGAGTTGGCTAAAGATTATTACTCTGCGGGTTTGTATGATCGGGCAGAGCATTTATTACTGCAGTTAGTTAACAGCGAAGCATTACGCGAAGCCTCGCTAAAGCAACTATTCAGTATTTTTATGGCGACGCATGAGTTAAGCAAAGCAGTTGCATTAACCACTGAAGTGGCCAATACCCAATCTAAGTCGTTACGCATTGCGCTGGCTAATTTGCATACGGAAAGTTTAAAAGGGGCTGCGCTGGATCTGACTATCTTAGCGGAATTGGCCGAGCGTTATCCTCAGGCTATTCGTCCACGTTTTGAATTGGCAAAGTTAGCCTTAGCTCAACATGATGCGGCTACGGCTAAAGGGGCTTTGCTGAGCATTTTGAAACAAAAGCCACAATGGAGTGCGGATATTTTACCGCAATTAAGCCAATGCCATTTAGATGAAGATGAGTGGTATCAGTTGCTTACCTTGCTTGCAGATAAGCATCACAATACCAGCGCGCGTTTATTACTGTGCGATTGGTTAACTGAACATGGCTCTATTACTGCTGCAGAGCATTATGTGCTTGATAAATTACGGCAACAGCCGAACATTCGTTTGTTTCAAAAATTGCTACAAATTCGGCAGCAGCAATCGGCTCAGGCGGCAGAGGTACTCAGCTCAGTAGAAGAGCTGGTGAATGCTTATCTTGCCAGTAAGATCCTCTATAGCTGTCGCAGCTGTGGCTTTAAAACTCGTCAACCGTATTGGTTATGTCCTTCATGTCAGCAATGGGAAACTGTAGAGCCTATTGCCGGCGTAGATGGCCGTTAATTTTTTCAAAGGATAATTCATGTCGTGCAAGTCTCCTGTCATTGTTGCTTTAGATTATGAAAAGCAAGCCGATGCTCTGGCGCTGGTCAGCCAACTTGATCCGTCATTATGTCGTTTAAAAGTCGGCAAAGAGATGTTTACTCATTTTGGGCCGCAATTTGTCAAAGCCTTACAACAACGTCACTTTGACGTTTTTCTTGATTTGAAATTTCATGATATTCCAAACACCGTAGCCAAAGCGGTGAGTGCAGCCGCGGATCTTGGCGTCTGGATGGTTAATGTGCATGCCAGTGGTGGCAGTCGTATGATGAAAGCAGCGCAAGAAGCATTGCAACGCTTTGGAGACAACAGACCCAAATTAATTGCGGTTACGGTGTTAACCAGCATGGAACAACAAGATTTAACTGAACTGGGCATTACTTTAACGCCGGCTGAGCAAGTGATGAAATTGGCCGGTTTAGCCGCACAGTCGGGGTTAGATGGAGTAGTGTGCTCGGCACAAGAAGCCAGTATGTTAAAACAACAATTTGGTAGTGCATTTCAGTTAGTGACACCCGGTATTCGTTTAGCCGATGCCGCAGCTGATGATCAACGCCGAGTCATGACACCGTCTGCAGCCAAAGCGGTTGGTGTGGATTTCATGGTGATTGGTCGACCCATCACCAAAGCGACAGAGCCGTTAGCTGCATTACAGGCTATCATTGCAGAACTGGCGTAAGTACAGTCTGATTTCTTCGATATTTGGTGAGCTCTGTGAAAATGCAGCTGCAATTTCACAGAGCTAAAACACTGCCTCTCGCGTAAAACATCCTAAGCACTCAACGTAATATGTGTATCTTAGCCATTAAGAAATGGGCAAAAAGTGTCGAGTAGGGTGTGGCTAACGTTTAAAGCGAGAGGAGTTAACTATGTTTTTGGCGGTGAAACATTGTCAGCTTTGTCAGCGACAGACATTACTGACCTTTCATCATCTTATTCCACGTAAGATGCATCGGCGTAGCCGTTTTAACAAAAAGTACAGCAAAGCAGAATTGCAGCAAGGTGTTTATTTGTGCCGATTGTGTCACAAAGCCATTCATAAACAATATGATGAAATCACTTTAGCGCAGCGTTTTAATACCTTAGATTTATTACTTGCAGACGACGCTATACAGCGTCATTTACAGTGGGCAGCAAAACAAAAATAAGCCTTTAATATCAATACCCTTACAATTAATTTTCAGTAAGCGTTAACAGTAACAGATTGATTTTATAATTTTTAATTTATTGGTTAAATTGCAGATCATATAGCTCAATTCGAAATGGTCCAGGGTTCTTATCTGCGAGCATTAAAGAGACTTGCTGCACATCTTTAAAGTGAAGTTCTGGCATATTGGTTAAAGCTCGGCCGCGATAACGCCCTTGAAAATCAGCAAGATTAAAAGCATAACGCTGTACATCAGCCGTTGTTTTAAACTCTGCGACATAGGCCACACCGCGAGGAATAAAAGGTGTTTTTAAACGTAGCTGATAAGTTCTGCCATCGGCAACCGTGGCTAATACCACTTGCTGAAAACGTTGCTTGGGTAAGGCTTGCGCCAAATTAAATTCTATCGAGGCAAAGCCGCCATTGTTTTCTAAAGATAAATCACCGACAAATAACACACCGTTATTTTCGGACATTAAGCGCGCATTTCCTTTAGAGCGGCCACCCATAACCGTATCATGGATCAACATGGCTTGATTGAAGTGTTGTGGATTATAAAATTGTAATGTTACTGGCTCTGACATAGCAGCACTCGCAGATTTACTGTTTAAAGTTGTTTGCGCAAAAGCCTGACTAAAGACGAAAGCACATATCGCTAAAGAATATTTAATACCAGTATGCCGCATAATAAAACACCCAAAGGTAAGATGCTTAGTGATACGGTTTTATCAGGTAAATGGTGCAATATTGCCTCAAAAGACTGTCAGCAGGTGCTTTTACCTAACACAATCAGCATAGCTCATAATGTATATTATGTTAAATTGATAATTATTATAATAGCCAGCGTTCTTTGCCGGCGATCAATTTTTAATGCTTTATGTCAAATCTCTTAAGCTTAAACTCGTAATCATGTCCAACCTTAATACGCCTGACTAAACTTACTCTTTGAGGACGATATTTTCGCCAATCCCATTCATTATCTAACAGTATGATATTAGCAAGTCCAAACTTCTGTAAATCAGCCAACGAGTAGTCGTATCCAACCGCACCCTTGCCAAAAAAGTTTAGAACATAATCCATGAAATTAAATTGGGTTTGACCATAGATGGCCAATAGATTATCGACACCGATATCTGAATAAAATGTAGTTTCCTGCTTACGCATTAAAGTTATATGAGTCTTGAAGGTATCGACAAATTCCTTTTCAATATTCCAATCCGCTTGCCAAGCGCTGCCATGCCATAACAAGACCGAGTCTTTTCTTAAGTACTTGGTATGGGCAGCTGGAAATACGTAGTTTGCGCAAGATGATGCACACACGCCCTTAACTTCAACATCCAATTTGTTATCCTTGATCCAACGACCTAGATCCATTCCTGCACCTATCTCACCGCCATTGCTGGATATAACAAGACGATTGGGTTTGAATTCAGCATTGTTAAAAAGTGAGAAAATAGCGTTATTTGAAGTTTCAGTTATCTCGCCCTGATAAATAAGATTGCCATTTTTGATATCAACATCCATTTCAGCATTTTGGCTATTTTCACCAGTATTTTTTGAGCTAGTACAGCCAACAACCATAAAACAAAAAACTAAAAAGAAATACTTCACCTATCCTCCCTGAAATTTTGCCTTACTCATCGGCGCATCATCATCCCGCAAGGCACTGAAACAACGGCAATAATCAGTCTTGTTTTGAGTATTTCGTGATTTACATCGAAACATGGCTGAATGCCGATAGCTATCGGCATTCAGTTAGACGCTAAGTGGCCAGCTTTACGCACCGACTTTGACACACACTTGTTTAATCAAATTAAGTGTTAAGCCGGGTTCTGCGAGCTCAAGAACTTGATCCGCATTACCGATAGCATTGAAAACTTGAACCGAATTCGCACCTGCCCAAGTATGAGTAAGCTCTTTCGGACGATCCGCATTCATCTCATAAAAAGTGATTTTAACGAGTTCAGGTATATACTCATCTTGCCCAAACCTTTTTGCATAATATTCTGCAGATGCCTCTTCTACTTTAACTCCAATAGCCAAATGATTATTTAGCGTGATTTTGTGAATACCGGCACCGGGTTTCCAAGATGTAATTTGCTCAGTCGCAGCTGAAGCATAAACAACCTGCTCTCTGCTACCATCAGACTTACAATCCAGCGCCGCCATCGCTGTTTGCGTATAGGAAAAAAACACTATTGCTAAGATCATTCTATAAGGCATTTATAATTCCTTTTTATAAGTCATCCCTTGCGGGCCAGAGAAACAGTTCAATTCGTTCGCTGTTAATTTGTTTGGCTAGCCATAGCCATTAACGGTTAATTTAGAGCAAGCAGGTTATGCTTTACTGAAGAGTGTTACTTCAATAAGGCCTTTATAATTTTTATTTTCTCAATGGTGTATTACACAGACTAAACCAGTGAGTTTTATTTAACGAAAATTGCGATACCATTAGCTTTAGTGATGAATCTATCTTCAGTGGTCAACCCGACAATTCCGTTATTCGTTGCGCTTGTTGTAGCGACTCTTTTAGTGGAACCTTCATTATCAAGGTACGTTATGATAACGCCGTTTGCACCTAAGGCTGCAGCTTCAGATTTTAACAGATTCACTACTTCCTCTTTGCCTGAAGGATCATAAGGTACGGTGTATTCTCGACTACTGGCACTGACCGTGGCTATTTCGGTGTAGACCTTTGGCGCCTCGTCATAAATAACAACATTTGAGGATGCAATAACAGGTTTAACTTGGCCAGTAATATTATGAGACGATTTTGCACAGCCCATAATCAACATAGAAAATATGATAGCAGCAGATAATTTGATCATTTTTAGAACGCTCCAATTGCCAAAACCACTTACAATAATAGCTGAGGATGAATCTTAATGTTGCATTTATTGTAAATATATTGTTTTTAAAACTACACTGTTTTTTGCTCAAAAACAATTCATATTAGTCAATAATGCAACCTAAATACGCAATTTATTCATCATATTGCTACATCAATAGGCTCAAAGCGCTGAAATTAGGTACGCCGAGTTATTTATTATCGCCAAGTAAATATGAAATTCTTCTCCGTTTAACTAGCGTTCAACTAGAGATGCTTATTTAAGGGTCGTTACTGAAGAATCGTTGGCAATAACAATGAAGATTAAGCGTGGGTTTTCTATGCTGCGGCAGCAAAAAGGTATGGCAAATGAGTGATTAAACAAGATGGTCATTAACAGTATTTATAATGTCAGTTTGAGAGAGCATTTTCAAACAACAAGCAATACATCCCTGTATCTGTTAAATAGGTATTACACTATTAGTTACAATGCTTGTTATCTGCTGGTCTGATGCCAGGGATCTGTAGAAATTCATGAAACTGTTTTAACTTCTGTTTTTTAATATCGTTATCCGCCACTAATAAGTACAGTGTACCCATATGTCTGTTGAATTGATTTTGGTCGGTCACTTGTAAAAAACAGGTGGTATTCATTTCTAACTCTACTAAAAGAGCTAAAGCGGCCTCACGGTCAGTGCCGTTAAAGTAAATAACCTTCTCTAACGATTCCGCTGACTGTTTAAACCAGTGCTTTTCTTCAGCAGAAAAGGTCATATGATTCAAAAAAGTGGCTAGTGTTGCTCTTGCTTGATGAAAAGATGAGCTCGCGGTGTGTGCTGAGCCAACTTCCACAGCTTGAGTCATAGGTATCATGAACAACAATGGTACTAACAATTTTGATAATTTCATAATGGCGACCCTCTTTAACGACTTGCTACAAACTAATAATAGCAGCTAATAATTTATCAACCTGCCACTGTTTTTGCTTAAAAAAATGAAATTTTTTTAAATTGCTGATTTTATTTAATATATAGTCTGTTTTGAGGGGGTTTTTATAACGATCTCAGTACTCCATATAACCCATTTGGGCTATATGGAATGCTTGGCATTTACGCGGTATTTATGCTCATTCGCCGTAGTATGGCCTAACATAAAAACGTCTGTTGCTTTAAAACCGCTAGAGTTTTAATGATATGCTGTGTTTTATTACACACAAAGTATGACTTTAAGTTATGAGCAAAGATGATAAATACGCCGATTTACCTTTTTCACAGGCCTGTGAAAACAATAAAGCCCCTATTCTCAGTCATTTACAGCAATTGTTTGCAAAACATCAGCGAGTTTTGGAAATTGGTAGTGGTACGGGCCAACATGCGCTTTACTTTGCCGAACATTTACCCCATTTAGTTTGGCAAGCATCCGATCAATCGCAGTATTTACCCACATTAACTGAGCGTATTCGTCGTGCTAACTTGGCTAATTTACCCTTGCCTTTGGCATTAGATATCTGTGCAGATGCTGCGCCGGTCACGCGGGCCGATGCGCTCTTTACCGCAAATACTTTACATATTATGCCTTGGCCTGTGGTGCAGCATTTTTTTAGTCGTCTTAATGAATTAACCCAGCCAGAAGCCATCTTGTGTATCTATGGCCCTTTTAATTACCAAGGGCACTTTACCAGCACAAGCAATCAGGCCTTTGATCTAAGTTTAAAAAGTCGGGATCCAGCAATGGGTATTCGTGACCACGAGCAGGTTTTAGTACTGGCACAACAACAAGGTTTTCATCTAACGCATGATCACGCCATGCCAGCAAATAATCGTTTATTATGCTTTAGGAAAGCTAAGTAACTTTTTGCTTTACAGCATATTCTGCTTTTAAATATTCGGCTGTTTTTACCACGTCACTAAATATTTCTATGGCGATCCACATATCGATATAACGTAAATATAACGGGGTAAAACCTAATCTTAAAATATCGGGAGCGCGAAAGTCAGCGATCACGCCGCGCTTAATTAACGCCTGACACAAAGCATATGCCTGAGGATGACGATAAGCTAACTGACTGCCCCGCTCGGCTTCTGCTAATGGCGTTAACAGGGTTAAATCGTGAAGTTCAGCATGACTTGTCAATAATTGATGAAAGGTATTAGCCAATGCTAAGGATTTAGCACGCACAGTCTGCATATTAACGTCAGCAAACACATCAAGTGCGGCATCAAGTACACTCATGGAAATAACGGGCGGTGTACCTGTTAAAAAATGCTCGATGCCGGCGGGTTTTTCATATTGAATAGTGAAAGCAAAAGGCGCTTTATGCCCCATCCAGCCACTTAAAGGTTGCGATACTTTAGATAAATGCCGCTTCGCCACGTATAAAAAAGCCGGTGCGCCAGGCCCGCCGTTCAGATATTTATAACCGCATCCCACTGCGAAATCGACCTGGCAGACATCTAAGGCAACGGGTAAAGCTCCGGCACTGTGGGCTAAATCCCAAATCACTAAAATGCCTTGTTGCTGCGCAAGTTTTGTAATGCGCGCCATATCAAGCAATTTGCCAGAACGAAAATCGACATGCGACAGTAATAACACCGCAATCTGCTCAGTTAATGCCTGCTCAAGTTCCGCTTCTTCCACTAATTGCATTTCACAGCGATCTTCACCAATTAAGCTACTTAAGCCTTGCACCATATAAAGATCGGTTGGAAAGTTGCCATTAAATGACAACACAATGCGGCGTTTGGGTTGCAACAGTAAGGCACTGCTTAATACCTTAAATAAATTAATAGAGGTAGAATCGCAACAAATCACTTGCTCTGGTGCCGCACCAATTAAGGCGGCAATTTTGCTACCCACTTTGCTGGGCAGTTCAATCCACTGATGCGTGTTCCAGCTTTTAATTAAGTCTTGTGACCATTGCTGATGTAACACCTCTTGCGCACGTTCAGCACACACTTTCGGCATTGGACCAAGAGAATTACCATCGAGATAAATGGTGTCGTCCGGTAACACAAAGGCTTCACGCAGTTTGTGTAACGGGTCTTTTTGATCTAATTGCAGCAGTTCTTGATAATTCACGGCGAAATCAGCTCATTTAAAGAAAGTAAAAATTGGTTATACGCAGCGCTTTGTGGATGGATCCAATCAAAATGCCCCGCGTCGGGTACCAACAACATCGGTAAACCGCTGTCACTGGCCTGCTCAATCGGAACGATACTGTCTGCACTGCCGTGTAACAGTAAGGTTGTTTTAGGTAGTGGTTGTTCTACCGGGTTGGCTTGCTGGTAAGCTTCTGCTTGGCTTTGTAGATCACCGGCAAAGAAGCCTTGCGTCGCTTTTTGACAGCTATTATCACCCTGGCTGTAGCGTTTTACATCGGTAATCGCAGCCAACCCAATGACGCCTTTTAATGCAGGTGTCATAGTGACTTCACTGGCGGCCAAGAGCGCCAAATGCCCGCCAGCGGAATGCCCGGCTAGCACAACACGACTAAGATCCAGTTGCTTGCGAGGCAAGTAAGGGATGTAACGTAAAGCTTGCAGAATATCTTGATAACTGCCCGGCCAACCGCCGCCGTCATCTCCGGTTCGCCGATACTCAATAGACCAAACCGCATATCCTCGTTGGGCTAAGGCATAGCTAAAGGCCTGGCTGTGTGTAATATCATAGGCATTTAACCAACAACCACCATGCACAAAGACTAGCAGCGGTGCCGGCGTGTTCGAGCCATTAGCCGGTAAAAACAACTGGCCATATTGCAACGCGCCTGTACCGTAATTAATACGTTGGCTGGCCGATTCTGGAACAGCCGCGGCTAGGGGTAATAAGCTGCTATAAGACACTTGTGATAAAAGCGCAGGCTGAGTTACCGACCTGACATCGACAGCAGTGGCTAGGTCAGGTTCTAGCTCAGCTTGCTGAGCACAAGCAGTGAGTAGCAATGTTAAACTAATAGGAATAAGTAGGCGCATTTAAACAAATATTAAAGAATAATTGCCGCAGTTATAACATAAAGTCAGGCAGATGTAAGGCCTTAACTCGCCAAAATGAGTGTAGTTTAAGCCTAGGTGCAAACCACGCCAGCCAGCGCTATTAACTATTGTCCTGTTTTTCTAAAAAGGATTTAAACTCAATGGTATAAAGCCGCAACAACACCAGGGTTAACGCAAAAATAATCGGCCCATAAATGACGCCTATTAAGCCAAACAATTGGATCCCACCAATCAATGATAAGAAAATCAATAAGGTGCTCATGTTTGAGCTGCCTTGCATCAAGATCGGTCGCAGCACATTATCAATAGAGCCCACCACGATAATCCCCCAAGCGGCTAAAAAGATAGCCCAAGGCCAGTCACCGGTGAGTAGCAAATAAAGGGTTGCTGGCAACCAGATCAGCGCCGTACCAATGGCTGGAATAAACGACGCAAAAGCCATCATGGTTCCCCAAAATAAGCCGGGAAAGCCGACAATGGCCATGGCAATGCCCCCTGCAATACCTTGAGCAATGGCGGTTAAGACCGATCCTAAAACAGCTGAGCGAGCCACGGTTTTTGCTTCAGTTAATAACGCTTCTTCTTGTGAGCGTGATAGCGGGATCACCCAATGCAAGGTATCGACAATTTTGTCGTGATCACGTAGCAAGAAAAACAGAATAAAAAGCATCAACACAAAACCAAATAAGAAACCGGTGATATCGCCTACCAATTTTGTGCTGAGATCTAACAATTCACGACTAAAACCGGAAGCAAATTCGGTCATTTTTTCAACTATCGATTTGGCAGTAAAGCCATCGCCTGGTAAGTATTCAGCCGCCAGGGTTTGTGCTTGTAATAAATACGGATGTTGCAACAATTGCTCTGCCCCGCCGCCATTTAACCAAGTGTAGCTTTGCTTGGTAAACATGACGCCCTGTTGCACTATTGCCATAAACACAATCGAAATAGGCACGATGATCACCACCACTAACAATAAGCAGGACAAGCTTGCAGCCAAATTGGGTTTACCGGGACATTTTTGTTCAATCCATTGATGCAGCGGGAAACACAGTAACGATAAAACAAAAGCTAACACTAAAGCACCCACATAGGGCGCAATCAGCAAATAACTGCCATAAAGCGCCAATAACAGCGCGGCAATTAAAATATAGTGCCGCGATTCGGCGTTAAACTTTTTAGCCATGACGGTTGTTCCTATAACAAATTAAAGCGCTGCACCTTAAATGCGACGCAAAGGCAAAATACGATTATTCAGCGCTGCTAACACTAGGTAAAGGTTTAATCCGCACCGTGACAATACGATCGCCGACCATTTCAACGATCTGAAAATGGCGCTCGGCAAACTCAAATTCGGCTTGATCGGCAACATTGTCGCCAAGCTGAGCAATACACAAGGCTTCTAAGGTCAGATCGTCACGGCCTTGATTTAAAGCAACGCCATAGCCATAACACCAATCAATATCACTCAGCTTAGTCGCCCCTTTCATGCGCAGCTCACCTATAGGTCGAGCTAACTGAAAGCCTTTGTCGGCAAAGGCTTGCTCAACAAAATGTTTGTAATCAACATGCAGCACAACAAACAAATGATCTCCTGGGTGTAAGATCGTGGAGCCCCGTGGGGGTATCACTTTATCACCACGGCTAATCATCGCGACGACCACGCTTTCAGGTAATGCCATGCGAGATAAACGTCGATAAGCGGCTCGCGAGTTTTCAGACAAACTGTACTCTACAATCTCGGCATCAACATCACCTAAAGCAGTTATTTCTAGCGTAACGGGCGCTTGTGCGGTGGGTTGCTCAATCAGTTTTAAGCGCCGTGCCACCCAAGCTAAGGTTGAACCTTGTAAGGTGGCAGAGATTAATACCACGAAAAACACCACGTTAAAGATCAATTCTGCATCGGCTAAACCAAACATCAACGGAAAAATAGCCAAAATAATCGGTACTGAACCGCGTAAACCTACCCAAGAGACTAAGGTCATTTCACGCCGATTAAAGCCAAATAAGGTTAAAATCGGCACTATGGTAATGGGCCTTGCCAAGAACACTAATACCGCAGCAATTAAAATACCTTGCCACCATACATCTAATAACGAGCTAGGGTTAATTAACAAACCCAGTACGACGAACATGGTAATTTGACTAAGCCAGGCTAAACCGTCATGGAATAAAAAGGTCGTTCGTTGAAAAGCAAATTGCGTATTACCAATTAACACACCACAAATAAAGATGGCTAAAAACCCACTGCCGCCGGTGTTTGCTGCAACGCCAAAAGATAATAAACCCGCTGCGGTAACCAGCACCGGATACAAACCGCTGGCTTGTAAGTGAATACGATTAATGACCTTTAATACCGCATAACCTACTGCTATGCCGACAAGCGCACCTACACCCATTTGCATGACAAACAGTTGCAGTAAAGGCCAACCCGGCTGCATATCATTTACTAAAATTTCCAGCAACCCTACGGTTAAAAATATCGCCATCGGATCGTTCGAGGCGCTTTCAATTTCCAGTGTAGATTTTAAACGTGGATTTAAATGAATACCGGCATTACGCAATAAAGAAAAAACGGCCGCGGCATCGGTAGAGCCCACAATAGCCCCCAATAACATACCGGTAAGTAAACTGATATCTAAGATATAACTGGCGGCTGCGCCGGTGATCACGGCCGTGCCCAATACGCCAAAGGTGGCTAACATGGACGCCGGTTTCCAGACTTGCTTAATCGACTTCAGGGGGGTTTGTAAGCCGCCGTCAAATAAGATCAATGCCAAGGCTAAGGTGCCTAAGGCATGCGCGGCCTGCGGGTTGTCAAACGCAATACGACCAATGCCGTCTTCTCCAGCCAACATGCCAACCAGTAAAAACAGTACCAGCATAGGTAAACCTAAGCGGGCAGAGATTTTACTGGAGAAAATACCCAATAAAATTAATACGGCGGCCAAAAGGATCAGCTGATCAATCAAAAACATAAGGTCTTATTTTCCTGAAAAAGCCGCGAGGCTATTGGCCTGACTATAAGGCAACAACTCACTGGCGGCAGCTAACATATGTTGGCAATGTTGTTGTTCTTTTTGGCAATATTGCTCAATAGCCGAACTTAACATATTGGGTCGATACCAACATGCACCGTAACGTAAAACCGGGCTAAACCCCCTTCTGAGTTTTTGCTCCCCTTGCGCCCCACCGTCAAAGTAGCGTAAACCGTGTTCAATACAATACTGGATACCTTGATAATAACAGCATTCAAAGTGCAGTAATGCATAATCCGCTAACGCGCCCCAATAACGGCCATACAAGGTATCGCCAAGCTGAAAACACAAAGCTGCTGCCACCAATTGCGCAGGATCATCCTGCGTAAAAGCCGCAAATACCACTATCTGCGCTCGCATACTGCTGAGTAATTGCCACCAACTCTCGGCGCTAATGTAGCCATTATGTCCCGAACGCTCTTGGTAGGTTTGCTGATAACAGGCGATCACGCTTTGCCATTGCGCTGGGGTAATATCGATGCCTTGCAACGTTTTAAACTGCAGCGGTAATTGCTGCGTTTTTTGTCGTTCTTGTCGAATCTGTTTCCGCTTACGTGAAGACAATGCTGCTAAAAAATCAGAAAAGTCAGTATATTGCTGGTTCTGCCATAAAAATTGCACTTCGTGTCGAGGTAAGCATTGTTGGTCGAGTAAAAGCTGTTGCAGTGGCAAGTGGCAATAAAACCAATGCGCGCTATGCCAGCCTTGCTGTGCAATGTCAGCTAAAACGGTTTGTATTAATAGGCTGGCAATACTTTGCCAATCTAAACAGGGTAATACCGCCAGCCGCGAGCCAGTAACGGGCGTAAAGGGAATAGCTGATATCCATTTAGGATAATAAGGCAATTGATAATGCTCATAGGCGCGCACCATGGGCCAATCAAAAAGATACTCACCGTAAGAATGCGTTTTTAGATAACCAGGGATCACCGCTATCAGCTGATCGTCTTGCCATAAACTAGCATGACGGCTAAACCAGCCGCTGTTGCCATCCACACTGCCCCCCTGCTCTAAAGCAAGCAAAAAGGCATGTTTAGCAAACAACTCGGTTGGCTCAAATAAAGCATCCCAAGCACCCGCCGGGATACTGTTAAGTGATGTTAGCCAACGAAACTGCATAATGGCTGAGGGCTTCGTTAAAAGTTAAACAGCATAAAGCCTAAACCGATGCTATTTTGCCGATGATTATAATCCAGTAAGGTTTCGGCATAACCTGAAAACAACTGCAAGTGTACCCGTAAACCATCGGCTTTTGATTTATCAATTGGGTAAGTTAAGTCTAATTGCCATGAGCCATTCGAAAAGTCATTCCAACTCATTTTGCGCGTTAAAGAAGCGGTCGCGCTGCCCGGTAACCAGCTGAGTTGTAATTCAGTAGTCCCCAAAAAAGAGGTCAGATCAGGGTTGTCATCATCATCGGCTTGCTCTGGAATACGCCGATTCACTTTAACGCTAAAACCCACTTGGTCACGTTCGAAAGCCGCTGCGGCATAAATACGATTCCAACTGCGCGACATGGGTTCGCTTTGTCCGTTAGATTGGTGTACAAAGCCAAGTTGGAGCATTTGCATACTCCAACCTAGCGGGAGTTTACCTAAATATTTTGCAGTAGGAATCACGTAAATGACTTCAGGCTGATAATCGGTGCTACGAAAGGGGGCGGAGTCTTGCGAGTTCCAAAGTTGCCACATCGACGTTTGAGTGTAAGCAAACCATAAATCTGCATTAGGCAATAATACATCTTCTAACATCTTCGCGCGTAAAGACACCTGCAATTTTGCTTCAATTGGTTTGTAATTCTCTTGTAAATCAGCCAAACCTAAAGTTGGGCTTTGCGGTTGCCGATTAATCGACGACGTGTAATGTGCGGGTAATAGGAAGTTTGGCTGATAAGTACGCACCACAAAAGGCCCGCGCTTTTCATTATCACCCAGCTCCCAAAGGCTTTGCAAAATAGTCGCTACCGGAATGGGCGCCGCTGCTTCAACTTGAGTCACCTTTATCGAAGGCGTGGTTTCAATTTTAGCCTCAGCAACTAAGCGAGCTTTTTGTTGCGCTTCCACTAAGCGGTCGTAACAAGCCAACCTTTGTAAATCATCTTGACCAAGACATTGTTCCATTGGCGAAATATCTGCTGAGGCTGCACTTGAGCTTAATAATAAAATTCCGGTTAATGGTGTGAGCACGGCCTATTTCCTTTAGCGTCAATCTACTTATATTAATAGCTTAACATGACAAAACGCTGAACATGACAAATTTGTTAGCTCATGTTATCTAATTAGCTGATTAACATAGCGAAGCGCTATTTGTCACTGGCTTATTCCTTGGTTATTCAGCAGCGTAAATTGCTATTTTTTACTTTGCTAAGATGTTTAGTTACTTTGGCCAGTTATAGGGTGTTGGTGTTTAACTTTGTCGATATCAAGCCCATTTAGCTGATTTCGTTAAACCCGCTCTTTAAATTTTTTAGCCGCACCCTCAGATAGACTGTTATATAAAAACCAATCATAAGTTGTTTCATCGCGATGCCCTGTTTTTATTTCATGTAGCAAGGCAAAAACGTTATTACCTAATAAGGAAAGCTTTATGAGTCAATCCACTTATCAACCCCCCAAAGTTTGGCAATGGCAGCAAGCTAATGGTGGCGCCTTTGCTAATGTCAATCGCCCTATCGCGGGGGCGACGCATAATAAAGCCTTGCCCAAGGGTGAACATGCTTTACAGCTGTATTCACTTGCCACGCCGAATGGAGTGAAGGTCAGTATTTTATTAGAAGAGCTGTTGGCCGCAGGTTTTGAGCAAGCCGATTATGATGCTTGGTTAGTGAATATTCGCGAAGGCGATCAATTTAGTAGTGGCTTTGTTGACGTTAATCCCAATTCTAAAATCCCCGCTCTGATGGATCATTCAACCACTCCGCCAACACGGTTGTTTGAATCTGCATCCATCATGCTGTATTTGGCAGAGAAATTTCAGGCATTTATACCAAAAGACACCTCAGCCCGTGCGCAAATGTTTAATTGGTTATTTTGGCAAATGGGCAGTACGCCCTTCTTAGGCGGTGGCTTTGGGCATTTTTATGTTTATGCTCCCGAGAAAATTGAATATGCCATAGATCGCTATGCTATGGAGACAAAACGGCAATTAGACGTATTAGATAAGCAGTTGGCCAACTATCAGTTTATTGCCGGTGAAGAATACACGATTGCGGATATGGCCATTTGGCCATGGTACGGTGCTTTAGTGTTAGGCCGTTTGTATGATGCGGCAGAGTTTTTAAGTGTTGATAGCTACACTCATGTACGACGCTGGGCCGAGCAGATTGATGCGCGACCTGCGGTAAAGCGTGGTTATATTGTTAATAGGACTTTTGGGTCCGAGCCGCATTTGGCTGAACGACACAGCCAAGAAGACTTTAAAGCTTTTGGTTTGTAACAATAAGGCGAGTTAAGCGTAATACTGCTCGGTTTAGCGTTTAGCGCCTTATTTTTAGGTTTCTGGATAACGATTAAGCTTGTGCAGCAGTAAGCTGCTGCGCTTGTCTTGCTTGGTACTGCAATTCATTTTGTAAACTTTCGGGTAAAGCTAATTGCTTGGCAAGTTCATTTAGGTAACTGCGCTCCATAAAGCTTTCTTCGTCAATTACCAATACGCTGGCGAGAAACATTTCTACGGCGATGTCTCTGCTGGTCGCATATTTCGCCACATTGGCTGGATCTAAAGGTTGTTGTAATTGCTGATCAATAAAAGACAGTAACGCCTGATCGGCGGTCAGTTTAGCCACTTCGTTATCAATGATATGTCGTTCACGATCATCAATATGACCATCTGCTTTGGCCGCGGCAATTAACGCAATTAAAATAGCTTTGCTGTGCTCATCGGCCTCTGCAGCACTGAGATTTTCCAACGGTTGTGCCGCAGGTGCTGTTTGCATCTGCTCAGATTGCTGCCAATTTGTATAAGCTTTGTAAGCGAGTACGCCAACCGCGGCTAAGCCACCGTAAGTTAACACTTTACCGCCAAGCTTTCGGCCTTTTTTACTGCCTAATAGCAACCCTAAAGCACCACCGGCCAAGGCGGCACCGCCTTTTCCTTTTAGCATGTCACTTACACCACCACTAGTTGCAGAACGGCTGTTATTACCAAGCCCGGATTGCAGCAGCTTTTCTAAAAAATGTTTATTAATCATTGCAACATTCCCCCTCTCTAAGACACTTATTAGAGTGTTTAACGGTTAAAAGTTCAGGCGGGTTACTTGGGGCAATTGTTTGCTTGTCGATAACCTTGCGCTTCAGCTTCTGAGGCCGTATCAAAGCTCACGCGATTGCTTACCGCCATACTTAAATAATTAGGACAATCAGGTCGATGGTAGATTTTTGAGCGTCGATTACCATAAATCGGCGTAACTGCCCTGCTGGCGATAGGCGCTGCAGCAGCGAGTTGCTCTTTGACCACAAGGCCATCCCCTTTTGTTTTATAACCCAGTGACCATTGTTCTGCCCCCGAAATAAAGGGATTGCTTCTGCCGGTTAGCGCAGCGGTACGATCATGACGCTGTTGTTCAATCGCTGATACCGGATCTTGTAAATGCCACGCCATATACAATTGTTGATCTTGGCGACTGAGTGTCAGGTTATAACGGTCTGCCATATAAAATGCCACTCTGGCAATATCGCCACGAATAGTCGTTTTCGGCTGTACTTTACGGTTTTGGGTATCGATTTTAATGTCGCATTGGCCAAATTGCCCCGTTATTGTTGGGCTAACCATACCAAATGGCAGATCAGAGCGCAGACCATTAATTTGGCCAACCGCATAAGTTAAATTAAATAAATCTGCTTCGATACGATTAAACAGTGGATCGTTTTGTTGGCAGTTTTTTCTCCCCCCCTTTTGCCAACACTGTAATTGTTTACCCACCCATGAGATTGGGATGATATGTTCTACTTCAGTGCGCGCCGCGCGAGCTAAGGTGGCGGCACTGGGTAAGCCTTTTGGTGAGTAAACTGCAAAACCGCAGGCAGCATGATCCACTCTGCCGCCACTGCGTCCTACCCAGCTGATAGGGCAATCGCAATAAAATGTTTGTGGTTGATCTTGATACACCTGCTTTAATAATACTTTCGCTTGTTCAAAATTAGCCGGCTCTGCGGCAAAGGCCATCACACTGAACAGCCAACTTGCTAACAAGCCACTTGCGAATAACCATCTTGTTCTCATACTGACAAGGACTCTACTGCGCTGGCCGAACGCGCAAAGCTGACTACCTATTTTGTGACGGCCTGCACAAAACAGCGATACGTTGTACTTAGAGAACTCAGCAGAGAGCGAAGACAACTTTAGGGAAGAATGTTAACAGTTTTGTAGTTTAAAACGAAGCGCGTTAAGCTGCGTGCGCAATATTGGAAATTAGCGTTTGGCTTGCCCCTTAAAACACGATATGCTGATGAAAAATGATGCTTAAACACTTGCTAATAGTGATGATTTTTGTTTTTTTACAGTTTTAGCTTTTTGCTACATTAGAGATCAGCGATGATTCTTACATTGTTTGAATGGTATAGGTATAGTATACCTATCGGGTCGGATTAAATGGATGTATTCCCCTGCATGCAGCAATTTTTAAAAAGAGGGTATCTATGCCTGATGCTGCTCTGCTCGCCTACTGTTTTTGCCCTTGATTATCACTTTAGCCCAATTGATGATCCTCTGTTAGCACGTCAAGCTTCTGTTTACGACATTAAAGCGGATAAACAAGGTTTTCTGTGGTTTTCCAGCGATACAGATGGCTTAATTCGCTTTGATGGTTATAGAAGTATCAACTGGTTAGTACCCAATTCAAACGAATATAATCGCCTAAATATCAACCGCATGGTGTTTACTGAACGTGGAGACATGTGGCTAGGTGGCTGGGGTGAAGGTTTACTCTTACTCAAACAGCAATCTAAAGAGCGCATTAATTTTAAAGCGGATAGCTCTGATGACAATGCGTTAGCCTCTGATCGTGTTCAAGAAATATTTTCTGACAGCCAAGGTCGTATTTGGATTGGCTCCGTAGGTGGTGTCAATATCATTTACCCTGAGCAACCTTATCGCCTCATGCGTTTTGCGTTAAACCAGCCCAACCATCCGTTAAATGGCCTGCGCATTTGGGGTATCACCGAGTTTGATAATGCGATTTGGTTTGCCACCTCCAACGGTATCGTTAAAGTTCAGTCGGATCTATCAACTTATACGCAACTCGATTTGCCTGAATTGAATAAGTTGGTTGCCGATCGCGCTAGAGAAGTGCGAAATATTGCGAATATCAATAATCAGCTTTGGGCACTTTCCTCTCAAGGCTTATTTCTTTACCAAACGGCTTGCCAGTGTTTTACTGAAATGGAAACGCCCGAAGATTTGCCGACCCCTCGCGGTAATGTTTTAACCGAACATAGCCCTGGAAGACTGTGGCTGGGTGCTTCAGATGGCTTATATTTATTTGATATCCCATCACTGACTTGGCTAAAAAACAGAGACAACTACAACTTCTTACCTAATGCCGATGTGCGCAGCTTACATCAGAACAGCAGTAAGCAATTATGGGTGGGCACACGTGATCGCGGTATCTTTGCTGGCTTGGCACTACACTCGGTGTTTAAACCATTAGCACTGACTATGCCAACTGCCCTGCAAGAAGCGGCGTTAAAACGCATAAACGCAGTTTACCATGACAAAGCGGGTAATCTTTGGCTTGCAACGCCCAATCAGTTATTACGTCGTGATACGCAGCAGCAGTGGCAAGTGTTTGATTTTGGCTGGCAAACGGGGATCCATAAAGTCTTTAGGATTTACAGCGATGCTAACGAAGTGCTTTGGCTCGCTACCGATGTTGGCTTGTTCCATTTTAAAGATGAACAATTTACCCAAGAAACACGTCCCTTTGATTTAGCCAAGATAAATAGTACTGCCGTAACCGACCTCTTTATCAGTCACTCGGGCACCTTTTATTTAAGCTTGTGGCAACAAGGGCTGTTAACTTGGCAACCCGATAAACAAGACGTAAAAATGGCTATCAGCGATATTCACGGTATCAACGGAGATTTAATTCATCAAATAAGTGTGCAAAACGGTTTACCTTTGTATGCTGCCAGTCGCTACTCAGGCTTATTTGTTAACAATGCTGCGCAGGAGCGTTGGTCTCGGCTTGCTCTGCCGATCCAAGATGATATTGATGGTTTTGGCTGTGCCTTACCCGAAGATAACGGCATCTTGTGGTTATGCTCTGAATACGGCTTGTGGCAATTTGATAAAACCAATAACAATTTGCTGCATTACATGCCGGAACAGGGATTACCTAGCCCCTACATTAACAGTGCCTTTTTTGATGCCCACGGCCAGCTTTGGGCACTCACTAACAATGGCCCCGCTCGCTTTGATACTCAACTTCAGCGTTTTATCAGTTATGGTGTAGCCGATGGCTTACCCGATTTAACCATGCAGCGTAATGCCTATTCTATTTCTGCTGATGGCGAAATGGTGCTTGGAACCGCCAATGGTGCCGTGGTGCTGAATAACGATTTAGAACAAGAGGTGTTTCAACCGCCGCGCCTGGTGCTTACCGAGTTGATTGTTGATGGTGTGGATTTAACGCGTGAATTTGATGTCCTGAATGAAAATTTAGAATTACCCTACGCGTTTAACGAGCTGATTATCCGTTTTGCGGTATTGGATTACTGGGAGCCTGAGCTGAATAGCGCGCGTAGTCGACTCATTGGCTTATCTGATCAGTGGTCAGCACTGAATAACAGTCGTGAAATTCGCTATGTCAATTTAAAGCCTGGCAAATTTCAATTAGAAATTGAAGGCCAAAACAGCCGTGGTTTTAACACCATAGCGCCTTTACGCTTAACATTTAGTGTTGCGGCACCTTGGTACTATTCTGTGTGGATCTGGCTGTTGTTGATTGTGTCTTTACTGGCCTTGTTTGTGCTGATTGTTTGGTTACGCGAAGCCAGTTTACGCCGACAAAATGTTCGCTTACACGACTTAGTTAAACACCGCACGCAAGAGTTAGAATCACTGGCAGCACAATTGAAAAATCGGGCCGATCACGATCCATTAACTAATCTCTTAAATCGAGATGGCTTTGCTGAGAATTTCTCTCGCCTGTTAGCCCATGCTGCCCGTGCAAAGCAAGCCGTCAGCTTGGTATTAATAGATATTGATTACTTCAAAATGCTCAATGACCAATACGGTCATAATGCGGGCGATGTGATGCTGCAGCATTTTGCCAAGTTATTAAGCCAGCGAATTCGTGGTACTGATATTGTTGGACGCTGGGGTGGCGAAGAGTTTGTCCTCGCCTTAGCGAATTGTAATGCTATGGATGCTAAGGTTTTTTGCCAGCAGTTTTTACAGCTCTTACAGAATGACGGTTGTAAGTATCAGGGCACACAACTCACCATCAGTGCCACTATGGGTATTGCCAGCTTGCCCTTATCTGTAAACTCGCTGCAGCAATGGGTAAAGTATGCTGATGAGGCATTATATATCGGCAAAAATAATGGTCGCAACCAGGCGGTGATCGCCACTATACCGACTAATTTAACTTAAAATTCACGTGCTGCATTGTGCGATAAGTTCTGATAACACGTGACTTTAACCAAGTGAACTTGCAAAACGCGCTTTAGTAGCCAATTAACACCGGCTTTAGCTAACCATCACACCGCTAACGTTAAGCTAAACGGTGTGATGGAAAGTTTATTAGTTACTTACACGACGGTAGGAGCGATACTGTGGGTGCCAAAAATTTTGTTCAATTTTTTGCTGTAGCACGTTATCGTCTATCTCTAGCGCTAAACCTTGCTGGATCGCCACTTTGGCAACCGCAAAAGCAATCTTTTTACTTAATTCTGCCAGTGCAGTGAAATTTGGTAATAACCCACCCTGCCCGGTATTCGCCAGCGGTGAGTTCGCCGCTAAGGTTTCGCTGGCCGCTCGTAGCATGTCATCACTGATCAAACGGGCTTTTACAGCCAGCACGCCTAAACCGATACCAGGGAAAATATAGCTGTTATTACATTGGGTGATCAGATGTTGCTTACCCTGATAAGTCACGGGGGCAAAAGGACTCCCCGTAGCAATAATAACGTCACCGTCAGTCCAATTAATCACTTGCTCTGGCGTGGCTTCGACCTGACGTGACGGATTACTCAATGGGAAAATAATCGGTGTGTCACAGCTTTTTTTCATGGCGCGGATCACTTGCTCGGTAAATAAGCCCGCTTGGCCAGACACCCCAATCAGGATAGTGGGCTGTGCACAGTGCATCACATCCAATAAGCTTGGGTAATCGCCACTGAAGCTCCAATCACTGATTGCCTCGCTGCGTTGTACTAAGGCTTGTTGAAAATCACGTAAATCGGGCATCGATTCGGTTAATAAACCAAAACGGTCGACCATGTAAATCTGGCTACGCGCTTGTTGCTCCGTTGCACCTTCTGCGACCATTTGGCTGATAATTTGTTCTGCAATACCACAACCCGCAGAGCCGGCACCGACAAACACAACCTTTTGCTGATGTAAGGCCACGCCTTTAGAGCGGCAAGCGGCAAGTAAGGTACCCACGGTAACGGCTGCTGTACCTTGAATATCATCATTAAAACAACATACCTGTTCACGGTAGCGCTGTAAAATTGGCATGGCATTAGGCTGAGCAAAATCTTCAAATTGAATAATCGCATCAGGCCAACGCCGATTAACGGCAGTAATAAATAAATCAATAAATTCGTTATACTGTTCTTGCGCAACCCGTTTTTGCCGCAGGCCCATGTACATTGGATCATTTAGCAGCTTTTCGTTATTGGTCCCGACATCCAGCATCACCGGCAACGTATAAGCAGGGCTAATCCCACCACAAGCGGTATACAGCGAGAGCTTACCGATGGAAATACCCATGCCGCCGATACCTTGGTCACCTAAACCTAGCACCCGCTCACCATCCGTTACGACAATAACTTTAACTTTCGCTTTAGTGGCATTGCGTAGCACATCGTCCAGGTTATAGCGATCGTCATAACTGATAAATAAGCCGCGCGAACTGCGATAAATATCAGAGAATTGCTCACAGGCATCACCGACTGTGGGGGTATAGATAATGGGCAACATTTCTTCTAAATGCTGCTGCACTAAACGATAAAACAAGGTTTCATTGTTATCTTGGATCGCCCGCAAATAAATGTGTTTGTTGATGGCATCATCAAAACTGCGATACTGCAAATAACAACGACTGACCTGCTCTTCAATCGTTTCATAACGTGGTGGCAGTAAACCGGTTAAATTAAAGGTTGAGCGCTCTTCTCGAGTAAAAGCACTGCCTTTGTTTAATAATGGCGTTTCAAGTAATGCTGAGCCTGCGTAGCCTGTGTAAAGAGGACGCTTGTTTGATGGTGTTACAGACATGATTTAATCCGAAAATGACCACTGCCACCTGTCGATGGCAGTAAATTGATTTAATAAATGGTGCTGATCCTAGGGTTTAAAATGGACAACACGAACAAGCCTTCGGTATTACAAAAATCGATCGCTTTAATCAAATCCGCCTGCGCCAGTTGCAGAACTTCCAATAAGTAGGGATCGACCAGCGTTTGCATATTATAAAGCTCAGGGTGCTGATTAGCTAAGGCTAAACGTACAGCAAGATGCACCACAAGCACATCGAGTGATCGCGCTTCATAATGGGTATTATTTTGCAGAGCAAGGGGCTCTACGATTGAATCGGGCAGCTGCCACATATTCAGTAATTCTGCACCGCAAGCGGCGTAGCTAAAGCCAAGCAGTTTTTGTTGTAGTTGCCAGGGCTTCATTTCATCGGTGTATTCTTGACAAGCTGCAGCCACTTCAGCGTTTTGCTGCACGACAACTAACTCACCAATATTATGTAATAAACCAGAAACATAAGAGCGATCGGGATGTTTTAAGCCAATACGCTGTGCTAAATATTTAGCAATTAATGCCGCATTAACGCTTTGTTCCCAAAAACGTTCGGTGTCAATCGCTTGCGTGTTCAATTTGCTACAGGCGGTACTGATACCAATACTGAGGATCAAGTTATAAACTTGGGTTTTACCCAATACCAATAAGGCTTTGTTGATGGTTTCAACTTGGTAAGGCAGACGATAAACCGCACTATTGGCCAGTTTTAGAATTTTTGAAGTTAATACCGGATCAAGCAGAATGACATCGGCAATATCATCAAGATTTGCGGTGTCTGAATCCATAAGCTCCTTAACCCGGAAATAACTATCCGGTAAAGAAAACAGCTCTTGCACATTTTGCGCATACTGTAACGCATTCATTCGACCTTCTCCGTTTTACCCTACACCTAGACACTGCATACCCTACACTAAGGTAAGTTTAAGTGTTACTCCAAGTTTTGATTTTACAAGGTTTTAGCTAAAATACTTAGGAATTTTAGCGCAGAAAGGCAAAAAGAGTGATAAAAACCGCCAACTGTGTATGTTTTACCCACAGTTAGCGGCGAAAAGCTTAACCATAAATCTCAAATAAACCGGCATTAATCCATTGATGCGTGACAATGGACGCGGCATAACCAAGAGCAATAACCGGCGCCCACTTTAAGTGCCCAGAAAAGGTATAGTAACCTCGGGCTTGGCCCATTAAGGCGACACCTGCCGCAGAGCCCACCGAGAGTAAACTACCGCCGACCCCTGCGGTTAAGGTAATTAATAGCCATTGACCGTGTGACATATCAGGTTGCATGGTCAGTACCGCAAACATCACCGGAATGTTATCGATCACGGCCGAGATCACGCCCAAGGCAATATTGGCATTTGTCGCGCCCCATTGGGTATACAGAATATCAGACATCAAGCCGAGATAACCTAAAAAGCCCAAGCCACCCACACACATCACGACACCGTAAAAAAACAATAAGGTATCCCACTCAGCGCGTTGTACCCGACTGAACACATCAAACGGCACTACGCCGCCTAAACGTTTTAAGCGTTCCACATCGCCGGCACGTTCGGCCATTGCTCTTTTGCGTGCCAATGAACCCGGTAATGTTTGTCGCAAAAAATAGCCAAAAAATTGTAAATAACCCAAGCCCATCATCATGCCCAGTACCGGAGGCAAATGCAGGAAGGTGTGACAACTCACTGCGGTGGCAATGGTGATGAGAAATAAACTCACGATACGTAGTGCACCGCGCTTTAATTCTACTTCTTCTGATAACGCGCTGGGTTGACGTTTTTCGACAAAGAAACTCATCACTAAGGCCGGGACTAAGAAATTAACTAAAGATGGGATAAAGAGAGCAAAGAATTCTTGAAAATGTAATAAACCAGCTTGCCACACCATCAACGTAGTGATGTCACCAAACGGACTAAAAGCGCCGCCAGCGTTAGCGGCGACCACAATATTGACGCAGCATAAATTGATAAACTTTTTATCGCCTTCGGCCACTTTCATCACCACAGCACACATCAGTAAAGCAGTGGTCAGGTTATCGGCTACCGGTGAGATAAAGAAGGATAAAAAGCCGGTGATCCAGAACAGGTTTTGATAACTGAAGCCCTTTTTTATCATCCAAGAACGTAACGCATCAAATAAACGCCGCTCTTCCATCGCATTGATGTAGGTCATCGCCACTAATAAAAATAGCATTAACTCAGCAAACTCGAGCAAATTATGCCGAAATGCCACCTGCGTGACTTCGGGTTGCCCTTGCTGAATATAAACCCAACCAATTAACATCCAAATCAAACCGGCCGCGACTAATACGGGCTTGGATTTGCGCATATGCAGTTTTTCTTCGCCCATCACCAGTGCATAAGCGATAACGAAAATACCGATACACACATAGCCAACCATCGATTGTGTCAGTTCTAGGTGCCCAGCTGCTGCCGCAAAGGCTGAGGGGGTCAGTAATAACAGCAGGGTACAGCAGAAAACAGAAAGGATCTTTTGCATGCATAAACCTATTCGGGTTGAGTTTTCAAACAGATCCATGTTGGATCAGCCAATTTCAGTTAATAAACTATTGCACTTCTGGATGGCCAGAATGCCAGATGAATTAGCGGATTTCCACGACAAATTGCAAAATTAGACCAAAGTTTACTTTTTAGACATAAAAAAAGGAGCCGCAGGCTCCTTTAATTACAGGTGAAGATGGGCAGATTAAGCCACTAAGCTACGTAACATCCAAGCATTTTTTTCATGTACTGTCATACGCTGCGTCAGCAGATCCAGCGTCACTTCATCTGAAGCGCCGTCTGCCACAGGCACAATAGAGCGAGCAGTCTTGGCAATGGCTTCTTGGCCTTTGACTAAGTCTTTGATCATCTCTTCCGCTGTTGGAATACCGTCTGCCTCTTTTAAACTGGTTAAACCGGCATAAGCTTTATAAGAGCCTGGCGCAAATTCACCTAAAGCCCGGATCCGCTCGGCGATATCATCTACGGCAATCGCTAACTCGGTGTACTGGGTTTCAAATAATGTATGCAGGGTTTGAAACATGGGACCCGTAACATTCCAATGATAATTATGTGTTTTCAGATACAGCGTATAAGTATCTGCCAGTAATACCGATAAACCATGAGCAATGGCTTTACGCTGTTCTTCTTCAATACCTATATTGATCTTCATTTTCTCTCCTGGGTTTAACTGTTAATGTACAAAAAATTTTAGCCTATTAACAGTGACATGGAGGCAAAATAAATGAGATCAAGGGCTGGCATAACAAAATCAGCTTATGCCAGCCGTTAAAACGTTATTGTAAGGCGAGTTGTTGCGCCAGATACTCTTCGTAACTACCGGCAAAGTTACTCATCCCTTTGTCGGTGATTTCGATAATACGGCTGGCTAACGAAGAAACAAACTCACGGTCATGACTGACAAACAACAAGGTCCCTTTGTAATGCTCTAAGGCTAAGTTAAGTGATTCAATCGACTCCATATCTAAGTGGTTAGTCGGTTCATCCATCACCAGAATGTTCGGTCTTAGTAGCATTAATTTACCGAACAACATACGGCCTTGCTCACCACCGGATAACACTTTAACGGATTTTTTGATGTCATCTTGTGAGAATAATAAGCGGCCTAATACACCACGGATCGCTTGTTCATCATCAGAGGGTTGTTTCCACTGGCTCATCCAATCGAACAACGTCATGTCAGTTGCAAATTCATGCGCATGATCTTGCGCGTAGTAACCAATACAGACGTTTTCAGACCATTTAACCGTACCGCTATCCAGTTTGAGATCACCCACTAAACACTTTAACAGGGTTGATTTACCGATACCATTCGGGCCGAGGATAGCGACCTTTTCACCGACTTCGATGGTCATTTTTAATTTGCGTAATAGTTGTAATTCACCAAAGCTTTTGCTTAAGTCCTCCACTTCTAACGCTAAACGATACAGTTGTTTTTGCTGTTCAAAACGAATAAACGGATTAACACGGCTAGAGGCTTTTACTTCTTCTAACTGAATTTTATCAATTTGTTTAGCGCGACTGGTGGCTTGTCGTGCTTTTGACGCATTGGCAGAAAAGCGGCTGACGAACGTTTGGAGTTCGGCAATTTGCGCTTTTTTCTTGGCATTATCCGATAACAAACGCTCACGTGTTTGCGTGGCGGCCGTCATGTATTCATCATAGTTGCCCGGGAATACGCGTAACTCGCCGTAGTCTAAATCAGCCATATGCGTACAGACGCTGTTTAAGAAGTGTCTATCGTGCGAGATGATGACCATGGTGGAATTACGTTCAGCCAACACGTTCTCTAACCAACGGATCGTATTAATATCCAAGTTGTTGGTAGGTTCGTCTAGTAACATGATATCAGGATCAGCAAACAACACTTGGGCCAATAACACGCGTAATTTGAAGCCTGGCGCGACTGACGACATCAAACCATAATGCTGTTCAATCGGGATCCCCACGCCTAATAATAATTCACTGGCCCGCGATTCAGCAGAGTAGCCATCCATCTCACCAAAAGCGACTTCCAGATCGGCGACTTTCATGCCATCTTCTTCAGTCATTTCAGGCTCGGCATAAATACGATCGCGTTCTGACTTCACCGACCATAGCTCTGCATGCCCCATGATCACCGTATCAATAACGGTGTACTTTTCAAAGGCGAATTGATCTTGATGCAGTTTCGCTACGCGAAAGTTAGGCTCTACAAAAACATTACCCGCGCTAGGTTCAAGCTCGCGACTTAAAATCTTCATGAATGTCGACTTGCCGCAGCCGTTCGCGCCGATCAAACCATAACGATTGCCATCGCCAAATTTAATCGAAATATTTTCAAACAACGGCTTAGCGCCGAACTGCATGGTAATGTTATTGGTTGAAATCACAGAAAAGGGTCCGTTACAGGGTTAAAACAGCTAAAAATGGTGCGGTACTATACGCGTTTTGTCGCTAAAACTCAAAAGCACTGTGCTTTTAAATGTGCTTAAAACAACAAACCGGCCTAAGCCGGTTTGTTGTTACCTTATTTTGCCTCGGCGACGGCTTTGGCCGTTAGCGCGGTAATGGTCGCCCAGTCTTTAGCATCGACTGCGCTATCAGGTACTATCCATGAACCGCCAACACAACTGACATTCGGTAGTGCCAGGTAATCATTATAGTTTTTCTCGTTAATGCCACCAGTAGGACAAAAACGAATATCGGCGAAAGGACCATAAATTGATTTTAAGTTCTTCACGCCCCCGGCAGCTTCTGCAGGGAAAAATTTAAAGTGGGTATAGCCTAATACGGTGCCTTGCATTAACTCTGAAATGGTGGCAATGCCGGGGATCAGCGGAATACTGGATTCTTTGGCGGCAATTAACAAGTTTTCGGTTAACCCTGGGCTAATTGCAAATTTTGCACCTGCTGCAATGACTTGGGCTAATTGTTCCGCAGTGGTCACCGTACCGGCACCGACAACGGCCTCTGGCACTTCTTCAGCTAAACGTTTAATGGCCGCTAAGGCTTGAGGAGTGCGCAATGTCACTTCTAACACCTTAATACCACCGGCAATTAATGCTTTGGCTAACGGAACAGCGTCATTAATATCTTTAATAACGATTACTGGAACTACAGGACCCATAGCAAACAACTCCGATGGTTGTAGTTGCCAATTAGAAAATGCCATATATTAACCCGCCAATGTTTGTTTTAGATAAACCGCGGCACCCAATAAACCGGGTTGCTCGGCTGTAACAATGAAAACCGGTATTTGCCGGTTGAAGCCACTAAAGCGCCCTTTTGCATCAAATCGTTGACGAAATTCGCTGCGACCTAACAAGGGTAGAAGTTTCGGTACAATGCCTCCGGCTACGTATACGCCACCAAAAGTACTGAGCGTTAATGCCAAATTACCTGCAATGCTGCCAAGACTGGCATAAAACTGTTCAACTGTTGCCACGGCTAACGCTGAGCTGGCGCTGAGCGCTTGCTGGCCAATTTCACCGGCAGTTAAAGCGGGCGTGTCGATTTTTTGATAAGCCGCTAGCGCACGATAAATGGCTTCTAAACCAGGGCCAGATAACAGGCGCTCTGGTGAAACATGACCATGTTCAGCAGCTAATTGTTGATAAATAAACCACTCTTGTTCAGTTTGTGGCGCCCAATCAACATGGCCGCCCTCACCCGGTAACGGTATATACTTTTGGTCAAAAGGCACTAAATGCGCCACGCCTAAGCCCGTTCCGGCACCCAGCACGGCCATAGGCTGTGCTGGCTTAGCGGCTTCACCACCAATCTGAATTTTTTGATCGTCAGCTAACGCCGGTAATGACATGGCAACAGCGGTAAAGTCATTCATTAACAGCAGCGTATCTAACCCCAAGCCGGCTTGCATGGCCTTAATCGAAAACTGCCAATGAAAGTTCGTCATCCGAACTTCATCACCGTTAATGGGGCAAGCAATACCAATGGCAACATCTTTTAACGCAGTTAATCCTTGCTGCTGTTGATAGTGCGATAATGCATCGGCCAAGGTTGCAAAATCTGCACAAGGATAAACTGCGACTTTATCCAGCGCTAAGGTATCTAATGCAACCCGGCTAAAGCGGGCATTTGTGCCACCAATATCGGCGACGATGGCAAATTTACGAGTGTCAGCCATGCAGGTGTTCCTCCGTAATAAATAAGCTGCATGCACCCTGCTCAGCGCCAGTAAGTTGCTGACGCATGGCACCAAACATTTCACGGCCCATGCCGTATAAATTCGGGGCCATGTCTGCTACTGCAACCGGTCTTGCGGCGAATTCTTTGGCATCGACCAACACTTCTAACTTGCCACTTTCGCCATCCACTAACAGCATATCGCCATTATTAATACGAGCAATATTACCGCCATCTAAGGCTTCTGGTGTGACGTGAATGGCTGCCGGCACTTTTCCTGACGCGCCTGACATTCGACCATCCGTCACCAAAGCCACTTTAAAACCTTTATCTTGTAACACCCCTAACGGTGGCGTTAACTTGTGCAGCTCTGGCATACCACAGGCTTTTGGACCTTGGAAACGCACCACAACAACACAGTCTTTATCTAATTCACCGGCTTTAAACGCCGCGTCTAATTCATGTTGGCTGTGGAAAACGACTGCTGGCGCTTTAACAATTTCGGTGCCTGGACGCAGTGAAGAGGTTTTCATCACGCTGCGACCGACATTACCGGATAACACTTGTAAACCACCATGAGCTTTAAAGGGTTTATCGACTGAGGTTAAAACATCATCATCAGATGATTGCTCTGGACCATCCACCCATACTAATTTGCCGTCTTGTAAAACCGGAACTTGGGTATAACGACGTAGCCCTGGGCCCGCAATCGTTTGCACATCTTCGTGTAATAAGCCGGCATCTAATAAAGTGCGCATCAAGTACGCCATACCACCGGCATATTGGAAATGGTTAATATCTGCTTGGCCGTTCGGGTAAATGCGCGTTAACAACGGCGTCGCATCTGAAAGCTCAGCAAAATCATCCCAATTCACAATAAAACCGGCTGAACGCGCAACCGCAATCAGGTGCATAGTGTGGTTAGTTGAACCACCCGTGGCCAACAAACCCACGATACCGTTAACAATGGCTTTTGCATCAACCAATTTACCGATGGGTAAATAGTCATTACCTAGCTCTGTTAAACGCGTTACTTGACGTGCTGCCGCCTTGGTTAATTCATCACGTAACGGGGTATTGGGGTTAACAAAAGACGAGCCGGGTAAATGTAGGCCCATCATTTCCACCACTAATTGGTTCGAGTTAGCCGTACCGTAGAAAGTACAGGTACCCGCAGAGTGATAAGACGCGGCTTCTGCTTCTAATAACTCTTCTTTACCTACTTTACCTTCAGCATAAAGCTGACGTACGCGCGCTTTTTCTTTATTGGGGATCCCTGATGGCATCGGGCCGGCAGGAACAAACACAAAAGGTAAATGACCAAAACTCAACGCCGCCATTAATAAACCCGGTACGATTTTATCGCAGATCCCGAGCATTAAGCCGCCATCAAACATATTGTGTGATAAACCTACCGCGGCAGACATTGCAATAATGTCGCGGCTAAGTAAACTTAATTCCATGCCAGGTTGGCCTTGGGTGACACCGTCACACATCGCAGGAACACCGCCAGCAAACTGGGCAACACTGCCGATCTCATTAACGGCTTTTTTAATGATGTCTGGATACGTTTGATAAGGTTGATGCGCCGACAACATATCGTTATAAGACGAGATAATGCCAATATTAGCTTTAGTTAGACTGCGTAAATCCGCTTTATCGCTGGCACTACAGGCGGCAAAACCGTGTGCTAAGTTACCGCAACTCAAGACACCACGGTGTGGGCCCTGTTGACGGGCTTGCTCTAACCGTTCTAAATAAATAGCACGACTTTTACTGCTGCGGGCGATAATACGATCGGTAACTTTCTGAATCACTGGATTCATAACTAAAACCTCTATTGCGGTGCGTACATCACATCAATGCTGATGGATGGATGCTGTAAGAATGCTCGAATGGGCATTTCCATTGGATCGGTGTCGGCTAATGCTTGTTGTAAAACCGGATATTTGTTTTCACCCACTAAATGCAGAAAAATATGCCGACTGTCTAACAAACGTGCTTTGCTTAAACTGATCCGTTGATAAGGGGCACTGGTGGGCTCTGTGGCCAGAACCGCCGGTGCATCATCAGCTAAACCTGCCGCCAGCTGTTGGCTGCACGGAAACAAAGATGCCGTATGACCATCTTCACCCATGCCTAAAATAACGGCATCAAACGTCGGCAAAGCCGCAACACGGGGCAAAATCTGCGGTACGGCAGCAAACGCATCCGCGGCTTCGGCATATAAACTAATAAAGTGTGCTTTAGCCGCATGCTGTTGTAATAAATTGGCCTTAACCAGCCGCTCGTTGCTGTGCTCAGCACTGGTGGGTAAATAACGATCATCGGCCAATAAAATGGTCACTTTATCCCAAGCTAGCTCAGTATTGGCCAAAGTGCTAAATAACGCTAATGGCGTACGGCCACCCGAAACAACCAGTGTCGCTTGGCCACGTTCGGCAATCGTCGTGCTGAGAATAGTCAGTAATTGCTGGGCAAAGGCTTGGTTTAAAGCGTTGCTATCTGTAAACGTTTGTAAATTCATGCTTATTCGTCCCAATTGCGATCGTCACGTGCCATCATCGAGATAGACGAAACGGGGCCCCAAGTACCTGCCTGATAGGCCTTCGGTGGCTCATTGGTGTTTTTCCAAGCGTTGATAATACCGTCAACCCATTGCCAAGCTTGCTCAACCTCATCACGACGAACGAACAAGTACTGGTTACCCAGCATCGCTTCAAGTAACAAACGCTCGTAAGCATCCGCAATACGCTGTGATTTAAAAGTTTCATCGAAACTTAAATCTAGCTTACTTTGTTGTAAACGCATGCTCTCACCAAGACCTGGGATCTTATTCATTACCTGAATTTCGACACCTTCATCTGGCTGTAAACGAATAATTAATTTGTTGGCCGGTAAATCGCGGTAAGTGGCTTTGAAAATATTGTGCGGTTGTGGCTTGAAACAAATCACCACTTCGCTGTGTTTCTTCGGCATGCGCTTGCCCGTTCTTAAATAAAACGGCACACCTGCCCAACGCCAGTTATCAATATCCACCCGGATCGCCACAAAAGTTTCGGTTTTACTGTTCGGCCTAGCGCCCTCTTCTTCTAAATAACCGGGTGCGGCTTGGCCCGCCGCAAAACCTGCCGAATACTGACCACGTACGGTTTTTTCTTGTACGTTACTGTCATCGATACGACGTAAGGCTTTTAATACTTTTAATTTTTCATCTCGAATGCTATCTGCATCTAGGCGTGCAGGCGGTTCCATGGCAATCAGTGACAACACTTGTAATAAGTGGTTTTGCACCATATCGCGCATTTGACCCGCATCATCGTAGTAGCTCCAGCGACCTTCAACGCCGACTTCTTCAGCCACGGTGATCTGCACATGGTCAATGGCATTGTGATCCCAGTTAGACGCAAAAATGGCATTAGCAAAACGCAGGGCTAATAAGTTAAGTACCGTTTCTTTACCTAAGTAATGATCGATACGATAAATTTGGCACTCTTTAAAATGCTCAGCCACTTGATCGTTAATCACGTAAGACGATTGCAAATCGTGACCAATCGGTTTTTCAAGCACCACTCGCGATGGCTCTGCGGCTAAACCTGCTTCTGCTAAACCACGACACAAATCGCCAAATAATGAAGGCGGTGTAGCGAAATAACTCACGGGTACGCGTTTGGTGATATCCACCACCTCAGCCAACTTTTTATAATCAGCCGTTTCTTTTAAATCGATAGAAACATAATGCAGCTTTTTAGATAAGGTCTCCCAAACGGTTTCATCTAGGGTTTCTTTTTTTAAGAAGCGCGTTAGGTTGCTTTTAACCAGTTCAATATAGGCAGCGTTATCTAAATCATCACGCGCTACCCCAATAATACGGGAGTCTGCGGCTAATAAACCGGCTTTCTCAAGTTGATATAATGCGGGCAACAATTTTCTGCGAGCAAGATCGCCCTTGGTGCCAAATAAAATAAGATCACATGCCTGGTTTTGCTTGGAGGTTGTCATAACTCAGCCTTAAAAGATGTAATTTTACAACACTTACCCCATACTAACGGAGAGAATGTCGCTTGTAAACGCCATATAATGTAATTTAATTACAGAACTGTTCAAAATTTAACTAAAGTAGTATTATAGTGCAGGTTTTATCCTATTCCTCAGGTTTTGTGGTAAATTTAATACTGTTTTGTCGGCACAAATGAAATAAAACAGTATAACCGACAGATCATTAAACTTAAAAAACTCACCTCGACCTTACGAGGAATGATAAGTGCAGGTAGCAGCGAATGAACGTACTTGAAAAAATTATTAATAGTGTCAATAACTTCAGTAAATCTGAACGCAAAGTTGCAGACGTTATTCTGGCGAATCCTCAAACCACTATTCATAGTAGCATTGCTTCTTTAGCAAAGTTAGCGGATGTTAGTGAGCCCACCGTTAATCGCTTTTGCCGTCGACTCGATACCAAAGGTTTTCCTGATTTTAAACTACACCTGGCGCAAAGTCTTGCTAATGGTACGCCTTATGTGAACCGGCATGTCGAAGAAGAAGATGGCCCAGAAGCTTACACCGCCAAAATTTTTGAATCGACCATGGCTGCACTGGATACTGCACGGCAACGTGTCGATATTAGCGCCATTAACCGCGCGGTCGATGTCTTAACCCAAGCCAAGAAAATTTCATTTTTTGGCCTGGGGGCTTCTGCCTCGGTAGCCCATGATGCACAAAACAAATTTTTTCGCTTTAACGTCCCGGTGGTGTGCTTTGATGACATCGTTATGCAACGTATGTCGGCAATTAACAGCTGTGATGGTGAAGTGGTCGTGTGTATTAGCCACACGGGTAGAACGAAAAACCTGTGTGATATCGCAGCGATAGCGCGTGAAAACGATGCAACGGTTATTGGTATTACGGCTTATGACAGCCCGTTAGCTAAGGAATGTACCTTGGTGCTTTCTCTCGATGTACCCGAAGATACGGACATGTATATGCCAATGGCTTCGCGGGTCGCGCAACTGGTATTAATTGATATTTTAGCGACCGGCTTTACCTTAAGACGTGGCAGTAAGTTTCGAGAAAACTTAAAGAAAGTCAAAGATAGTTTGCGTGGTTCACGCTTTGATAAAAAAGATCAAATCAGCTAAGCGTGGAAATATGATCGTTTTTGTAATTTTAATTCAGTTTTCTGCTAGGTTATGTAATAAAATTACATTAGACTAAGTAGTAAGCTATTCACAGCTTCAACAGCAGGAGTTATCGATGCTCAGAAGAACTAAAATCGTCGCCACCCTCGGCCCCGCAACTAATACGCAAGCTATCCTAGAGAAATTGATCAGCGCTGGTGCCAGCGTTTTTCGTTTAAACTTTTCTCACGGAACGGCAGAAGATCACAAGCAACGTGCTGAGATGGTCCGAGCTGCCGCGGCTAAGTTAGGCGCCAATGTCGCCATCTTAGGCGATCTACAAGGCCCTAAAATTCGGGTTTCAACCTTTAAAGATGGCGCCATTATGCTAGAAGAAGGTCAAACCTTCGTGCTAGATGCCACTTTAGGTAAAGGTGAAGGCGATAACACGCAAGTGGGTATCGATTACAAGCAACTGCCACAAGATGTCGTTGCCGGCGACTTACTGCTGTTAGATGATGGCCGTATTGTATTAAAAGTAAATGACGTGCAAGGCGAGCGCGTGATTACTGAAGTCACTATCGGTGGTAAATTAAGTAACAATAAAGGGATCAACCGCCAAGGTGGTGGTTTAACCGCCCCTGCCCTGACCGAAAAAGACAAACGCGACATTATTACTGCCGCTGAAATTGATGTTGATTACCTAGCCGTCTCTTTCCCGCGTTCTGGTGATGATTTACGTTATGCCCGTGAACTTGCCGTGGCTGCAGGCTCTGAAGCCCGCATTATGGCGAAAGTAGAACGTGCTGAAGCCGTTGCCGATGATGAAACCCTCGACGATATTATTCGTGCTTCTGACGCCGTGATGGTAGCTCGTGGCGATCTGGGTGTTGAGATTGGCGATGCTGAACTGGTTGGCCAACAAAAACGCATTATCGCGCGTTCACGCCAATTAAATCGCATTGTGATCACCGCAACGCAAATGATGGAAAGCATGATCGAAAGCCCGATGCCAACGCGTGCAGAAGTCATGGACGTGGCCAATGCCGTGTTAGATGGTACTGATGGTGTCATGTTGTCTGCTGAAACTGCCGCAGGTAAATATCCCATTGAAACCGTAAAAGCCATGGCGCGTGTTTGTATTGGTGCTGAAAAACACCCATCAGTGCAAAGCTCTAAGCATCGAATGAACTTGAACTTCACAGAAGTCAGTGAAACTATTGCCTTGTCTGCCATGTATGCGGCAAACCATTTACCAGGTATTAAAGCCATTATTGCCTTAACTGAATCAGGCTATACTGCGAAGTTGATGTCTCGTATCACCTCACCACAGCCAATTTATGCGCTATCGCGCCATACCAAAACCCTGAACAAAATGGCTATGTATCGTGGTGTTTATCCCGTGCATTTTGACAGCACCGAAGTGGAAGCCTTGTCTTTAGCGGATGAAGCCATCAAGGTGATCAGAGAGAAAGCCGGTTTAAAATCAGGTGACTTAGTCATTATGACGCACGGCGATGTGATGTTACAGGTTGGCGCGTCTAATACCTGCCGCATCGTTACCGTTAAATAAGCTTTTATATGATAAGCAAAGGCCCTGCAATGCAGGGCCTTTTTGTTTAGCGTGTTTGAATATTAGGGTAGTTGTCTTGTGTTAAAGCACATCGCGTTGTAGTTTTCGCACTCGGCGTGCTTCGCGATATTGCACGAACTGCGGTGCTAAAGCCGTTAACGCAGAGCCCATTACCACTAAGATAGCGCCTAACCAAGACCAAATATTCAGTTGCTGTGGCACCAACAAGGTCGGCCAAATTGCCGCGACCACATTGGCACTTAAAATGGTAATTAACGGCGTAATCGCCAATACCGCGCTGACCTTCGAGGCTTCCCAATGGTGTAAGGCTTCGGCAAAAGCACCATAAGCTACCACCGTGTTTAAACAACAAAACAGCAGCAAGGACCATTGCAGTACACTTAATTGCCCCAGTGGCGTGAAGTCTGACACCGGAATAAACGCAATACTACCGGCAAAGTAAATTAGATACATAATTTGCTTAGAGCTGTAACTGACTAACAATTGTTTTTGCGCCAACGCATAGGCGGCCCAGGTAATGGCCGCAAAAATGACCAGGATCACACCAAGCGTTTCATTGCTGGCCTGCACAATTAAACTTAGCAGACGCTCGTTAAAAAATAACAACAAGCCACTGACCAACAACATGGCACCAACGCGTTGCCAGAGCAACAAACGCTCTTTAAAAATAATAATACCGCCAAGCATCATTAAAAATGGCGCTAATTGTATTAAGGTTTGCGCGGTTTCTGCGGTTAAGTTATTCAAACCCGATAAATATAAAATGTAGTTAAGCAGCAAGCCAACCACAGCAATGGCCATTAAGATAAAGATTTTGCGCTGTTTCATTAACACCAAAGACGGCAACTTACCTCTTAGACCAAGCCAAACCCCTACCAT
The DNA here is from genome assembly GCF_020819615.1 of Rheinheimera sp. UJ51. Classification (NCBI taxonomy): domain Bacteria; kingdom Pseudomonadati; phylum Pseudomonadota; class Gammaproteobacteria; order Chromatiales; family Chromatiaceae; genus Rheinheimera; species Rheinheimera sp. UJ51. Next base: position 170,096 of record NZ_JAJHOG010000005.1, read on the forward strand.
CAAAGCAGCAAACAAAAAACGAATAGCAGTAATGGTATTGGTGGTAAATACCTCCAATAGCACTTTTAATGCGATGGGTAATACCCCCCACAGCACGGCGGTGGTTAAGGCGAGTAAGAAACCGATCAAGGTTTTACCGGTAATTTGATGCATGCCGCAGGTTTTCCTAAACAAAATAACGAATCAACAAGAAGGGGTTATATTGTCGCTTAAAACTCGGCCTACTGTCGCGGTGTTTCTATCAAATTGCGATAAATCAAAGTAAATTAGAGATCTGTCGTTATAATCAAGGCTTATGGCAAAGGAGAATAATTATATGGCTACCATTAAGCGGATCGCATTACTGACCTCAGGCGGAGATGCGCCGGGAATGAACGCCGCCATTCGAGCCGTGGTGCTAACGGCGGCGGCATGTCGTATCGAAGTGATCGGCTTTGAGCACGGCTACATCGGTTTATTAGAGCAAGAATACCGCACCTTACTACCGCAGCATGTGCATAATATTATTCAACGTGGCGGCACCATATTAAAAAGTGCACGTTGCCCTGCTCTGCAAACGCCAGAAGGCCCCAAACTGGCCGCCGATAACCTACAGCAATTGAATATCGATGCCTTAATTGTGATTGGTGGCGATGGTAGTTTTCGAGGTGCCTTGGAAATTGCTCGGTATTATGATGGGCAAATTATTGGCGTGCCCGGCACCATTGATAATGATGTTGATGGCACCACCAACACCATTGGTTATGCCACAGCCATTGATACAGCACTGGATGCTATTGATAAAATTCGCGATACAGCCGATGCCTTTGAACGTATTTTTCTGGTGGAACTGATGGGGCGTCACAGCGGTTATATCAGTTTAGCCGCAGGGATTGCCGGCGGTGCCGAGCAAATTATTTGCCCGGAGTTTAGTCAGATCACGCCCACAGATTTACGTCAAATCACCACGCCAATACAGCATGCCCAACTGTTAATGGGCAAAGCCAGTTACATTATTGTAGTGGCTGAAAACAGTTACCCTGGCGGCACCACCGCGCTAGCTGAAGCACTCACCAAAGCGATTGGTATTGAATGTCGGGCCTGTATTTTGGGGCATATTCAACGTGGCGGCAGCCCAGTTGGCGCAGATCGCATCCTAGCCACTAAACTGGGTGCTTATGCGGTGGAAGCCTTACAACAAGGGGCGCATTTACAAATGGCCGGAGAAGTACACGGTGAAGTAACCCTGTACCCACTGGCTAAAACCGGCGATCGCACTAAGGCGATTGATCCTTACTTAGTGCGCTGGCAACAGCAAGTGGGCAGTTATTAAAGGGGCAGTTAATGGCTAAACACTTGTTTTACACGGTCTTTGTAACTGCGGCTGACCTTAACCGCTTGGCCATTAGTTAACAGTAATTGATGTTCGCCATTGCTGAGCATTTGCAGTTTAGCAATGGTTTGTACATTGACAATAGCCGAACGATGCACCCGCACAAATTGCCTTGGATCTAATTCGCTCTCTAATTCTTTCATGGTACGGCGTAAAATATGGGTTTGGCCGTCGCGAGTATGAATACACATATAATCGCCCGCAGCATCCACCCAATCGATTTCGGCTACCGGTACCCGGGTGATCTCACCACTGTCTTTAATGCTGATCGCTTCTGGGAAACGACTGTTCACCACAGGCTCGGCTTTATCTAACCGCTCTAAGATGTGATTGGCTTGATCACCGGTTAAACGTGCCACCGCCGCCGCCAGCTGATCTTTATGTTTAAGATTGTCAGACGCCCCATGATAAGTAATCACCTTATCTACCGCCGCTTTCAGCCGATCCGCTTCTACAGGCTTTAACACATAATCTAATGCATTCACTTCAAAAGCATTAAAGGCATATTGATCATAAGCCGTCACAAAGACGATATAGGGCAATTTAATTTCTTGCGCCTGTAATTGCTTTAACACAGCAAAACCGTCCATGCCTGGCATTTCGACATCTAAAAACACCAAATCGGGTGACAGCTCAATAATGGCTTTTAAAGCATCAGGCCCATTCGCACATTCTGCAATCACCTTCAATTCAGGAAATGCAGCTAATCGAACTAACATACCTCTGCGCGCTAAGGGTTCGTCATCCACTACGATTACATTAAGCATGTTCAATATCCGTCTTCTCTAGTTGTAATGGAATTCTGATATTCACTTTTACACCTTGCGGTTGATTATGAGTTAATACCAAAGCAAAATCATTGTCGTACAACGCAGCCAGTCTTTCTCGTGTATTCACTAGCCCAACGCCACTGTCCGTGTTGTCAGCAGCTTTAACTAAGCCATCAACTAACGGCATACCTGGGCCATTGTCGGCCACCTCAAGCAATAGATCATGCCCAAAGCGTTTGGCTTTGATGGTGATCTCGCCCCCATCAACTTGACTTGCCACCGCATACTTAATGGCGTTTTCAATTAATGGCTGCAAAATTAAACTGGGCACTAAAGCTTTTTCGGTGCCAGGCTCTAAATCGATCACTATTGCTAGTCGTTCTGAGAATCGCACCTTTTCAATTTCTAAGTACAACCTCGCCGCATAGATCTCTTGTTCAAGCATGACCTTATTAATCGGGTCTTTATACAGCGAATAGCGTAAGAAATCACTTAAACGGCTGACCATCTTATTGGCAGTATCGTTATCGTTAATTAATACTAAGGTTGAGATGGCATTCAGTGTATTAAACAAAAAATGGGGGTTTAGCTGATACCGTAGCATTTTTAACTGCGCTTCATGCGCTTTATTCATTGCCGTTAGCAGTTTTTGTTTTTCTAATTGTAAAGTTTGATAGTACTTAATACCAAAATACAAGCCACTCCAACTAAGCATAACGTAAAAGGCCACGGGCGTATCACGGATGTATAAAAACCAGTCGGCTGGGCGGTAGCCATGTCGATAGATCTCCCAATAGTTAAAATTACGGATCACCGTCCAAACTAACGCCGTTAATAATGCCGCTGCCAAAATAACCAGCACCATTTTCCACGGTTCCCAGAACCAGACTTTACGATAAAGATAGCGCAGCGGTATGGTTAATAACCAACCAACATAGGCATCGAGGCTAATCACGATCAGAAAAGCATCTCGGGTGTCTAACATCAGAGAGCTGAGATAATTGACTATAGCGAAACCGAGCCAGCCGAGGGAATGCAGGATCCAGAATTGTCGGTTTCTATCTTCGAAAAGTTTATTCAATGTTGACGCCGGTTTCTACCATAATAGAGAGGCATTATAACGATAGCTGCGCACAATGCCTCGGCTACCTGCCGTATACAACCAGACATTAATCGCAACTTTGGCCATAAAACCGCGCACACATCACAAACTAAATTAATAGCGAATGCGAAAACGTTGCAAAATGAAACCGAGTAACCAGGCAGGACCAATCAACAGAAAGGCCAGATCTTGAAAAAATGACGGTTTTTTACCCTCAATTTTGTGGCCAATAAATTGTAAGATCCACATCAACACAAACACCGCAGCGGCAATTTGCCAAATGGCAAACAGGCTTTGTTGCTCCAATGCTCTTAGCGCTGTCACCACGGCAGCGGTAAAGATGGTCATGCCAAGGCCTAAACTAAAAGCGAGTAAAAAGTAAAAAAGTAACGCGGGCATTACCAGTAACAAAGCCCAATTAATGCCCTGCTCAGCCAAGCCTGAAAATGGCATAGGGATCTGCCACAGCAAACCCAACACCGACGCATAAATAAGCGGCACCGCTACCCAATGGATGGCTTTATTAACCGGGTTTTGATGACTAACGGCGTATTCACTAAACCACTCTGTTGCTGACTTCATGTGGCTAACTCTCTGGCAGGGCTAATTTTTAACGCAACATAACAAGGTCAGGCCAGTTATACAAGTGCAACTTAGCCTAGCACGGGTGTGGGTTTGCGATCTTCATCTAAAGCGACAAAAGTGAAGCTACCCGAAATCGCTTTGTGCTGATTGTCGTTGTACATGTTTTCAACAAAAATATCGACTTGTACTTTAATACTGGTGCGACCGACGTGCGCAACACGGGCAACTAACTCGACAATATCTCCCGCCGCAATGGATTCTTTAAAATCGACGCGATCGGAACACACGGTAACTAACGGCTTACGACAAAAACGCGTCGCGGCAATAAAGGCAGCTTCATCCATCCAAGCTAAGGCTTCACCACCGAATAACGTATTATGATGATTGGTACGCCCAGGAAATACCGTTTTTGTCACTCGAGTAACAGCATATTCCATGCGCTTTATGATGAGGGCTTCGTTAGACATAAGATTCCTTAACTGATAAATCAACATATTATACGTGATGTCGGCCCTGAGTGCTGAACACTTGTGGCGCATTTGGTAATTTAATAACGAAACGGCATAATAGCGTTCAATTAGCCGTTAGCATAAGCCTTTGGAGATCCCGTTATGTCAGCCGTGCAGTATGAAATAACCTTTGATGATATCAGTGCGCATCTACTCACCCTATCGCTGCGTTTTGAGCCTTGCAGCGCAGTGCATCAGTTAACCCTGCCGGCTTGGATCCCTGGCAGTTACCTCGTGCGTAATTTTGCACGGCATATTGTCAACATCAATGCTTATGATGCCGACGGTGAACTTCATCTGGAGCAACGTGATAAACAATCTTGGCAGCTCAGTTGTGGGCAACAACCGGTCACCGTAACTTACCAAGTTTACGCTAATGATTTATCGGTTCGCGCAGCCTATGTTGATGATGAACTGGCAGTGCTCAACCCGGCTTGTCTGTGTTTAAACGTCAGTGAAATGACGGCACAGCCCCATTCACTTACTCTGCACAAACCCACTGATCTTCGCTGCGCGGCATGGCGTGTTGCTACGGCCATGCCCAAAGCAACTCATACCGCCCCGCTCGACTTTGGTTGTTATCAGGCTGATAACTATGATCATCTGATAGATAGCCCCTTACTGGTGGGCATTTTTAATGTGCAGCAATTTAATCTAGATGGTGTGCCGCATTACGTCGTGGTCAGTGGTCATAACCTGTTTGATGAAGCGCGCTTAACTGCCGATGTCGCCAAGCTTTGCCAGGTACAGCGCGATGTATTTGGCGCATTGCCGCAAAATTTAGATCAATATTGGTTTTTACTTTGGGTGACCGAGCAAGGCTATGGTGGCTTAGAGCATAAATTTAGTACCTTGTTACTGTGTAATCGCTATGACTTACCTGCAGTACAACAAACAGAATTAACCGAAGCCTATCAGAATCTGTTGGGCTTATTCAGCCATGAATACTTTCATACTTGGTGGGTAAAACGCTTAAAACCACAATGTTTTACGCCCTATGTCTTAGACAAAGAGCAATACAGTCGGCAATTATGGCTTTATGAAGGTTTTACCTCTTACTTTGATGATTTAGCTTTAGTTAAAAGCGGTATTATCGAGCAAAGCCGTTATTTAACGGTGTTAGAGAAATTAATTACTCGGGTCAGTCGCAACCCCTCAGATAGTCAGCAAAGTTTGACGGATAGCAGCTTTACCGCGTGGACTAAATTTTATTTACAAGATGAGAATGCGGTTAACAGTGTGGTCAGTTATTACGCGAAAGGAGCGTTAGTGGCCTTATTGCTAGAGGCTGAATTGCAATCTAAAGGATTAAATTTGGCTGCTTTTTGCCGACAACTGTATCAGCAGCATGTTGCAACAGGCACCTCGGATAACGCTATATTCGAGCAGCTCATCGCATGGCAATTACCCGAACTCGCTGCGCAATTGACGGGCTGGATCAATGAAGCCAAACCCTTACCGCTGGCAGCAACCTTGGGTAAACTAGGCCTAACCTTAACACAGCGCGCGCCTAGCAGTTTTAGCGATCTGGCCGGTGAAAGCAGTAAGGTCGTGCCAGCCAGTTTAGGCTGCAGCCTTAAAACGACAGCGCAAGGCGTGTTTATTCAGCAATTATATTGGGGCTCTGCTGCCCATCAAGCAGGATTAATGAGCGGCGACCAATTAGTGGCCTTGGGCGGTTATAAGATCAGCGAAACTAGTTTAACGGAGCTAATGCTGCGTTTACCGCTGGGTTCGGTGCAGCCGTTATTCATTTTTAGAAAAGATCGATTACTTGAGTTGGCACTACCGATACAACAGGCTGCGCCAGCAGTTGCCATGTTAAACGTAGCTAACGAAGTAACAGTAAAACACTGGTTGTCGAGTTAAAACTCAACAACCCTTTTTTAGCTTTAAGGGGTAAGCGCTAAACGCTGCGTTTGGTTTGGCGTAAATTCGGGTAACAACAGTTGCGGGTCAAGCCGCTCTTGAAACCAATTGATACGCCAATCTAAATGCGGGCCGGTAACGCGGCCTGTCGCCCCAATATCGGCAATATGTTGGCTTTGTGCTACGGTATCCCCAACCTTTACTTTAATGGCATTTAAATGCATAAAGGTTGAGCTCACCCCAAAGCCATGATCAACAATTACCGTTAACCCTGAAAAATACAGATCTTCAGCCAGTAACACCTTACCTGGCCATGGCGCCAATACCGGTGCACCAACCGGAGCGGCAATATCTAAACCAAAATGCGGATTGCGCGGTTGGCCGTTAAACACACGTTGACTGCCATAAACACCACTAATACGCCCTGCGGCTGGGCGCACCGGTGTGCTAAAAATGGCATCAAGCTCGCTTAAGGTGGTGCGAACTTGCCGCACCTTAGCATTATCATTGGCAATGCGCGCGCTAACTTCTTTTGGCGGTGCTACATACTTTTGCTCCACGCCGGTAATCCGCTGAATATCGTATTCTCTGGCGGTAAAGCGCAGCGGAAATTGCTGTTGCTTACCTTGATGTACCACTTTAAGTTGATGTTGCAGTGCCGCATCACGGCCAATACCAAAAACAAATTGGCCTTGCGCACTCACAACAACCGGTTGCTCGTTAAACCAAACCTGAGCACCCATCGGCGCCTGACCGCGGATCAAACTGCCTTGGGTTAATGGGCCATGTAACACCACTTCCGCGGCGTTAGCCGCAACACTAATCGCGCAAAGCAATAGCGCCTTTACCCACACCTTCATAAGCTACAACCTTATATTGTTTACTGCCATTGGCCGCTTTTAACTGATCGGCAATAAAATCGGCCAGACATTCTACCGTAGTATCACAAGGCACAAGTTCACAATGACTGGCAGGAATACATAACTCGAACCAACCTTGGGTAGCCTGATAACGGAAGCTGTAATCATCGCTGCCCGGCGTTAAAAACGACAAGGCTTCGGCCGAAACGAGATCGTCTTTACTGCCTAAATAAATATCTTCCCAGCGCTCGCACCACATTTTATTTAAGCGTGGCACTAACATGCCATCTTCAAAGATTTGAATAGTAGAGCGATGACCATGGGCAATGCGCTGACAATTACCATCATGCTTTTTCAAACCATGACTGTAATGATAATAAAAACCGCGCATCGCTTCGCTGCGCAATTTTAAAACGAGTTTAGCGACATTATCAGGTAACAAGGGTTTGATTTGTTGCTCAAGAAAATGGGCTACCGTTTGCTCGTTAATCTCTGTACCGGGAATAAAAGCAAAAGCAGAAGGCGGACAAGCGAGTTGTAAGGTGCCGCGTTCACTTTGATACTGCAGCACAATCATTTGCTCTGCTTCACTGTGACGAAGCGCAGGACATGCCGCAGCAACGGCTAGCTTGTGATCAACTAATTGGTCAATCGCTTGTTTAATCACTTTTTTCACTTTAGCAAAATCGAACACCATAGCGGTGTCATCTAAAGCACCGTGTAGCTCGACATCGACAATAAAGCTTTCACCTAACATGCCACGCTGCCGATGCAGATAAGAAAAATCAATTACGGTAAGATCCTGCACAAATAAAATCATGGCGCCTTCCTGAAATAAGCATCAAGCAAAAAATGAAGCCTATTATACCTTTACCACACGGTGGCGTCACTTTTAGCGTTTATGTTCATTTAACCAGCTATTTAAAATCCCCACTTGGCCAAGTTTATGTGCGGCATACATTAAACGCAGCGCATTGCTCAAAATAGTGCTGTCGTTCCACTGCGTTTTTTGCACAATATCTTCGTAGCACTTTAAGGCTTCTGGTGTTAAATAGCCGCGTAATTCTTTTTTACCGGAGTCTTTTTGCCGATCACGGTAGCGTCGTTGTTTTTCTGCGTTACTTAACGCCGGCGTTTTTTCATTACTCATGGGGCACTCCATCATAACGCGTTACCCGCACCTGCTTGGTGTCGGAGTGTGGCTGGTTCAGTTTCAGCGCTGAACAAACCGTTTTAGAATGATTTACCTGCAGAAATCGTTAATACTATAACAAATCGGACTTGTTTAGCGTACAGCTGTTCGCTAAGCTGATGCAGCATTTTTATTGGATAAACATACATGACTAAGAATAGCTTTTCAAAAGAAGATTTAATCGCTTGCGGCAACGGTGAATTGTTTGGCCCAGGCAACAGCCAACTCCCTTCTGACAACATGCTAATGATGGATCGCATTGTACACATCTCTGAAGAAGGCGGTTTATATGGCAAAGGCCAAATCATTGCCGAATTAGATATTACCCCTGAGCTGTGGTTCTTTGCTTGCCACTTTAAGGGCGATCCTGTTATGCCAGGTTGTTTAGGCCTTGATGCCATGTGGCAACTGGTTGGTTTTTTCTTAGGTTGGGCCGGTGGCCCGGGTAAAGGGCGTGCTTTAGGTGTCGGTGAAGTGAAGTTTACCGGTCAAGTATTGCCAACGGCGAAGAAAGTGACTTACACCATCAATATGAAACGTGTGATTAAACGCAAACTGTTTATGGGGATTGGTGACGGTGTAGTGAGTGTCGACGGACGCGATATCTATGCAGCGACCGATCTTAAAGTGGGTTTATTTCAGGATACTTCCAGCTTCTAATGCGTATTGCCTGTAAGCTTTAGTGCGTTTTAGCACTGAGCGCTTAATACCAAAAAGCCCCGTCTAAGTACGGGGCTTTGGTTTAAGTGTAAATGAATTCTAGGCGCCTTTGTTAAATAAACCTACGTTACGATCTTCTATGGCCTCCCGCCAGCCACCTAACCACTCAGAACGAGCGTCTAAATTTTGATAAGGACAAAGTTCTTTTGAACGGCCGGTAACACCAGCACGATAACCTTGAGCATGAGCACGTTCCAGACGATCACGTTTTTGTCTTTTCATACGGCAATCTTCCTCACAATTTTTATTTAGAAATAACACTCAACACCGTTAATCGCTGAATGTTACAGTTAATAGATAGTCAAAGACGGCAAAAGGTTCAAGCGAAATTACTATAATAAACAACTTGACTTTAACTAACGGCATGAGAACTAGTCGGTTTTTGAGGTTGTTTATTTTTAGATGGAAGTGCTATAAGGCAAGGTGAATTTCAAACATAAAAGCATAAAGCGTAGGCGATGAGGTTATGCCAACAAAAAAGCTGCCGAAGCAGCTTTTTTTTATGCCGTAAACCTAATCGCTTATCGGCTTAATCGCGTGCGGTAGCGACGACGTAATAAAGGTAAAGTACCTAGCAACATTAACCATAACGCTGAAAGTGAACCGGCGTTACGTTCATAGGTATTTTGTTCAGTATTACAGTCTTCAACTTGGCCGTTAGCAATAGGCTGTAAACGTACGGTGGTCGCTTGCTCAGATTCAAACACATCACCGTTTTCATCAAGCACTGGCTCGCCATTATAACCATACACCACTCGCTTAATCAGCGCGGTAGCGGTGATCACACCATCATCATTAATTGAAGTTGCTTCAACTAAAGTGTAAGGCGCATCACAGCCTACTAAACTGTTTAAATTAGTAAAGGTGTTACTGGCGTTATCATACAGAAAAGCATTAATACGACGTGAGGTAGTACCGCCAACAATCACTTCAGCCCGGCCAACTACCTGACCTTGGTTATTCATATCCAGCGGTTCAGTACCTGAACTACTGAAAAAACCCTCAGGAAAACGCAAGGTTTGCGTATTCATATCGTAAGTAAAAAAACGTGAGCGAACACTGCTATTGATGTTTTTCAGCGCATAGCCCGCTATTAAATTCTGATTATTAATATCTGTAGCGACACTGCCCAGCCACTCTTCAGTATCAATAAAGCCGGTCACGCTGTCACCATTAAAGATAGTGGCATGTGGTGCACTGTATATAATCCGGAATTCACCACCAAAACCATCTAAAAAGGTCGTAACACGGCTGGTGTCTGAATACAACGAACTACCGACAGCAATACCGCTGTCATTAACAGAATTAGCCCGGCTGTAATATACCGGCACGGTATAATCTTCAGAAGTCGTTGCCGCTAAACCTGTACCTTTCTCACCTAAAAAGCCCCAAGTGCGATTTAAAACCGCTGAACCCTCTGGTGCATATTGCCAAAGAGCAGCACGCTCTTCATAGCCCTCGGTATAAGAGTCTACCGTTCCATATAAACGTACTTTGCTGAGCAATGACAGCACATTGACGCTTCTGGCAGTCAGCACTTGATTTAAACAATACTGTATTGGCTGACTAAAGCCGGTACAAATTGAATCAATGGTTTCTTGAGTGGTTGTAGTAATACCGGTAGAGGTGAAACCCGCCACCAGATTATTGTTATTAATATCAAGGGCCGCTGACATGCCACCACCATAACTAGAAAACTGCGGCGGTAAAGCGGTGCTTTGCTGACCATTAACAACATAGCCGAACAAGTAGCCGGCTTCTGGGATCCAGGCAGTATAAGGATTGGCTGGCTCAACCGGCTCTTCACCTTCAGCTACTGGCGCAGCCGTGGGCGTAAAAGTGCTTTTAAAGGATGGCGCGGTGGCAATACCTGCAATATAACCACTGTTGTTTACGGCATAAGCAAATTCACTGTTATTTTTGGTTTGCTGCGTATCACGCAACACCACTTGTGATTGCCCTGAATTTTGCGTTTGACGTATAACACGTGTCGAACCAACAGGCTGAATAGTGACAAAAGCTTGTGAACTAAGATAGCTGATTAACGTGGCTTTAACCGTAGAACTGAAGATCCCATTATTAATTTCTTCGATCTGCTCATCAGTAAATAGCGCTAAGATGACTTCACTTTCAAAATCGATTTCATCAAGATCAATTTCAAAGTCTAATAAGGTGCTGCCATTAAAAATTACCTCACCCTGAGGCGTTGCCGCAACGCCCGAGGTAGAACGAACTTTAGTGGTAGTATCTAATTCAACGATCTGATACACCGCGGCTTGCGCCGTAAATACTGTCAGCAACGGCAATAATGCTAAGCTGATCGGTGATAATTTCATGCATGGCCCCTAAAAATTTACGAAATTGCAGCTTCTAATTCTTCCCAGCGCGTATACGCTTGCGCCAGCTTCGACTCGGTATCTTGTAATAGGTTCAATCTTTGCTGTGTGTGCTCAGCAGAACCTTTGAAAAACTCGGCGTCGTTCACTTCCAACTGTAAGGCTTTGACTTGTTGATCAAGCTCTTCAATTAAGGCAGGTAACAGCTCTAGCTCGCGCTTTTCTTTGTATGATAGCTTTTTACCATTATTAACAGAAGCCTGTATCGGCTTTTCCTCAACTTGGCTGTTGTTTTTATCATTATTTTTTACTGGCGCTTTGCTGCTTTGCGCCGTTTGTTGACGTTTTTGCCAAGCAATGACTTCGTCATAACCACCGGCTAATTCAATAATTTTGCCTTCGCCGGCAAATAATAATGAGCTGGTTACGGTATTATTAACGAATTCACGGTCATGGCTAACTAACAACACGGTACCTTGATACTGCTGTAAAATATCTTCTAACAGCTCTAAGGTTTCCACATCTAAATCGTTAGTCGGTTCATCGAGGATCAATAAGTTACTTGGCCGTGCAAACAATTTCGCCAATAACAAACGGTTTTTCTCACCACCCGATAAAGCACGCACCGGTGTACGAGCGCGCAATGGCGGGAATAAAAAGTCTTGTAAGTAACTTAATACATGCCGTGTTTGACCGTTTTGGGTAATTTCTTGTTTACCATCAGCCACGTTATCTTGCACCGTGGCATTTAAATCCAGCGCCATCCGGTGTTGGTCAAAATAAGCCACTTCTAAATTGGTACCGCGTTTAATCTCGCCACTATCTTGCTGGTAATCACCTAACAGTAATTTGATCAGTGTGGACTTACCTACACCATTTGGCCCTAATAAGGCAATCCGATCACCTCGCATCACCAACAAATCTAAGTCGTTCAACACCGCTTTACCACTAAAGGCATGGCTTAACGCTTTGGTTTCAAATACTAACTTGCCTGAACGCGCCGCTTGTTCGATATTAAAATCGACCTTGCCTAATTGCTCAACGCGGGCAGCACGTTCTTGCCGTAATGCTTTAAGGGCGCGGACGCGGCCTTCATTGCGGGTGCGGCGCGCTTTAATACCTTGGCGGATCCACACTTCTTCTTCAGCTAAACGTTTATCGAAGAGTGAATTGTGTTGTTGCTCGTCTTCTAGCATTTTTTGCTTACGATCGAGGTATTCTTGATAATTACCGGGGTGCGAAGTGAGCTGACCACGATCTAAATCGATAATGCGGGTGGCTAAGGCGCGAATAAACGCCCTATCGTGCGAAATAAAAATAATGGCGCCGCCAAAGCTTAGTAAAAATTGCTCAAGCCAGTTAATGGCTGCCACATCTAAGTGGTTGGTTGGCTCGTCAAGTAACAAAATATCGGGCTTGGCAATTAACGCGCGGGCTAAAGCCGCTTTACGTAACCAACCTCCTGATAAGGTCGCTAAACTGTTATTACCGTCCATTTCAAACTGTTGGCAGAGCATTTCAACTCGCGCTTCTAAACCCCAACCATCGCGGGCATCTAAATCAGCTTGCAGGCTTTCAAATAAACGGTATTCAGCATCGCCGGCACCGTCTAAGTTTTCAGATAAGGTATAAAATTGCTGTACCTTATCCGCTAAATCGCCGGCACCTTCCCGAATAAAATCGGCAATTTTCACGTCCATTTTCGCCGGGGGATCTTGCTCTAAACGGCTTAAAATAACACCGTTGGTCATAACGATTTGGCCATCATCTAAATTTTGTTGACCGGTCAGCAATTTTAAAAAGGTTGATTTGCCTGCACCATTTCGGCCGACTAAACAGACGCGTTCGCCGCTGAATAAACTAAAATCGACTTGGTCTAATACCGGGTTGGTACCAAAAGCCAAGCTCGCCTGTTGAAAACGTAATAACTCCACTACTTTGTATCCTTAAGCCAATGCTGTAACTGTGCCGCTGTAAAAGGCCAATATAATAGGTTTTCATTACCTTGCTGATCGATGCCAGCTAGCACCGGGATATGCACCCGAAAACGCGCTAGCAATTGTTCATCGTCGATAATATCCAGAACCTGAGTATGCTCGGCAATGCCGACTGTCGCTAACAGGCTTTCTGCCTCTTCGCACAGATGGCAACCCCAAGTACTGTAAAGGGTATAAACGGCCATTAACGCGTTAACTCAAAACACACGTGAATGTGCGGATTGCGTTTAAAATCCTCTGGTAAGGTAGCGGCAGAAATCTCTTTTACCTGCCAACCAGACTCAACTAAGGCGGCTTGATCAATTTTGAAACGCCGCTTATTGTTCGAGAAAATTACCTTGCCACCGGGTGCTAACCGCCCTATCAACATATTGATTAATTTCACATGATCGCGCTGCACATCCCAATTGTCTTCCATCCGCTTTGAATTAGAAAAGGTGGGCGGATCCACAAAGATCAAATCATATAAATTGCGATTACGTGACAGCCACTGTAAACAGTCAGCTTGCTCAAACTGATACTGATTACCTTGTAGGCCATTTAGCATAAAGTTGCGTTTTGCCCAATCTAAATAAGTATTCGACATATCGACGGTCGTAACACTCGCCGCACCACCTATACCAGCGTGAACAGACGCGGTGCCGGTGTAAGCAAAGAGGTTAAGAACCGTTTTGCCTTTAGCCTGCTGCTGAATAAGCCGACGCGTTAAGCGGTGATCTAAAAATAAACCGGTATCCAGGTAATCACGCAAGTTAACCAAAAAGCGCGCGCCATATTCTGACACTTCTTTATATTGCCCCGCTTTGGCCATGGCTTGATACTGATTGGTGCCTTTTTGCTTTTCCCGCACTTTTAAAATCATTTTATCAGATGTAATACCCAGTACCGTAGGCACTTGATTAACCACATCAAACAACCGTTTTTGTGCAATATCTTCATCCACTGTAGCCGGTGCCGCATACTCATGCACCACCACTTCGCCGTCGTACCAATCTACCGCGACGTTATATTCTGGAATATCGGCATCATATAAACGATAACAATTTAGGTTTTCGCGTTTGGCCCATTTTTGTAATTGTTTTAAATTCTTCGCCAAGCGATTACCAAAAGAGCTGCTTTCGCTATAAAACAGCGACGGTGCACTTGAGCTGACCGCTACTTGTTTTTCAGTTAATTCAAATAAGGTGAATTCACAATCCAGTGGGCCATTGGTAAATTTGTACGTTTTGCTTTTTGATAAACGCAATGAACGCAGTAAATCGGCATTTGAGGTAATAATGGCTAAACGCCAACCTTGATAATGCTGTTTTAACGCTAAGGCAAATTTGCTGTATAACGGAATTAAACTGGGTAAATCACCTAACCGCTCACCATAAGGCGGGTTAGTGACAATCACACCCGGTTGCTCGCTAACCGCTTTTTGTAATGCCGTGGCATCACCATAATCGACACTGACTAAATGTGCGACACCAGCACGCGCAATATTCTGCCGCGCTTTACCTAAAGCGCGCTCGTCGGTGTCACTGCCATAACAGAGTATCTGATCGGGTAAACTGCGCTCTTGCGCCTTAGCGGCGGCTTTAAGTTGCTGCCATATGGCAGCACGATGGCCAGGCCAGCCTTCAAAAGCAAAACGCTCGCGCTGTAAGCCGGGGGCTTTGTTCAGCGCAATTAACGCCGCTTCAATAATGATGGTGCCGCTACCGCAAAACGGATCAAATAACGGTTGCTCGGGTGTCCAGCCCGAACGCTTTAATAAGGCGGCCGCCAGATGTTCTTTTAATGGCGCTTCACCCTGCCCGGCGCGATAACCACGCTGATGTAATGATGGGCCAGAGAAATCTTGCAAGAAATGAAAGAAGTTTTTCTCTAAACGTACTTGGAAGCGCATATCGGGGTTTAACCGGTCGACATCTGGGCGCTGACCGGTTTCTTCGCGAAATTGATCGACGATGGCATCTTTTAAACGCATACCGCCAAACTGGCTGTTATCGATAGTGGCATGTTTACCCACGCAATCCACGGCAAGCGTTTGACGAATGGTCATGAGCTGTGGCCAATCGATTTTACGCGCCACTTGATAAAGATCGGTTTCTGCTGTTACCGGCTCTGACTGGATCAGCCGCATAATACGGGTAGCCAAGCGCGACCATAAGCACAGTTGATACGCACTGCTCAGTTCGGCTTTAAAGCGCACCACACCCATAGAAACTTTTAATACTTCGCCTTGATGTGAACGTATCTCATCGGCTAACAGCTCTTCGACGCCTTTTGACGTTAAAGCCCAGAATTCCAGCATAACACCCAACCTTCAAATAAAATGGCCGGTAGTATAACAGAATGTGCTTTAAAGACGTTTGAAGAATTATCGTTAGCAACGATATTGATGTTAAAAACAACAAGCCGCTGCTTAAAGCAGCAGTTGAATGGCATTCGCAAAAATATTGCAATTAACCGCTTGCATCGCTTATCTAAAAACACTAAGATGCGCCCCGCAATGACGGACGCGGGATGGAGCAGCCTGGTAGCTCGTCGGGCTCATAACCCGAAGGTCGTCGGTTCAAATCCGGCTCCCGCAACCAAATTGATTGTGATAAGTGATTATATAAAGTCGCCCTCGGGCTCCTCTTTATAACCACGGGGCGAAGGTCTATATCCGGCTCCCGCAACCAATTGTGACTTGTTTTGTATAAAGGTCATCAATTAACGTCTTGCAAATCAACCCATTATCTCTACTGCTCGGGGATAATATCGGACGCGGGATGGAGCAGCCTGGTAGCTCGTCGGGCTCATAACCCGAAGGTCGTCGGTTCAAATCCGGCTCCCGCAACCAACATCTTAATCAGCCTTGTGCTGATTTTTTTGTGTCTAAATTTTGGTAACCCGACGGACGTCGGTTCGCTCTTCACTAAGATCAGGACTCCCGCAACCAACATATTAATCAGCCTTGTGCTGATTTTTTTGTGTCTAAATTTCGGTAACCCGAAGGTCGTCGGTTCGCTATTCATAAACAGCAGGGCTCCCGCAACCACTTTACACTTCTTAATAACTCATTGATAAACATGCGCCTCCCTTTATAGGGAACAAGGAAATTTCATTTTTACACCCTGCTGTGACGGATCTGTGACAAAATTTTTCATACAGTTCAAATTTTTACCCCCTGCCAGTACCTAAAATCACTTATTTTTGACCTTTGCCTTAAAATCCTTAGTCACTGCATGTTTCGGATGAATCCGAAACATGCATACGTTCATATCGTTCGTCCTAAGCAACTTATTTGAATAGCAGCAGGGAGAGAAGGGATGGCCGAACAATACCTAAATGGGTGTCCAGAAGCCCTCGAAATACGCAGCTTTGAAAAAAGAGTCCATTGCAGCAAGAAAATGCTCAAGAATACAAATAACTATCTTGTGCTATAACATAATTGCGCCATTTACCCATACCATAGCCTTGCGAGAATAAGCTCATCTCAATCAAGTCAGGAGTTGTTTGGTAAACTTGCGCAAGATGTTCTACGAATAGACAAAACTTTTCATAGGTCTCAGCGCTATTTTTATCTGAAACAAAGTAAGATAATTTTCCGTATTTTAAGGTGGTTTTAGTCAGTTCAATTAGTTTTGTATTGAGCAATAAATTAGACGATCTGGCAGTCCATTGATCCATGATGTAACCGCGATATTCGGATTTAGACAAAAAATAAATAATCTTCGTAAAATAGGCAGCACCAAGTCCTTTTAACTTTTTACTCTTCCTGAGCTCACTGAACGCATTATAAGCTTCACTCCGAGTGAGTTCGCCAGATCGGATTTTGATCGCGATGGGTTCCCACTCACTCCAACAAGCAAAAGCTTGTAAAGCATGCTCACGGTTCATTCCACCCCAAGCAAGAATAGAAATACAGCAATCTAATGTGCTATTAGCATTTTTGCGGACGAACTCAAAAAGATTTTTTCGATAAAGTTTTTGATTCAGATAGTCAGACAAGTTTAGAGGAAACCCTTTTTCTGATAAATATTTAGCAAAGGCAAGAACATTGCCACCAGCCCATGTCTCATTGCTTAGGTTTAACATATTTTTGGCAAAGAATTCAGCATGAGAGCTTGTCAAAAAAGTTAGTTCTATTGGCTTTTCAATGCAGTCACTGCTCAACATCTTGGCTTTTTGAGGTGTTACGAGAAGTTTAAATTGCTGCACAAGTACCGAAGTGTGTCTATCATCAGAAGATGCAGATTTTTCATAGAACGAATACACAGCTTTACCAGGGCACTTAATAAACATCGGTAAATGCCCTCTTTTAACAGATTCCCCCACTCGGTTACCTGGCCCTACAGAGCAATTCGCAAAAATAGTTCTTACATGCTTTGAATCATATTCTTGACCATTAATAACCCAGATACCATTTTGTTCGAATAGGCTTTGCAGCTCAGCCAACGTAAACACGGGCGAAGAAAATCCAATTATTTGAAATTCGGCAATTAAATTAGTTTGAATATTACTCATCGGCCACATGGCTCCATTTGTGAATTAACTATACCAGATCAGATTTATCGAGCTAATGAAATAAAAATATTGATAATAAACAATATTTTATATGCCTGGTTATATCAAAATGATACATCTAAGCCGCTAGCTCAATTGCCTTACCAAAACATTCACTTATTATTACCACCACTTTTGCCAAAAGCTGGGGACAAGGCATCTGATAGCGCATCTTCGACGATTTGAATCACTTCAATCGGCTGATCAAAGATTTTTATCGTGATTTTGTGTTTACCCTTAAACCAATGCTTTAAATGTAAGGCATAGGTACCCGCTGGTCCATCGCCTAAGTGCTGCTCAATCCGTTTTCTAACTCCAGTGGTCGATGAACCTACATACATCACAGGTGAGGCTGCATTAAGTTTCGGACAAGCACGCTCCTTGGTTTTCTTGTAATTAGACAGAGACATAAATGTCTTCTCAGGATCTCCATCGATCTCTTCGATTATATAAATCGCTGTTCCAATATTATCGAGCTCTGACATTTCAGATACAACAAACTCTTTTACAGGCACTGCTGCTTTGGCTTTCTCACAGTTATCTATTAACGTTTCAATGTAACGCATTAATCTCTCCCTTCTAACGTTGCTCACTAAATATGTTGTGATTTGCGACTAACCGATAACCACTGAACCTGATGATATCTGCAGACTGCTGAGTATTTTCACTTTTACACTATGTAAGTTATAAAATCTTTCAGCGGCCTGATGGATACGTTTTATTATTTGGTTAAATCAATGAACGAACCCTATTCTAGGTTGAACTTGCCCGCGTAACACGGTTTCAGCCTTTAAATGGGTCAATATGATATCCGCATTAACCTCTTCAAAGCTTTTGAATCGCATTTGCTTTTTGACAAGCTCAAAGTCAGCTGGCGTAAGTTGCATTCTTTCAAGGCTTGCGAGAGATTGAGATGACGGTTCTGACAAACCGAGCCCAGTAACACATTCGTGAAATAGGTGCTTTGCCTGTTCAGGTTTTAAGAAGCTAAGTTGCACCTTTACATCAAAACGGCGTAACGCTGCAGCGTCGATTTGTTCAATAAAATTGGTAGTGCATACCAAGATGCCTTGATAGTGATCGAGTTGCATCAATAGCTCATTGGTCATGGTTTTTTGCCAATGCCGTTCTGTTTGATTTCGATGGCTAATTAACGTATCAACCTCATCAAGTAGTAAGATTGCCTCCTCGTTTTGTGCTTGGCAAAATGCCATTGCAATAGCACGCTCGGTTTCTCCCACATAACTACCCAGCAATTCACTCGCTTTCTTCTGCAGCAAAGGCCGCCCTAATTGATCAGCAAGATACTTGGCAAAGCTAGTTTTACCGGTTCCGGGTGGCCCATAGATACAGAGCTTTAAATCAGTGGCTTGCGTTAAATAGTTGATAAGTTCAGCAACCGAGTAATCGCTGTTGTATAACTCAGGGCGAATACGTTTCTTTGCAGGTTTAATGCGGGTACGCCCAGTTTGCGCTTCAAGCATAGGGTTTAACACTAAATCAAAATAGCGCTCTTTTTGTGAAGACGGCATCTCGCCAAGAACATTGTTATTAGCCCAGAGCCTTGCTAGTAATGCCGGAGTTACATTGTCATCTGCCGCAAGCTCATCTATGTAGGCTGCCGACACACCTGTGTTTTGTAAATAACGCTGGGCAATTTTCAAGCGGGTGTTCTTTGGTGGTACGTTTACAGGGATAATCTGGCTAAAGCGTCTCAGCTGTGCCGGATCAAATTGCTTGATACTGTTACAAATCCAAATACAGGGGCAATGGTTCGTTTCTAAAATGGTGTTTATAGCCAGTTTTTGCGCATCGGTATTACCTAGTAAAATACCAACCTGACTGGGCAGCACATCGTCAGCCTCATCCAGTATCACAACATGATCTGCATTCACGCCGTAGATTTTTTGGCACATTAAAAGTGCATTTAGTCTGGATTTAGCAACATAAACCTCTTGCTCAAATCCAGCGCTAACGCCTGTTACCTGCTGCGAGTTTTGATATGCAAGCAGCTTAGCGATTTCTGTTTTACCTGTACCAGGCAGGCCATAAATCAATATATTGCAACCACGCTGTTTGAGATTTATGGCTGCTGAAATTAGTTTTGACGCAAGCGTCATTTGCTCCGCTAAATAATCAAAATCGGTTAGGTTCAGCTCAGGCTTACTGATGCGTGTGCAAAATTGCTCTAGTAAGCTTTGCGGATTAAATTGGTCTGAGAAGAGCTTTCCGAATACATTCATTGTTCTAAAATGATCAATAAAGGTATGCCCCCTCTCCTGCTTAACCAAGCCACATAAAGCAAGGGGCGATTTGTCGTGTAGGGCTAATTCAACATCGTACAAATTAGCACCAATACAATTTGCCAGGATCTCGTACGTATCGTTGCTAGATGAATAGTATCTAGCGTTTTGCACATCATTAAAAATTCCTACCCAGGTACGCGCAATAAGGACAAACCGGAATACTGCAATCTCAATAGGCGTTAAACCAATCATGGTGCCAAACACTTGAATATTTTTATCCAACGCTAAAGGCGGACGGTTAGCAATAAAGGTATCAAGCAGGTTGATAATAGCGTTGTAATTTAGGTCAGCTTCTTCAGTAAAAATGGCAAAAGCCAGCTCATCAGGCACGCCAAGTCCCGTAAGCACTTTTTCGCAGCGATACCGGCAAAAATGTTGTTGGATATTAATCAACCAACGAACGGCAATGGCTAGATCTGTTGAAATTATCGGGTTGACGACTAAGGTGTTTGCCTTGTCACCATTTAAAAAAATCTGCTCCATATCCCCTCCATCGTTGACTGGGCGCAGATTGTAGCAGAGGGTTGTCTCATTGATTGATACAACCCAAGTAAGTGCTAAGCCTATAATTAAATTGCAATTATGCTCACTCAGCTAGCGAAAACTGCCAACCTTGATAAAGCATAACCATAGCCAGGGTATCCAATTCACAGTATTTTAAAAGTGCAGATTCAAGTTCTGCCCGCTCATAATCCGACATGGCAGTAAACTGTAGCTTGCCATATGCACTCAGCGCTAAACCACCATGATTAAGCTCATCGGCTTCACTGAGTAATGCGATATCGTGCTCACTGGCATCCTGAAACAGTTTGGGAAGTGTTTTATAGGGATCAATAACTTCTCCTTCACCATTGAGTTCAATCCAGGTATGGTGTTGAAAATTCAGGCTAGGCATATGAGCCGTGCCATATATTGGAGAACTATAATAATTTTTCAGCGCATCAGAACGATTCAGTATCGCAGGTAACACCGCTTTTAGTGAATTAGAACCCTTGGTTGTGGGGTCAAAATAGTAGGCTTTCACTAACTCCAGCAGATCGACCATATCTCTGCTACCTTGCCATTTTTCCGTTTTATCCTGACCGGAATGCGTAATACTTTTAATAAAATTGATTAGCTGCTCTTTATCTGTCTCTTCAGAGGCGGCTAGCTGATTGGCAATGTAATTTAAAACGGTATTCTCATGATTTGAGTAGCGGAATATAGTGCCCTGATCACTTGATAACGCCGCTTTTAATTTACGGACGAAATCAAAGTTTGGAAACTGACCAGGCGTGGCCTCAAGAAACTGCGTTTTATGTTCTACTTTGCCATCGAGATGTAACACATGATGTGAAAACTGAAATGCTACCGTCTCGTATGGCACCATCCCCTTGAAATAGGGCAATGCCGCAGTGCTTGTTTCAAAATCAATAAAATGCAATGGATAGGTAAAACTTGCCATGACCCGACGTAACTGAGCTTTATCCATAAATACAGTATCGTCCTGATTTTTGGCTTTAGAAATTTGTAACCATTGACGGGCCGTTGTGCTCAGCGGCGTGCTGAGACTTCCATCAAAATCAATGTCCTCTTCGGTAAGCTGTTTAAGCTTAATAAGGCCGCTTTTGACAAAACGATCTGCTTTTCGGAAATTCCAAAGAGATAATACGTTAGCGTCGTTAAAATCACTATCTTGCCAGCCAAGCCTTTGTTGCCAACACTCTATAAAGCCACTTTTTAAACCCAGCTCGGTTTCATTGGGCATTGTTTTGAATTCACAGGTTTTACACTTGGCACCGAGCTCTGCAGAAAGGCGAACATCGTCAGCATAGGCTTTTGAAAAGTACGCTATATTTTCACTAAAGGAAGATAGCGGTAAGTCATCTAAATTATTACCACTGAGAATTTTGTTAACCACATGGTCTACGTTCACTTTTCTAAGCAATGGCACGGCAAGATCTTGTTGAGTTAGTGATTGAATGACCTTTACGCCTCGCCGCGAACGCTCATCACGGGTTAATAGAAACTTCTGATTTAATCCTGCGCTTTGGCAAGCTTGCTGCTTATCTGCCAACATAAGATAGGATGAAATCTTATGCTCGGGGAAGGCTGCCGCAATCACGTATTTCTGAAAGGCAACATCATAAAGATAAGGCTTCCACTTACTGTCAATTTTCCCAGATTTATTTAAAAAATCGCCATCTTTTTCTGGGTTATAAGATTTAGCTTTCACTTCGATGAGCTGAATTGCGCCCGGCGATTTAACCAACACATCTACGCGAATGAATAACTGCTGATAACGAATAGCCGCTTCAAAAATAACGACTTGATCGCGCGTCATTAATTGACGCGTTTCGGCTAAGGCTTGTTCAACATCCAGTGTTTCGATATCAATGCCACCAGAGAAGTATTGTTTAGCCAGTTCGCCAACCTGAAAGCCGCCATCGGCCAAGGCTTGTAGAAACGGATCATCGAGAGATTGATTGGCATACTCTGGCTTTGCGGTATAAAACAGCTTTGTTGGGCACTCCAAAGCAAGCTTAAAGCGGGATTTAGTAAGGTAGCGGGCCTTGGTCATATATACTCCTTTTGATGGCTATTTCCACTGATAAGAAATAGCTTGGTCTTCCTTTACATCATTAAATAACAGCCAGGTTTAGTTAAAACATGCCATAGCTGAGTAATGTTAATACCCTTCCATAAACAGTATGGCTTCAAGCTCTCGAAGGGTGATGACTTTGCTTAAGCTATATCGCTGCTTGTTCTGATTAATGTAATCTCGAAGATCACAACAAAGACGATTCGCTGCGAGTTGTGCTTTCCAGCTACCATAACCATTAGGCCAGCGCCATTCATACTCCCTTGGTCTGGAACCCCCTCTACCATCGACAAAGCCAAGGGCGCTATAGTCAGACCAGTCAGGTAAATGACTGAAAACGGGCATCTGTTTATCCAGAATACTGGTTAAGGCTGTTGCAACCCTGGAATCATAAATAACAAAGTCATCAGGCATAGCGATAGCATATAGCTTGGTATAAGCGCTATTAATGATATTACTGCGATGAACCGGCTTTCGCTTTATTATGCTGTCACATACCGATACTACCTGCTGCTGCAACTCCGCTTCAGATAGCTGCGGCCTTCTAACTCCGCCCCAATCACAAATCTCCCAAAAAAGCTGACGTAGCGCAGAGGCCGAACCAGCTTGGGTTAAGTCTGGTTTTAACGCTTTAAACCGTTGCTCAAATTGATTCAAAAGCTCGGTGTTTTTATGCCAAGTATCCGATATGCGCGGCCAAAAATAACTTTGCAAACGCTGTTCAATACCCACCACTGGTTCCACAGGAAAATAGTTTCGCTCTCGTTTGAAATATCTTTGATAGGGCACAAAAGCTAGATAATCTGCAATAAACCCTAATAGCGATTGAGCGTTAAGTGCTTTACGAGCAGGAAGCTCAACCAATACAGCCTCTTCATCCTGATAAACATCATCACTATCGTTCTGCTCTGCTTCAAACGGCAAATCACGATGAATCTTTAAACGATAACGCCCTTTGCTCTCGTAGATAAATAATGCGTTAGCCCCCTTAGTGACGTGATGTCCCTTGGGCGCACCTGATGGCCATTCGCAATAGTTTGCTGTATGAGTGCGCAAAGTAGATAGTTTATAACTATTTTTACCTACCAAAAATGAGCCATCTTTGTGTGGGGTGTGGCACAACTGCCGATAGGAAAATACAACGGGTATTTTATTATTCTGAATATCAAGCAAAATATCGTCTTGCAAGGCCATAATCTTAATCCTTTTAAATTATGTACTTAGCTTGCTGGGCCCAGCAAGCTAAGGCGCTTTCTTATATATCTGCATAACGCTTAAGCAGCGCTTGTAATTCTGCAGTTATTTCCGCCCTAAGTTCAGCTGGAGCAAGCACTTCGACATTGACACCAAAGCCGCGGATAAACTTCCTTAGTTCGTAGCAATCACGCACCGTTGCTTTTAATATTCGGCAATCATCGGCAAGCGAAATAACCTTTTGATCATCACTTAGCGGTGTTTCATCGATATAACGGGCTGCATCACCATAAAACTTAAGTTCAAGGGCAATTTTTTTATCTCGGTGTGAGCTGAACAAACCGATTTCATGTTCCTCACATATCTGAGTTAATGTTTTTGTATCAGGTTTGCCGCGATACTTCAGCTCCATGGGCAATGGAGTTAGGTTCTCCATACGATGCACCGCATAAGAGGCGGGTTTATCAATATCTAATTGCCCCTCAACCCCCAACAAATAGATCTTTTCTGCTTTAAACATCAACCCCCAAGGCATAAGCTGTTTTCTTTTGGCTTGCCCTTTCATATTGCGGTAATCAAAAGCAATGGGGTGCTGATTTTCAATGGCCGAATAAAGTACTCTTAATGCTTCGGCGTTATAGTCAGGTGAACGCCAAACGGCAGATGGCGCAACATAAATATATTGCTGCCAGCGATCCACACCGTTCTGCTTTATCGAGTTTTGAAATATCGCCTGCTGATCAATAGGTAAGAAACGAGTTACCTTGTCATTCAAGTAACTAAGTTGCGTCAACACGCCTAAGGCTTGTTTTACTGGCTCTTTCTCACGTCCATATAAGACTGGGCGAGCCGACTCTTCGGCATAGATTGGATACTCATTAAAATTGAGTAATTTATCCAGTTTGCGTCGAACGAATTGCTCCAAAATGCGGGGATTAAGGCTTTTGTCATCTATTTTATGTTGAGTACTTAACCTGCGAATAATTTCTTTCAATGATATTGGGTTAGCTGGCTTTTCGGGTAACGCTAGGAATACTTGATGCTTTGTTAAGTCTATACGGCTTACTTTAGGCAATTTAAGCCTCCTTGCTCAAAAATAACAAACTAATCCTAAGCACAAGATTAATCAATACTTTTCATTTATTAATCTAGAACTGTTCCAAGGTAAGCACTGACACATTCTTTCAGTGTATTGTCATGCAAATCAAGCACCGGCCAAATGTTACCTTGCTCATCGCGCTGATATCCCCCCGCCGTATTCCAGGCCACGGGGACATTGTGCTGCTGACAAAAAGTGAATACGATTTTATCACGCTCTCGAAGCTGCTCTGTTGTAAGAAAACCTCCCAGTGGATCATCAATATGCGGATCAGCACTGGCTTGAAACAAAATAAGATCACAGCTTGCCATTTCAGTTAAAACCTTCGGCAGCGAATCAAGATAAGCCTCTGCATTTTCGGGTATTGGTTCAATTGCGTAGGCTAAGCTATGATGCATTATCCAATCGTTTAACTGCAGTTTGTCTATAATCTCTCGAGTGCCATCGCCCTCGTGCACGTCTAAATCTAGGATCGCTATTTTGCTGACGGCCCCCTCATGCTTTAACATTAAGGCAGTAATGATTAAGCCATTAAAAGTGCAAAACCCAAACGCATCCGCATAACCTGCATGATGAAAGCCTGATACGGGTGCAACAGCAACCTGTTTGGAAACAAGTGCACTTCTCGCAGCGGCAAGCATGGATCCAACGGTATAAAGACAACTGTTAGCAACTGCAATATCTTTATTACCGAACCCATTTTTAAGAATTCCGTTCATTACGCCATCAACGTAATCAGTATCGTGAGCTAATTTGAGGCTGTCTGGTGTGACAGGCACAAAGGAACAAATCTCAATTGGCTGTGAAAGGCTAAGCCAGCGCTCTACAACAAGCGCAGGCTTAGCAGCACTCGGAGAAAAGCTTTTAACATCACTGAGAATTTCATCGCGATAAAATATCGGGAGTTTTTGCATTGGCACTCTCCTTAATAAATCTTAGGCGCTACTAAACTTTGCAAAGCATTCCCTTTCGCTATAACAGTGCCGCGGCGTAAATCCATGGTATAGTTCATGCCAGCGTAATAACGTCCAATCACTCCATCCACTGTTCGAATGGATTGATCACCACCTGGATGGTGATCGATAAAAGCATAGGGATGGCCTGCAGCGTCGCGAAGGATTTGGCTTGTCATAGATACACTCCTTGGTTGGTTATATGCCAAGTGTATACCACCGATGTTTCAATGATTGATACCTTAAGCATCACGCTAAGAGTGACGCTTAAGTTAAGTAATAGTTAGATTAGACATCGCAAAACTACAATGGCGTAATAACAGTTTGGAACAGCATTCCACAGACTCAAACCTTATGGCTGGCGTAAACCTATACGTTGTCACCCGCTTTGCATATCTTCAGGGATCTGATAACGATCAAAGCTGATGACTGCAACTTGAAGCGGATTAACTGTTGGCAGCTTTTTTATTAGTCTCGCAAATTGTTACTCGCGAAGGTCTCGTTTTTTAGCAACGCGTAAAGCTAAATAGAGGCTGAAACCCATTGCGGTAAAACAGACAATAAAAGCCACAATACCGTAAGCCTGCATTCTCATATTCCTGTTGAAAACAATTACAATCTAGCATGGCATTCGTAAAAAGGGTCATGCTCAGGGTTGTTTAATTAATTCGATGTTTGCAACTGTTCTTACCAGTCAACAAGCTTCACAAGTGATAGGTACATGGTTAGTGCGTGAAGCAACTCAAGTTAACAGTTCCAGCACACTTCCTTTGTTTTATATCGCACTTTTAGGATGAGTATTTAAAAGACGTAAATGGAACTCATAAATGCCACGGATGAATAATTCATAGCCATCACAGAGCCTTTAATGAGGATGTAAAATACCGGCTTACTGATTTTTTGAAGAAGATACAGTACTTATATGCAGTCGCGATTATCGGCGAGAACTCAAATAATTCTTGGTCTGCGTTGTGGACTCTCCTGCTTGGGGATAGTATCGGACGCGGTATAGAGCAGCCTGGTAACTCGTCTGGTTCATAACCCGCAGGTCGTAGATCTCGCTTTCTTATCGCTTTGTCGCTTCCTATTTACCTGTATTGTCTCTATTATTCCTTTAATGGCATGCATATAAGCCATTATTTTTTGCTTTAAATTACACTCAAGGATGGTTGTATGTCTGCTGCTAAATCGCACGTCACGCTCAGTCGGCAATGGGAGTTGCTTAATTTACTGCCTAATCGTGGTTTGGGTAAAACAGCTGCCGAGCTAAAGTCGCTGTTGGATGATCAGGGCTTTAAAGTTAGCAAACGCACGGTGGAACGCGATCTGAATGATTTATCCATGGTGTTTCCCATTGTCAGTGATGAAAGTAAAACAGCGCATTTATGGCGCTGGATGGATAATAAAGATATTCAGCTGCCCGGTATCAGTGTGGCTGAAGCGATGATGTTGCAACTGGTTGAAGGCACATTAAAAAGCATCTTGCCACAAGTGATGTTGCAAAGCCTGAACAGCCGCTTTAGCCAGGCGAAAAACAAGCTACAAGCACTGGAAGACAGTAACAGCAATAGCCGCTTAGCCGATAAAATTGCCGTTGTATCTCCAGCGTTACCGATGCTACCGCCCGCAACATCCCCTGTTTTATATGAGGCTGTGCAACAAGCGTTAAGTGACAATAAACAGCTAAGCGCAACATACACCGCCCTTTATGATCAACAGCAAAAACAATACCTGTTAAACCCACTTGGCTTAGTGCAGCGCGGCCACATTACCTATTTAATTGCCACAGTAGGTAGCTATCAAGATGTGCGCTTATTTGCATTACACCGTTTTACCTTATTAGCGCTTACAGAACACCCCCTGCAAAGCCCTGAGGGTTTTACCTTAGAGGGTTATTTGCAAAGTGGTGCCTTACAATTTGCCAATGGCCAGCAAATTGTGCTGCAAGCAAGAGTAAACCCGTATTTAAGCCAATTATTACAAGAAGCCCCGCTTGCTAAAGATATGCAGCTTAGCCCCGAAGTCGATGGCTGGCATCACTTAACTGCCACCGTACATGATGGGTGGCAATTAAAATGGTGGCTACTGTCTCATGGCAACAGCATTCAGGTTTTAGCACCCACCGCGCTGCGCCTTGCAGTAATTAACAGCTTGCAAGACGCTTTAGCACAGTATCAGCAAGCTGAAACACCTTAACTGAGCTTACTTTGCTCCTTATTGTAAAAAACCAATCGGTTTTGCCGTATCAAGACTTTTAAGCTTAACGTCGTTAAGTAATGCTGCAGCAAACTGCGCTGCTGTGGCAAAGGACCGAAACCGGCTTTGCCTGGCCACAGCAGCAAAATCTCCAGGCGTAAGTTGGCTTGAGGCGGCTAATCGCTGTGCGCTGTGGCGACAGGGAGAAAGCTGTAGCTGCTGACAATGCGCATCAAATAATTGCTTAGTTTGCTCTGGTTTTAAGTAGCTAAAACCGGCTTTTAAATCAAACCGGCGCAGTGAGGCCTGATCCAAGTTATCCAGTAAATTGGTGCTGGCCACAAAAACACCAGCAAAGGCTTCCATTTGCATCAGCATTTCGTTTACTGCAGACACTTGCCACTGCTGCCGCGCCCCGCGTCTATCTTGTAAAAAGCTGTCTACTTCATCTAACAACAACACCGCATCCTGTTGCTTAGCTTCCGCAAATGCCGCGGCAATTTGCTTTTCGGTTTGCCCAACATACATACCAAACAACTGGCCCGCTGTTTTTTGCAGCAGGGGCTTACCTAATTGCTTGGCTAAAAAGTGACAAAACGCCGTTTTACCCGTACCCGGTGGGCCGTATAAACATAAGCGGCCACTGCCAGCGTTTATCAACCCTTTGGTCAGCTCTAACAAATCAATGTCTGCATTAACCAAGCTGGCATCATACACGGGGCCAAGTGCATCTCTTGTTAAAGCCACATCAACTTGATGGCCCTGCGCTCGCAATGTTTGCTGCATAAGATGTTTAAGCGCTGCCACTTTTACCGGGCGTGTTAACTTCGGGTTTAACTGCGCCACCACTTTACTGGCGCGGGTAATAATGGCTGGCGTTAACTGGGGCAACGCGGCAAGTTGCATCGCCTCTTCGGCGTTAACAAGCTTTGCGGCAGCATCTTGCAGCAACGCAGCACGCTGGGCTTGTGGCGGAGACGCTAGCGCTATTACCTGATCAAAGCGCCGAATAAACGCATTATCCATTACGGTATGATCATTGGTTACCCAAAAACAGGGCAAGGTATTTTGTTCTAGCATACGGTTCATCCAGCCTTTACGAAGCTCTGCTTGGCGTGAAAAAGGGTTTTGAGCAAACACATCTTCAATCTCATCAAACAGCACGATATTTTTTGAGCTAGACAGCAAACACTGCACCATACGATATGCTCTTAACCGATTATTGCCACTGATCCCATCCCCTTCGCTGTCTTCACTGCTGACTTCAAATAACGGCAATGTTAATTTTTTTGCCAAGGCACGCACCAACTCACTTTTACCGGTTCCCGGTGGGCCATAAATTAACACATTCACACCGGGTAACTGCTGCTCAACGGCGTTTTTTAGATATGGCAGTAAAATCTGCAGATCAGTCTCAATATGCTGAAATTGTTTTAGGGTCAGCGTTGCTGGGCTGGCTTGCTGCACAATTTCTTTAAGCAGGCGTTTCACATCGTTGCTTTCATCAAATAAGTTATAAGCAAACGACACTGAAATAAACTCAAAAACATCGTCTAACGAAAAAACAGGCATCGACTCTAAAGCCAGTAAACCCGAATTGATCAAGGTACTGTTTTGACGCAACAAGGGCTGCAATTCAACCTCATTACAACCAAGTATTTGCGCTAAAATTTTTGGCAGTTGCTGCTTTTTAATATCACGCAACAACACTGCCGTGCTGTTTAACATGCGATCGGTTTTAACCAACGCCACAAAACCCAATAGTTGCTGCTCTAGCGCAGTTAAACCCATCATCTGTGCCAAGCTTTGGATATTTCGTGCTAAGGGCTCGGGCAAACATAACTCGGCCTGCAATTCTAATTGCAGTTGTTTATTTACCAAGGCACGCTGCAATTGAGTGGCACTGAGTAAATGCGCTTGAGGCGTTAAGCCTAAAGTGTTCGCAAACTCCGGATCTAATTCATCATCCATATACAGTTTTCTGAGCAGTTTTTGGCTGGTCAATAACCGAAGAGCCCATAACCGACAGATCGCGGGGGTATCAGTTTCAATAAATAAGTCAGTTTGGTTTGTTTTGGTTGCAAGCGCTTTCTTACGAATTGGCGTTGTCATAGTGTTACTTCCCTCTCGCATTACCCAATCAGAAGTTTGGTCTTTGCCAACGACAAGATAAGACGCAGAAAAAACTTTTTTCTAAGACGTATGTCGTCGCAATAACTTGCTATGCTCATCGTCTTTGCTGCGAGGATAATGGCAGCAATATAAGGAGTAATGAATTGGCACGGTATTTAAAAAAGATTGATGCGCGTCACTACAGAACGCTATTGTTTTGTGGCGATATCCATGGGCGTTTTGATTTACTGCAGACCGCTTTAGCTCGTAAAGGTTTTGTTGCTGAGCAAGATTTATTGGTGTTGGTTGGTGATTTAATCGACAGAGGCCGCTTTTGCCCTGAAACGGTTAGCTTTGTGCTGGCAGGGCTAAAACAAGGCTGCATTGTGATGGTCGCTGGCAATCACGATTTGTACCCGGTTGGTGATTACGCGATATGGATGGCCAATGACGGTGACTGGTTTGAACACCTCAAAAAGCAGCAACCTGACAAAGCCGCAACCGTTATGCAGCAGCTTGTGGCCATTGCAGAGCAACCGTTAGCCTTGGAATTGCATACCGAACAAGGCCTTATCGGTATTGTGCACGGCGATGTCCCTGAAAACGATTGGTTAACACTTTCTAACACGGCCGATGCCGAGCAAGCGCCCCGCTTACAGCGCACGCTGGTTTCTGGGCGCAGTATGCTTAAAGCTAAACAGCTGAACGCCTTAGCGTCTTTGCACGTGGCCAACATTGATTATGTGGTGTCTGGCCATACCGTTGTGCAACAGCCGCTGTTTGTGGCCAATCGCACTTATATTGATACTGGCGCTTACTACACCGAGCAATTAACCCTACTGTCACTCCCTGAACTGGTTGCTGGTTTTAAAAACAGCCGAAGCTAAGACGCAAATTGTCGCACCGAATATCAATACTGTGGTTTTAACTCATAGGTTATGGCGTGTTATGACTGCAGTTCAACATATTTCTGATAAAGCCCCGCTGGTACTGAATGCGGATCACAGCAGCAGTATTCATGATGCAACCTTAACCACGTTAAGTATCACGCAAACAGCGTTGCGACACCTTGACTTAATGCAGGTTAAAGCGCTGCAACAGCTGCATATTTGCAGCACAGTAGCGGCCGAGCGGCATCTACGCATTCAGGGCGCTTCGGCGTTACAACAAGTATTACTTCAAGGGCATACCGAAAACCGTTGGGTGCTGCATCTTGATCTTGCTGATTTTCCTCATGGCTTGCACATTATTGCGCCGGTAAGCCAACTGGATATGTGCTGGCTTAAAGAAGGCGAGCTACTGACACTGGCGCAAAAACCGCCGCAGCAGCTGTGGCAGCAAATCTATTTTTATGACTTAAACCAAATGTGGCTAGACGATTTCACGGCGCTGCAAAGCTTACCCAAAGACAGCTTACTGATTTTTAGCGGCGGTTATCAGCAAGCCATGGCCCCTGCTTTTGCTAACCTACGCCAGTTAGTGTTTACCGATATTGCCGGCATTGCTTGCTTAACCCTGTCGGGTTGTCAGTATTTAGCGGTGCAGCGAGCCATTGGCCTGCGCAGTATTGCTTTGTTAGATAACGAATTACGTGACGTACAACTACAACACTGCCCACAATTTAGCCGCTTAACCGCCCCCGCTGATTTTAGTGCAGCACAAGCACAGCTAACCGATGCCGCACACAGTATTGTCGAGTTTGCCGGCAGCTGGCAAAGCGTTAAACTGCGGCGCAGCGCACTCACTGAGCTAAATTCAGGCAATATAGCGCAATTACATGTTTCCGACTGCCCTAACTTAGTTCGCTTACGCGCTGGCTCGCCATTGGTGTTTAGTAGCGGTATTTTTGCACCAGAATTACTGGATCAAGCAAGCTTCTCGATCAATGAGGCAACGATTCGTGATGCCTTAAACAAGCTCACCGAACAGCTCGATACTGAGCTCATTGAAGCACTGTTAACCCAAGCCGCGAGGCAATCGAAACCGCATAATGTCTATCATGCCATTATGCTGTTACAAGCTTTTGCCGATCTTGGCTTTGCTGTTGATCGGCTTTGGGATATCCGCTGCGCCCTTTACTTACAAAATCAACAGCGCCCGTGCCACTTCAAGCAAGCGCCAAGCAAAATAACACCTCACTCTTGGCGCTGGAAGATCAAAAAAGATCGGATCTTTGAATCTTACGAGGCCGACTTTTTACTGTGGCTCGCGGCGTATCGGCAAGCACTTAGCGATACCGCAGATTTTATGCGCACTGCCGTTCATTCTGCACTACTGCATGAGCCGGCGGCTTTTCATACGCTTTGTAACATGTTAAGCAAAGACGATAGCCCTTTGCATATAAGCGAAAAGCTGGCGTTTATCGAGCAGCTTATCCAACAAAAAATCACGCATACCCATACCTGGTTAACGCTCAATAACACACTGCTACCGGGCCTAATGCGTCTAAGCCAGTTGTTTATTAAACTTTGCCAGCCTAACAGCCAACTTTCAGAAGAGCAGCAAACTTGGCGCTTCGCTTTGTTTGATTTTCTGAGCATCAGCTTATCACCGAAATTTTTAGCCGAAATCTTACCTTCAGCCATGCAAGCCATGCCAGAGTATGCCCGGCCTAAACTACTCGCCATGGCCAATCACAGCGAATTGCCGCATGTCGCCAAAATGGCCAATGTGTCGTTTGAAAGCGTTAAAGTTTGGTATGCCAAGGCGGCACTGGCAAGGGGGTAGTTTTTACCGTTGATGTTAAAGAAATAATTAAGGCTTCATTTGCGGTGAGATACTGTCTTTTACGTCGCCAAAAGACAGTATCTAAAGAAAATGCGACTCTACTTCCGCTCGAAAGCCCGGTGAAGTGCTTTTTAACAAAGAAGCATTTATACCTTAAAAGGCTTTTAGCTAATCACAATGCAGGAATAGCCGGTTGATTCTTAAGCTCGATAATCAGCGTATCCAATTCCAAAAGGCGGTCATAAATAAACTCAATAATTTGCTCTTGGGTGCGCACCGCTAATTGGAGGCTGTATTTACGCACTTTTAAGCGCCCATATTTCTCGAAATCACGCTTAGGGTTTAAACCTGGCATTACGATAGCATCTGCTTTTTGTTCAGTTAAACCGTCACTTAAGATGGCATAAACACAGAACTCTGTAGTATCTGCTTTGCCAGATAAGAAAAGCACAACATCCCAATCAGGCTCGTTCCAGTCGGCCAAAGAAAAGCGTAAAGCAGGATAGCCGCCCCAGTTTTGTATGCGGGCATTAACCACTTTGTCTAACTTTCTTTGTAGCGCCGTTTGTAACTGCGCCAAGTACTCGTTGATAGCATCTTGTTTAATTTGCTGAATATCTTTGATTTCTGTTAGATTTTTCAAGACAAAGTCGAGTGTTTCCTGATTTAAGGATGGCTGTGACATGAGGCTCTCCAGATGTAAGATAAATTCGCGAAGCAGTAATAGCCATTTATGAATAGGTTGAGATATAAACAGTTCAGCTAACTGAGCTTTTAAAGCAGCAATCAGCTCTGAATAGCTTATAAAATGCCAACCCTTTAGTGTTACCTCTTTCGTCGGAGCGAGCACAACAAAAAGCTTCTTTTTGTTGGCAAAGCGATTTGCTTGTTCAACCAGAATAAAATTTTCATAGTCATCAAACGGGTTATTTTGCTGATGGAAAATCTTATTTTCTACAACCATCACCCAATTAGCGCTTTCCAAAAGCAGGTCAATACGCTTACGGTCTTTGGTAACGACTTCACGTTCAGGAGGGCTTATTAACGAACAGTCAAGTTCAGATGTAACATCATTGAGGCAGTTAAATAGCGCTTTAAGCGCCGTATTACCAAGCTTATGCTGGCCGTTGTCGTTACAAAAAAATGCCAAAATATCTGTGGTGGGATTTTCGTAATAGCCTTTGCTGCCGATACTGAAAATACTTTGCTCGGCAACATTAAGCGGCGGCAGTTGTTTAAAATCAGCCAGCAACTGCTGCAGTTTTATTAATGTGGTATCCATACCTAACCTTTATTTTTTATCACTCCGTATTGAGTGATATTTTTTGCTTTGAAAGACGTTCTTAAAAAATAACTTTAAATAATATTGTTAACTTAAACAGCTTCACAAACCGATAATAGAGTAGTTTTTATTTTTTACTAGCACATTTGTCACTTAGTTAGCACAGCCACCAGCTTCCTCTTGCACAAATAGAATCTCAGAAAGCTATGCAATTTCAGAAACTTAGCTTGTTATGCTAGTCAGCATTTCACCTGCGGTGAGATACTTTCTTTTGCGTTACCAAAAGAAAGTCACTCGCCAACGGCGAAACCGCTGTTTATTTAACAAGTTATTGCGAACATGCACATAAACATTTTGGTGCATCAGGAATTGCTGTTCTTCGCTCATAACTGACAAAAAAATTTTATACATGTATCAATAAACGGCCAGTAACAATAAGCTTACTGGCTTAAATAACTATCAATATCTATCATTTAAATGGCTAACCTAGCCAATAACCTCAGCTTAACGCTAACACTTCGCCCCAATTTGCGGGTTGGCTTCCCTGCCGTGTTAATACCCAAATCACCGGGTATTGAGGGGCTTGTGCGGGTGCGCTTCCGAAGCCATCGGTAAAGAAAATTAACGCTTGTGGCGGGCAGTGGTCTGACTGCTCGTGCTGCAGATAGGCAAATACTGGCCGAAAATCAGTACCGCCGCCTCCTTTGGCTTGCCAATTTACAAGTGCGGGTAAGTCGTTATTTTCGTAATAACTGACATCAGTGACCGTGGCGTCACAACTTATTACCTGCAACCTAACTTGCTCAAACTGCCGTAACATACTGCTCATTTCGGCGAGAAACTGCGGCAAATCTGCCAGGGTACTGCCGCTGGTATCGATTGCTAAACTAATGTGCAGTTTTTTGCCCTGCCTGCCCGGCAAATACAGCCCTTGCCCTATATAACGCCGTGCGGGTCTATGCCAGCTGTAACTGCCGCTAATGGTGCGTTGAATAAAGCGCTGCAAGATACTTGGCCATGACAATTGCGGGCTTAACACGTTTTTAATAACGCGCTGCATGACACTACTTTGGTTACCAGCCATCACACCCGTAACTTGGGCTGCCGCAGCGGTATATTCGCGCCAACGATGCAGGTCTCGTTCGGTGACTGGCTGTGGCTGATAATCGGGATCTAGCTTAATAGCCGGGTGCTGAGCAGAGGATAACTCCGGTTGGTGTTGATCAAATTGCGCGTTGTCAGCCGGTAGCGATTTACCACCAATAATGTAGGTCTCATGCCACTGATCAGCGGCTGATCGGCCCAAGGTTTGATAAATTTGTTCAGCCGATTTACCACTATAACTGTGGCTAAACAGCACATTTTCAGGCATATCATCGCCCTTAAAATAATGATGCAAGATGCCATTTACTTCAAAATCACAGGCGTAATTCCAGCGCAGCGGTTCTCGATCTTGCCGGCGTATAAAATGGCCCATCACGCAGTGCCAAACCTCATGCGCCAATACAAATTTCTTTTGCGATGTGCTGCAACGTTTTATAAAGTCAAGATTAAAGAAAACGCGCTGACTGTCAGTACAAGCTGTTGTTAAACGATCATCATCGACCACCACTAAATGCAGCCGCATCGCCAGTACCGCAACAAAAGGCTGGCTTAACAAGAGATCAGAGCGTAATTGCTGTAATTCCGTAACAACGCGTTGCTTTTCACGTTGCACAGCCGCATCAGGCACAATAACCGCAACGGTTGCCTGCGCCGTCATACTGGTGCGTCCGTTAACAGTGTGGCGCCTTGTAACGCATCAAAATGCTGGCCATGTTTGTCAGACCACTGCACAAATTTTTTATGCCCTAAAAGCAACTCAGAGCGACGCTGCACTTCGTCATTGTTTGTGTGTTGAATACTGTCAATTAAGGTGAGCGTGGCAAAGTCAGACGTCATCGCTACCCCAATGTCTAAAAATCGACCAATGCGTGTTTCCATCATGGTTGGTGATTGCCACAATTGCTGGCTTAACGATGAACAAAAGGCAAACAACATATCTGGCCGCTCTGGGATCTGGATTGGAATTTTACCGTTTAGCATTAGCTGCACATCAGGCAATTCGGCACGCGCATTTAAAAAGGCTATTAGTTGATAAGCCGCGCCTGGGCCAACTAAACCACAAATAATTTTTTGCAGTAACGTTTCGTTTAGCGCGGTATGTTGCTGTAGATAAAATGACACCCGCTCCCAACTGCGCGGGCTGGGCCAACCGCGCTCAAGATCGTTTTCCATATCCATAAAGCATTGCGGTTGGTAACGCAGAAAAGCAATTAGCGCTTCATCTATTCCCTGCTGCCGCGCCCATAAGGTCCAGCTTTGCAAATCGGCGGTAAGCTCTAAATGACAAAAACGGTTGGCTAAAGCACTCGACATGGTATAAGCCACGGCGCGATCATTACTGCGATTTCCCGCTGCCATCACCAACCAACCGGCAGGTAATTGATACAAATCACCCAAGCGGCGATCTAAAATGATTTCATAAGCCGCCACTTGCAAACTGCGATCTGCAGCGGTTAACTCATCAAACAGAATAATGCCGCGGCTATCTGGATCGCGTGGCCACTCGCCGCTTAGTAACCAATCAACATGATCATCCCGCACCACCGGTAAACCACGAATATCAACCGGCTCACGTTGCGCTAGCCGAATATCAATAAAGCCAATGCCTTCTTTTTGGCATAGCTCACGCACTATAGTACTTTTCCCTACACCCGGCGGCCCCCACAACATCACGGGAGCAACTAAACGCGGTTGGTCGGTTTGGGCAAGCAGTTTCAGCTGTAGCGCTAAAAATTGGGTCAGCTCATTGGCTGTAATAGAAACTTGGCGAGCAGAAGACATAAGCACCCCTTAGGCATAAATAGCAGATCGCTAATGACGAGCCAGTTTATGCAAGAGGTGCGACAGCTTGTGTCTTATAAACTTTCAACCGCTAAATTTTCGAAATAGCGTTGATGGACCGGATGGCACAAGGCTTTGGGTCTAAGCTGCTGAACTAACGCTTGCGCTTCGGTTTTGCTGTAACCAAGCTGAGCCATTAATATTGCTGCCATAAGTCCGGTTCGACCAGAGCCGCCCTTGCAGTGAATGGCCACTTTTTTACCCGCTTGCAGCAAAACCAAGATGGCCGCTGTATAGTCAGAAAATGCAGCCTCAAATGCCTGCTCTGGCGCACAGTCATCTTCTATCGGTAACTGATACCATGATAAGCCAAGCTCTTTACAAATAGCGCCAATGCGCGCTGCGTCGTTTTGCTCTAGCTCATGTGTTGGCATCAGTGTAATAACGGCTGCCGCGCCAGCCGCTTTAAGCTGACCAATGCTGTCAGACAGACTTACGCCTTTAGTGCCCGGACACGGCGTAAACATCAGTGTGCCGGTACTCAATTCCAAATAATCAAATGGGTGCTGCATAGTAGTTCCCTTATCAGTAAAAAGTGTCAGCTAAACCAGTGCCGGGTTCGATTGGCAAACCACACCAGTGATAACATCACCGGCACTTCAACCAGCACTCCGACCACGGTTGCCAGTGCTGCACCGCTGTTTAAACCAAACAGCGCTATGGCAACTGCGACAGCCAGTTCAAAAAAGTTAGAGGTGCTAATCAAGCCGGCCGGTGCCGCAACGTTGTGTGGCAAGTGCATCTTTTTGGCAATGGCATAGGTAATGGCGAAAATGCCGTAAGTTTGTAGCAGTAGCGGAATAGCAATAAGCAAAATAATCAGCGGTTTGGCAACGATGGTTTGTGCCTGAAAACCAAACAACAAAACAACTGTCGCCAATAATCCAATGACCGACCACGGTTTGGCTTTAGCCAAAAATGCGCTGACACGCTGCTCTGTACCGCCTTTATTAAGCTGTTTGCGGGTAATGACACCCGCAATCAACGGCAGTAGCACATACAGCAGCACTGACAAAAACAGTGTTTGCCACGGAATAACGATATCGTTAACGCCCAACAGCAATGCGGCGATAGGAGCAAAGGCAAAAATCATAATAATGTCGTTCACAGACACTTGTACCAAGGTGTAATTGGCATCGCCTTTAGTCAGTTGGCTCCAAACAAACACCATTGCCGTGCAGGGCGCAACGCCGAGCAAAATCATACCGGCGATATATTCATTAGCACTTTGGGGGTCAACCCATCCGGCGAATAACACCTTAAAAAACAACCAGCCCAGTGCCGCCATAGTAAAAGGTTTAACCAACCAGTTCATCACCAGCGTAAGCATGATGCCTTTGGGCTTTTTGCCAACATCTTTAATTGCGCCAAAGTCTATCTGCACCATCATGGGATAAATCATTAACCAAATCAGCAGGGCCACCACTAAATTTATCTGGCTATACTCAATCGCCGCTATCGCTTGAAACACACCCGGCATTAGGTTGCCAAGCACAACACCAGCAACGATGCATAACGCTACCCAAACTGATAAATATCGCTCAAATATACCCATATTTTACTCAATACCTTTAAGTACCAGCACAGCACGCACCATCATTAGACACCTGACTGCTGGCAATTTGTTGTAACAAATCCAGTAACGGCAATAACTTTTCACGGTTAAGGCTATAACACACTCGCGGGTGTTCTATTTCACCGGTAACAATTTCTGCCGCCTTTAATATGCGTAAGTGCTCCGATACCGTTGATTGAGCAAGACCCACTTCGCTGGTGATTTCACCACCAATACAGGACGGTTTGCTCAGCAAAAGCTGGATAATGTGTATGCGGGCAGGATGCGCAAACGCCTTTGCAATAGCGGCCAGTTGTTCATTGGAGACCGAATTAAGAGTACTCATAAACACCAATATCGTTATTCGACGATAAACGAATATGAGGACAAGTATGACATTAGTCAAGTTAAACATGACGTCGTGGCGTCAGTAAATAAGGTGGAAATATGACTCGTTGAATCCGCCAGTGGCTGATTTGGCACAATCGCGGAGCGTCGCTAAAAGTGCATGCCGCTACGAATAATACCCTGAGCAGCGAACCGACTGAACATCGTCCGCTTAGATTTTAAGAAAACGAGAGGTTGAGTGCGGCGCTGCTGCGCCGCACCCGTGAGGTTTACACCTTCAAAAGCACATGATCATTTGGGCTTTCAAGGCAATGTGCAAAAAAATTTGTTTTGGAGAATTGCTTTTAGCGACGCAAAAGCAAGTCTCTTAGCGTAAGGTGCAACTTTTGCTTAGCTGTCTTGCCGCCAAAACAGAGCGCTTAATGACAGCCCCATGCCGCCACCAACGCGGGCACCTGAGTTGCTGCCTTGCCTTGAATAAATTGATAGCCTGTATCAATATCTGCGGCATCAAGGTTAATCAGCACTTTTTCGGCATGATCTTTGGCGTAAAACAACAAAGAGGCGGCGGGGTAAACTTGCAGTGAGGTGCCAACTACTAAAATTTTATCGGCACTGGCCACTTCTGTCATGGCCGCTGCCATAGCGGTAACTTCTTCACCAAACCAAACAATGTTAGGTCTTAGCGCTGAGCCATCGGCGGCGAGATCGCCTACGTTAAGCGCTTGGCTGCCAATCTCTTGTATTAGTTGTGGATCGCGGCTGCTGCGGGCTTCTGATAATTTGCCATGTAAGTGCAGCACCTGGCTTGAACCTGCCCGCTCGTGTAA
Source organism: Rheinheimera sp. UJ51 (assembly GCF_020819615.1). Taxonomy (NCBI): domain Bacteria; kingdom Pseudomonadati; phylum Pseudomonadota; class Gammaproteobacteria; order Chromatiales; family Chromatiaceae; genus Rheinheimera; species Rheinheimera sp. UJ51. Next base: position 210,076 of record NZ_JAJHOG010000005.1, read on the forward strand.
ATCATCCACATTTTGTGTGATCACCACCACTTGATAAGCCTGCTCCAATTTAGCAATAGCCAAATGCGCGGCATTCGGCTCTGCCTGTGCTGCTTGCCTGCGCCTGGCATTGTAAAAGTGGTGTACCAATTCGGGGTTGCGCGCAAAAGCTTGCGGCGTTGCCAGCTCTTCCAGCGAATATTGCTGCCACAACCCTTCGGGATCACGAAAGGTTGCCAGGCCACTTTCGGCGCTGATGCCCGCGCCGCTGATCACCACAATTTTTTGTTGCTTGTTTTGCATTTGCCGTTTATCCCTAGCCAGTCATAGTCTAAACATAGTGTAAAGTATGACCTCGACAAGATAAGTCGCGCAATCAACAACGCCATCCCACGCCCTTCGCGTGATACTCACGCTTAATGAGTGTGCTTTTGCCATATGCTATCCACTGTTTGCACACTTAAAGACAGTGATGATTGCAACGAGGAATTAATCACCACTAATTCGCTATAGGCTGATGTTGGAAACACCTGTGAGGTTAAAACATACTCGCCCTCACCTATAAACACCTCTATCGCTGACGTATCTAACCATATTTCAGCAGCCCCCGAGCTAAGCTTAGTCGTCAGTGGCATCTTAATGATAGGGTTAAACTTTTCATTAGCAATTGCCAGCCCTGCCGCGCTGCGATCCAGCGTCACGCTCTGCTCTAAAGCGTTATACTCAAGGATGAGTTGCTCAGTGTTATTTTTAAAAATCAAGGTAAATGCGGCTTCGTTAGGGTGAGTAAAACCTAGCGTTATTTTCGCCCCCTGCGCTGTTGGCAGTGACACAGTGGTATCCTTTGCCGCTGCAATTGAAAATGGCCGCGCCTCTGAAACAAGTTGTTCTAACTGAGCAACTGGCTTTGAGGTCACTCTTAAACCTTGATTGGTTTCTAATAACCCCAGTTTGCGCGGCAGTGTCATGGCACCACGCCAAGGCTGAGTTGGCAGATCTCGGGCATAATCCCAATTACTCATCCAACCCATAAAAATAGGGTTGCTGGACACTTCAGCAGTATTTGCAAAGGTTACGCCGGCATAATTATCCGTGCCCCAATCTAACCACAATGCCTGCTCTTGTGCATTCTCGGCTGGTTTTTCAGACTGGGTAATCTCATCTACCATAATAAAGCCCCAAGGGCCTGAGCTAAGATCAAGAATACGCAGTTGTGCTGTTTTACCAAGCAGATCCGTCACCGACCAGCTGTGCACAATAAAATTGTTTGTGTGCAACCCACCAGCTTGTCGCATTACTTCACCGTCTATTAGCAATTGCACGGCAACCTTGTCGGGCTCATAACCACCCGCGACATAAAAATTAATATAGTTATTCGCTATGTTAAACGGGGCAGATAACAATTGGCCTTGTGGCAGATCGCCGGCGCTAAAGCTATTTGCCAAATAGTCGCCAACAAAACCGCTAACAGGCCATTGCCCTTTATGGTTCCCTTTTGTTGGCGTATCTAAAAATGCCTCACCGCTTACCGTCCATTGTGTAAAACCCTGTTCGAAGCCTTCTATCAGCTCACCGGCAGGAAAAACCGCAGGTTTAACGGCTAAGGTGGTGGCTTGCTCTGCATCTAAAATAAACGCCTGTCCATTCCAGTCCCCCACAAAGTATTGCGTTGCTGAGCCGCCGTTTGGCCCGCCAGGATTAATGCTAACCAGTAAGGCATAGCGATAATTATCGCTGCCATCTATCTTAAGTTTAATAAGATCAGGGCATTCCCAAACACCACCATGCACACCATGCTCTTGGCCAAAATCACTAACATGTTGCCAGTCTTTTAAATTTGGCGAAGTATAAAACCCAATATGATCTTTTTGTGCCAGCACCATTACCCACTGCTGGTGTTCATCATCCCACACCACTTTCGGATCACGAAAATCCAACATACCCGGGTTTGCTATTACTGGGTTGCCAGTGTATTTGGTCCAGGTTCGCCCTTTGTCTAAACTGTAAGCAATCGCCTGCGATTGATGGGCTATCACATAGTTACTGGCTAAAGCTTGATCATGATAAGTAAACATCGCCACAATAGGTGGGTTTTCAGCGCTACCAAAACCGGAGGTGTTGTGCCAATCTACCACGGCGCTTCCAGAAAATATCATGCCCTTTTCATCTGGTGCTAAGGCAATAGGTAGCTCTTGCCAATGCACTAAATCTTGACTGACTGCATGCCCCCAATACATTGGGCCCCAATTATTGCCATAAGGATGATATTGATAAAACAGGTGATACTCGCCTTGATAATAAAACATGCCATTGGGATCATTTAGCCAGTTTTGTTGCGGCGAAAAATGAAATTGTGGCCTGAACGGCTCGACATAGGTGCTGCTTTGTAAGCTACAAGCGTTAAGTAATAGCAGACTAAAAACGAACAACAATGGCTTCATTTGCGTTAATCCTTGTTAAATACCCTTGATCTTAGGTGTAGAGCATGGCACTTGAATAACAGCACTTTGTATCCTTAGGCTACCCGCGCTAACCTGTTTTGGCCAAACGCTTAAGCGACTTACATTTGGCAACCTGCACTGACTATCGATGGTCATGCAGTTTAAAAAAAGAAGGGAGCCTGCGCTCCCTCTCTTTCTTACTTTAACGGTAAAAGTCGTGTTTACACCGTTTTAGCGCTTAGCTTAAAAATCAATGCGCAGTGACGCTTTGATGGTGCGGCCAAGTAATGGACGCGCTACGCCGGTGTAATCACCATTTGCAAAACGTAAACCTTCTGTCACAGAACTTCCTTCAGTGAAAGAGTCTGCATCATTTAAGTTACTAATATGAAATTGGAATTCCATATCATTCGTGATTGCATACAGTAAGCCCGCGTTTATCTGGGTGTAACCTGGGTAAATAGTCACATTGGTATCGCCATCAGCAGCAAAACGCTCGCTGTAATGCAACACTTGGCCATATACGGTTAGCGGGATATCCGCAAAGTCATATGATGGACGTAGGTTAATTAACCACTGCGATTGACGACGAGGACGTCTGTCGGCACCGCTAGAGATGTCATACTGACGTAAGTCATTTACACCATCACCATTAGTGTCGGTTTCTAAAATAGCAGCACGAATAGCGTTATCTTGGCCTTGCTTCGGATCTTGCCACACAATACTGCCTTGCAGGGTCATACCGGTAAACCACTCTGGGCGGTAACTACCTTCAAACTCTAATCCTTTCGTTTTTAAGCTGGTGCGGAAACTATCACGAATTTTCGGACAGTTAGCGGGGGCAGGAACGGTGTTACAGGCTAAGCCCCCTGTACCTGTTGCAGAAAGGTCATCCAAAGTGGCACCCAATGATTCTTTAGCTGCAAAATCAATATAAAACCCGCTAAAGTTTAATTCATAGCCTTGGCCCGTAAAACGCACCCCACCCTCATACTGCTTGATATCTTCCACAAGATCACCACGAGCAACCTCACCGGTTGAAGGGTTGGTAGCCGGGCCGCCGAAGATATAATCTTCAAAGCCAGGTAATCTGAACGAATCCGCATAGCTTGCATAAGTAGTGATCTTATCTGTTAAACGGTAGTTAGCACCTACGGTCCAACCAAATGAATCATATTCTTCCGACGCAAAATTAGGTTTGCCGTCTGGCACATTCACAAAATTATCAGCCAGGGTATCGTTAGTTGAACCTACCACAACGTCGCTAGGTGTAAAATCGTTAGAACTATTGCCTGGATTAAAAGAGTTAGTAGTAACACGATCCACTTCTAAATCTTGGTAACGACCGCCAATGTCTAACTGCAAATCACCATCCAGCAAGGTGATGTGATCCAGCAGATATAAGGCATTGGTGCGCATGGTGGCATCTGCACCTAAACCCAAAATGGCTGGTTGCAGCACACCGTTATCGGTAATCGAAGGCCCCACTTGGTTATCATTAGCATCTACCGCATAAAGGTCAACTAATCTTGAGTTGCCGCCCACATCACTTAAGGCTGTAGCAAAAACAGATTGCACATTATAAGTGTAATGGCTGGTATAAACACCAAATGTCAGTTCATGTGACTGGTTGCTAAAGTCAAAAAAGCGACTTAATCGAATATCACTGACAAAGCTGGTCGCATCTACTTTACCGTAAACAGGGGTGTTATTGGCAATAACAGCTGGGGCTCTTGTGGCATTGCTTAAATCTGTGCCATTTACCGTATCAGTGTAAAAGGCTTTTACGCCTACCGCATTGGCATAAGAAGCACCAATGGCTCCATCAAAACTTTGAATACGGGCAAATTGCTCAGCTTCTAAGCTAGAACGTTCAAATAAGGGATCATTAAATAACGCATTAAAACCGTTAGTGCCGGTGGTAGAACGCATCGAGGCAGTTAAGCGCCAATCATTTTCAAAATCTTTAGTGATATTAAAGGTATACAAATTAAATTTTGGTGCTACGCCATCACTAATGTCTAAAGTAAGACGACTACCATCCGGGTTGTACAGTGTGTAGTAACTGGTTTGTGGTGAAACCGTATTGCCTTTACCAAAATCTACGCCTAAATTGTTGACACTTGACGGATCAATTTTAAACGGGTTATCCGGTGTTCCCACCCCCCGATTATTGGTAATAGAGTATGGGATGTTTTGATAAAAATTGGTTTTATCGTTAATGACATGTGCTTGTAACTTTACTTCTGTAGAGTTGTCATCACTGATATAAAGCAGGTTGCCTCGCAGTTGACCACCGCTGTTGCCGGTATAGCCTGGATCGCGAATACCATCCGCTACCCGATAATAACCACCAATAGCATAGGTTAAATTGTCATTGATTGGGCCAGCAGCAAAAAAGTCATTTCTAACATGGCCCCAATCACCTACTTCAATTTTATATGCGCCTTCAAAATCTTGGGTACCTGTTCGGGTAATATAATTCACCGCTGCGCCTAAGGCGTTAGAATATAACACCCCACCCGGGCCACCTTTTACCGCTTCAACATTGGTGGTCATCAGATCAGGTTTAATGAACACATCATTGTTCATAAAAGGCGCTTCTGGCTCTTCGTATGTCGGTAAGCCATCAATAAGATTGGGTACATAACGATAGCCGCCTGCTTGTGGTAAGCCTCGCACTAACACGTTGTTATGTGTTTCACCTGCTGTACCGCCTTCTGGGAAGAAACCTGGAATATTACCCAGTAATTCTGCAGCACCATGAGGAGCAAGCCTTTTCATCTCTTCTTCAGAGATAGTGTTAATGGAAAATGTCGCTTCCATTTTTTGCGTGTTTCTGGTTACACCGGTAACAATGATGGTTTCAATCTCAGCAGCTTCGCTTTCTTCGGCTTTATCGGCCTCTTGCGCGGACAATGCAGAAGCCTGCATGGCCAAAGCTGTTGAGATAGCTACAGCGACTAACGTTTTTTTATACATGTTGATGTTCCTTTCGTCGGCTAAGTTTTTATTGAGTGTTAAGCTCAATCACTGTCTGTTAGATGTTGAGTTTTTACTCAATCTATGTCTATCGATAGACATTACAGTTTTGACGTAATGCCTGTCAATAAATTTTTATTACGTATTGTAAGACCTTGTTTAGTACTTCTTAATATTTGTATTAATTTTCAATATTTTATAAAGCTAAATCGTCAATTTTTTTAATTTGTAAATTATTAATGTTAGCGGATTTTGAATTTGTGTTAATGGCTAATTGATTCAAACTGGCATTGGGGAATAACAGCATGGTAAAACAGCCTACATCAGCTACAAACAGCTCAAACGAACAGGTATCCATATAAAGTGCAATTTGCACTGGCTCGCCCTCGGTTAGGCTCAGCGGCATGCTGGCTTTTATTGCAAAGCCATTGTCTTGATAACCCGCTTGGGTGCGATCGGCAACAATCTGCTTATTCTGAAGATCGATGGTCACAATAAATTGTTCATTCAGATCATTGCTAAAACTAAGCGTTGTAACCGCACCGTTGTTTTCTAAAGCAAAATGCATTGAATACACGTCGGGTAAAGCAATGGCCTTGTGCTCATTTACAACATCAGCAACAGGCCAGTTAGAACTGGCAAAAGAAACCGCCGGTGTTGTGTCTAGCACATAGCCTTGTCCCTTTTGCGCCAGTTTAAGGGTGCGTGGCAATGTCATGGCGCCGCGCCAACTATTATCTGGCGTTTTGTTGGCGTACAACCAATTACTCATCCAGGCAATATAGGTGCGTTGCGTGTTAATTTGCGGGGTGTTATCCCACGTAATACCTGCATAACAGTCGGTACCGTAATCTAGCCAGCGCGTTTCGTTGTCAAGTGGTTTGAAATGCTGACCGTCGAAATGGCCAATAAAGTATTGCGTGGCCGAGCCACCATTGGGGCCGCCAGGATTGATACTGATCAGTAACACCCAAAGCTCCCTGCCGGTGTTACTGCAAGTTAATGGAAATAAATCTGGGCATTCCCACACACCACCATGAGCACCATAGCCTTGGCCAAACTCAGACACTTTTTGCCAGCTTCGTAAGTCAGACGAGCGGTAAAAATGCACACATTGCCCTGCGACAACCGCTTTAATCCATACCTGGTCTTGTGCAAACCACACCACTTTCGGATCTCTAAAATCTTTTAGTCCTGGATTAGGTAACACTGGGTTGTGTTCGTACATGGTAAAAGTGGCTCCCCCATCCAGAGAATATGCCATGCTTTGTACTTGTACTTCGGCTTTAGAATGCTGTGTAAAAGTAGCAATAATCGGTATTTCACCTTGCTTAGCAAAACCCGAAGCGTTGTGATGATCAACTACCGCGCCACCAGAAAAAATATAACCCAGACCATCCGGCTCTGCAAAAAGGGCTGTGGGTTTATGTTCCCAATGCATTAAATCCGTTGAGACTGCATGCCCCCAATGAATATTGCCCCACACAGTGTTATCAGGGTTTAATTGAAAGAAAAGATGGTAGGTATTATCAAAATAAAACAAGCCGTTAGGATCATTGACCCAGTGCCCATCTTTAAAGAAATGAAATTTTGGATGCCAAGTTGTGCGCTGATTACCGGTTTGCTCTGAAGTCTGCTGCATCTGTGCCTCTTAATAAAACAGAAAGTTTTACTTGATAAAATGTCTATCGTTAGTCATTATGAGCTCAAGCTATACCTAATTGTCAACAAAAATGTCTGAGGTGTGTGATAATAAAGGCCAGTGTTTAACAGAGAAACCGGATAATTATGTCTTCAATTAAAGATGTTGCAGAAAAAGCCAACGTGTCAGTAAAAACCGTTTCCAGAGTGCTCGGTGGCTTTGAAGGGGTGAGTGAAAAAACACGTTTAAAAGTTACTAAAGCCATGGAAGAGTTAGAGTTTTACCCTTCGGCGGCGGCACAGGCTTTACGTGGGCTTGAAAAAGGCGTGGTGTGTCTGATTACCGAAAACCTCACCACCACCCCGGACTCCTTCGACATTATCGCTGGTATTCAACATGAATGCGAAAAACATGGAAAGCTATTGATGATTGGTGAGACAGGCGGCAGTGCCAAAAGCTTTTCACGGTTAGTCGATGACTTTCGACGGCAACGGGCCGAAGCCATCATTTTTGCCACGGTTTCACACAAAGAGGTCAAAATTAAAGAGTCTTTTAATAAATGTCCGCTTATTTTAGTGAACTGTTATGAAAAAGTCTTACGACATCCCACCATTTTGCCTGATGACTATTTAGGTGCGTTTAAACTCACAGAGCAACTGATTAAAAACGGCCACAAGAATATTGCCTACTTAACCCTGTTTAATGATATGTCTGCCACCCCCTTGCGGGTAAAAGGCTTTAAAGATGCGCACCGAAACGCGGGCTTAACGGTAGATGACGCGCTGATCCGAGAAGGCGTGTGTATTAATAAAGACGACGAGTTTGCAGAGTTACCCGGTGTACTAAAAGACATTATGTCCCGATTAGAGCGTCCCACAGCCATTTGCTGTGGTAACGACAAAATGGCCATGCGGGTGTTTATGCTGATCCGTCAAATGGGTTACAAGATCCCCGAGACCATTTCTATTGTCGGTTACGACAACTACAAACTTATTGCTGAAAATTTATTACCAAAACTGACCACGGTGAGCCTGCCCTACTTCGATATGGGACAAACGGCCGCCAATATAGCCATAAACAAAGAACTTCAATCAAATATAAAAACATTAGAGATCAGCGGTCGATTGTTACTAAGAGACTCGCATGGCTCTGCCAGAAAATGACAAGGATAAAACAACATGACCGATATTATTGCAAAACGTAACTACTGGCTGCTCAGTGCCTGCATTTTAAGCTTTTTCTTAACTTGGTCATTTTGTTTTTCCATATACCCTATTTGGCTTAACCAAGCTATTGGTTTAAATGGCTCTGAAACCGGCTTGGTTTTTAGTATTAACGCTATCACCGCTCTCTTTGTTATGCCTTGCTACGGCTTTTTACAAGACAAACTTGGCCTACGCAAAAACCTCTTATGGTTTGTCGGTTTAATGTTGTTGTTAAGTGGGCCTTTTTTTATTTTTGTTTACACACCTTTGTTAATGCATTCTATTTATCTAGGTGCTTTAGTTGGCGGTTTCTATTGTTCTGCCACGTTTTTTGCCGGTGTCGGTGCCGTTGAAACCTATATCGAGCGTGTCGGCAGAACAACAGGCTTTGAGTTTGGTAAAGCCCGGATGTGGGGCTCTGTTGGCTGGGCTATAGCCACCTTTTTCACCGGCCAAATTTTTAATGTCTCTGTTTCGCTGAATTTTATTTTAGCCAGCTGTTGTGCGCTGATTTTTTTAAGCAGCCTGTTGTTTGTCAAAATTAGCGAAGACAGCGCCAAACAAATTGAAATTAATCAAAAAGCCAATGCACTGAGCTTACGCGATGCGCTGTTGTTATTTCAACAACGCAAGTTTTGGGCCTTTGCCATTTGGGTTATCGGCGTGTCTTGTGTGTATGGCGTGTATGATCAGCAGTTTGCAGTGTATTTTGCCGCGCAATTTGCCAGCCAAGCCGAAGGTAACGCCATGTACGGCTATTTGAACTCATTTCAAGTGTTTCTTGAAGCCGGCGGTATGTTTCTTGCGCCCTTTATTGTCAATAAAATTGGCGCCAAAAACGGGTTACTGCTCAGCGGCGCAATTATGGCTCTGCGCATTATTGGCTCAGGTTATGCCGCAGATCCTATTTCTATTTCAGCCATGAAATTACTGCATGCGGCTGAGCTACCTATTATGTTAATCGCCATTTTTAAATATATTACGGCAACCTTTGATGCCCGCTTATCTGCCACTATTTACATTGTGGGCTTTCAGTTTATGGGCCAAGTGGCGGCCAGTGGCTTATCCATTTTGGTGGGCATGCTTTACGATCAGATTGGTTTTGCTCAATCCTATAAAATTATAGGCTTGGTAGTAGCGTTCTTTGTTATTGTATCTATGTTTGTCCTAACCTCGGACAAACCCAAACCGATTAAAAATGCCGTTACCACCTAACGCCCGCTTAGCTTACTAAAGTAAGGTAAAGCCTTGTTTGCTGATACGAAAAAGCTAGGGTCCCCCTAGCTTTTTGCATGTGTGCACACTGAAAACGAAAACCTTAGTTACTGCTTTGCTGATACAACTTAACCCACTCTGTTAATAAACGTACACCATAGCCATTACTGCCTTCTGGGTGAATGCCTTTGGCGCTGCTATTAAAAGCATCGCCGGCCATATCAACATGTGCCCATGGCGTATCTGCGGCGAAGTGTTGTAGGAAGATGGCACCGGCTTGGGCACCGGGTGAGCCGGTATTGATCCTATCGGCAATACGGCTTTTGGTAATACCTTCATAGCCGTTAAGTGGCAATGGCCATACTCGCTCTTGCACTTTTTCGCCGGCTTCGCGTAGCGTTTGTTCAAGGGTAACGTTTTCAGTAAACACGGCCGAATAAGCCGTGCCTAAAGCGCCCACTTTGGCCCCGGTTAAGGTGGCCACATCAACAATTGCCCGCGCTTTTAAATGCTCACGCGCATACCAAATGCCATCGGCTAAAATTAAACGGCCTTCGGCATCGGTGCTACCAATCTCAATGGTGCTGCCATCACCGGCGGTCACCACATCACCCGGCAGCTGCGCATCACGCGAAATAATGTTAGTAGACAGTGGTGCTACCGCCACCACGTTCACCGCCGCTTTTTGCCCAGCGAGCGCTTGCACCGCGCCAACAACGGCGGCCGCACCGGCTTTGTCGGTATGCATGCGAATAATAGAAGAGGATGAGGTTTTTAAGTTATAACCGCCAGAGTCAAAGGTATTGCCTTTACCCACTAAGGCAACGGGTTGCCCGTCGGCGCCTTGCCAATGCGCAATTAATAAATGTGATTTTTTATCGCTACCTTGGCTAACGCCATACAGCGAGCCCATGCCTAATGCCTTGATTTGTTCTGGCCCTAAGATAGTCACCTTAACACCGAGCGGCTCTAATACCTGTTTGGCATAATTAGCAAAGGCTTCAGGATAACCGCTACTACCCGGTAAATTGGTCAGTTCCCGCGCGGTAAATACGCCTTGGGCTAGCGCATGCAGTTGCTGGTATTGTGCTTGGCTCGCTTTGACATCGGTAACTTGCAATGTGTATTGTTGCTCAGGCCGTGCATCCGGTTTCGATTTGAAGCGATCAAAGCGGTAATTACGCAGCTCCATACCATGCGCTAAAGCAGTACTGATGTGGGTATTCAGGGCGGTGTCGCTGATCAGCTGGCTATTGACTTGCACGCGTTTAGCCGAGGTGCTGTTAACATGCACGCCTAGCGTCGCACCCAACTCTTCGGCTTTTGCTCGGTTTAACTCTGCGGGGTTGCCGACACCGAGTAGCACTACTCGGCCAACATCTAACCCAACGGGTGCAACGACTTCCAGTTTGCTGCCACTTTTACCGGTAAACTCGGCGACTTGCATGGCGCGGTTGATGTGCGCGCGGCTGGCGCTGCTCCACTTAGTTATCGCCAAATCAGTGGTATTTTCAGGTACCAAAAGCACTAAGATGTCGGCCTGTTGCTGGCTTTGATTAAATTGCACCTGCGTGTTTAAAAACGGCTGTGGTGTGACTGCCGCGGCACTAAAACTAAAGAACGCGACTGCGCAGTAAAGTAGAGACTTTTTCATATTACTCCTCAAGTTTTCAATAAACATGTCACCAACGTCAGCACTGGCTAAACGGGGTTATGAATAATTAATTATCATACCCGTCATGGCTTGCGTACTTTTTAGCGATAAAACTGAGTATTTAACCGATAGTTAACGGCGATAGCGCCTTTGTAGCATCTGGCTATTTCGATGATTTAGCTGATGAAAACCGCTGTTTGCTGTTATGCTTAATAACAACGGGCTTGTCAGTGATGGTGCCTTGAGCAATAACGGCAGGTTGCTGCGTTTAGAACAGCGCAACCTGCATCAGATCATCGCTTTGTTTTAGGCTTTGGTTGGCTGATGATAACGTTCAAACCAGTCTAGAATGCGCTTTAAGCGCTCAACCAAATTTACCGGTGTCCCGCTTCGAGACAAACTGTGGCTCTCATCTTTAAACACCACCATTTCAACCGGTACTTGATTGGCTTTTAACGCATAAAACCACTCTTCGCCTTGGCCAATGGGCGTTATGTGATCGGCGGTGCTGTGAATAATCAAGGTGGGTGTCGTGACTTTATCGGCATGCTTTAACGGCGAGCGATCCCAATACAAGTCATAGTTTTCCCAAATGCTACCCGCAAATTCACGGCGCATCGAATTGGGCGGAAATTGCTGCGTACCCGCCTCCGAGATCCAGTTACTGACACTGCGCTGGGTAACCGCCGCTTTAAAACGGCTGGTTTGCGTAGTGATCCAGTTGGTTAAAAAACCGCCATGGCTGCCGCCGGTGATAAACAAGCGTGTTGCATCAAGCCAGTCGTGTTGCTGTAATACCGTATCCAGCACCGAAATATTATCGCGATAATCTACACCGCCATAATCGGCATGCACAGCATGTTGATGGGCAAAACCATAGCCGGTACTGCCGCGATAATTGGTAAAGACCACGGCATAACCTTTGGCAGCCATCATCTGAAATTCATGAAACCATTCGTCACCCCACATGCCACCGGGGCCACCTTTGATATTCAATACCAGTGGGTACGACTGCCCAGCTTGCCAACCAAGGGGTTTAATGAAAAAGCCCTGACTTTTGCCCTGCTCATGTTCAAACCAAAACGACTCTAATGGCTGTAGTGTTAACTCAGCCAATAACGCTTGATTAAACTGGGTTAATTGGCGCGGCGCATTGCTCTCTGTTTGAAACCAAATTTCGGGCAGGTTTAGCGCATCTTGCCACAGGTAGCTTAGCTGTTTGCCATTAGCAGAAAGGCTCACATTTGAAGCACTACCTTGTTCGCTTAAGCGAATTTGCGTTTTATCACGCCGTAAGTTGAGTTCAAAAAGAGGCCGAGCGCCTAAGTGATCCGCACTGAGTAAAATACGATCATTATTAAGCCATTGCATGCTACTGGCATTACGATCCCAATCAACTGCCACCTGCTTGTTAGTGCCATCGCGTAAAGTCAGCAACACTAACTGCTCTGGCGTAAAGTAATCGGCTTGATATTGATAGAGCAGTCGACGGCCATCGGGTGACCACTTAGGCGCGCTGGCATTACCAGGCAAGGTAGGCAGTTGCTTGGTAGAGCCATCGCTTAATTGATAAAGATATAACCCTTGCTGCATGCTGCCTTCCAGCGCATCCGCACTGCGATCTGAAGCAAATACAATCTGTTTGCCATCAGGTGAAAATGCTGCTGAATGATCATGCCAACGTGTGTCACCGGTGAGTTTTTTCAGTTTTTCGCTGTGCAGATCCAATAACCATAAGCCAGAGCGGCGTTCATTTAAATAGCCACCGCCATTGCGTTTATACAGCGCATCCGTAATCACCACCACATCGGCTTGAGCTTGCTCACTTTTGCTTTTTTCTGTGCTGGGATCCGTGACAGTCGGATCCACAGATAACGTCAATAACAGCTGCTTACCATCGGGTGACCATTTAACATCCCGAATACCGGCTTGTTTTAATGCGGTTACCGCTCGGGCTTCGCCGCCCGCCATCGGCAAGATATACAGCTGTTGCCCCGCTTCACGACCAGAGATAAAAGCCAACATGCTGCCATCAGGAGACCACACCGGGCTGCTATCGGCGTTACTAAAACTCAGTTGCCGTGGCGGGCTTTTGCCATCAGTCGCCACTAACCATAGGTTACTTAACCGCTCACGTTTATCGGCCGCAATGGTGGTGTGTACAAAGGCTACCTGCTTGCCATTGGGCGCTAATTGCGGCTCTGCCACAAACACAAAACGATAGTAGTCTTCTGGCTGCATGCCTCGGGTAGCGGCAAAGGCACCAAAACAACAACACAAGATGAAGTAGAGAACATAACGTAGCAACATAAGATCGACCTTTAGCTTAATGACGACAATCTTGATTGAAACGTAACCGCTAAAAATCTACAAGTGAAAACCGTTCAACGTGCCAATAATTACGTTTTATGTTAATTAAATCAGCAGGCTTTAGTGAACAAAGCCAAACCGCTTTACGCCAGTTGCCTGAGGCAATAGCGCTAAACGGTTTGTTTAGCAGAGAAGCATGGCGGGATAATGAAAAACCCAAGCTTTTCACGTGCTAGGTTATAAATAGTTTTTAAAACGCTGCTCAGCTTGGATATAGGCTTGCTCTGCGCTATAGGCTTGTTCTTCTAACCCCGGCAACGCATTAAGCGCTTCATTAATTTCATATTTATGCAGCTCAATTTCATTTAATAACTGTACTCGGTCATCACGCGTTAAGCCATCTGCTACCAGTAATTCAGTTTTATCAACGATTTCCTGCTCTAAATTCGCAATAACACGACGTTGCTTATCAATGCTCGAACGCGCTGAATTTAACGCTCGCTGCAATTCATACAAGGTTTTGCCATCCCGATAACCGAGCAAAAAGCCCTTTTCTAAGTCGGGCATACAGCTATTTTGATAATGACTGCCGCGTTTGCCTACAATAAAACCGTTACGCGTAGTGCAATAACGTTCTGAACCTTCACGATGACCCAGCCGATACGCTTTCAGTTGCGGTGTGACACCGTGCTCTGCACACTCTTGCCGGTAAGTGGCAATGGCGTTTTCTGCTTTACCATTAACGCCATCTTCAAAACCGATGGTGCGCCAATCTGCCGTAATACATTGCGATTTGTTCATGCCAGAACAGCCAGAAATGATAATGCTCAGCAGCAAAAGTGGCCATTTATTGTTATTCATTATCGTCTCGATATACTGATTACGCCTTGTAACTCATGCATTACAAAGCAATGATGCCGTATACGTTAACTGCTAACACGCTGTTTTGGCAAGTGAGGATCCTAAAGACACGGTCTTATCGCCGTGCCGTGACGTAACGCGCCGCTCTGCAGACAACATTTTTATCACCCGCCTGTTGCAGGCATATACCGTGTATGTAAAAAAGATTGGCCATTTTTCGTTGCTAACAGGCTGAAGTCTTTTTGGTGATGCTATCGCTCATGCTTTAGGCTGGCGCTGACATTTTGTTGGTTGGCACTGCATTATAGTTGTTCAGCAGCGCTTGCACCTCAGGTTTACTCGCGCCATAACTAACAATATTAACGGTTAAACCACTGTGTTTATATTGCTCTAGTGCAGCGCTGATCGCCTGGATAATCCACTTTGTCGGGTTACCAAAGGCGCCACCACCGAGTAGTGTTAAATACAGCGTTTTATTGCCTGTTGCTGCGGCGTTTACTACTGCTGCAGCCAGTGTTGCCTCGTAGGCGGCTTGCAATACTAAGGTGGCTAACGGCTGCCATAACGCTGTGCTGTGTTGGCTATATGCCACTGGCATAGCCGAGCAATACGCTTGTGACACGGCATGAAAACAGCCTTTAAGCGTAACTTGGGTATCGAGTTGCAAGCCAATTTTTATCCGGCCGCGTAATTGCGCCAATTCAGCGCTAGAGCAGGTTGTTAACGCCTGATTAATCAGTAATAGTTGTTGCTGAGTTGGTAATGCGTAACCATTTTTCATCAACCAAAGTGGCTGATCACTGCGCCCTGTGCTTGTTTTAATATGGCTAAGTAAAGCGTCAGCAAAGTCATCCAACATATCTAACTGGCGCTCAGCCGTTTGGCCTAGTTTACCCTGCACCGGCACAAAGTAGTTGCGATAAATCAGCCCAGCACCACAGGCCATAGCGCAGGCTGGGCCTTGGGTTTTATCAAATTGATAATTGGTAATACCGCTATCTGGGGTAATGGTCGGTGACACCATTTCTAACAAGTTAAATTGTGATGCAACTTGAAATAGCGCCCCTGCATTTTTCGGATCGGAATGTAAGGCTTGTGCATCTGCCACCACCTCGCGCAGATGCAGGTGTGATAACGGTTGCTGTGGCTGCTCTAACACAGCCGCTGCACGGGTATGTAACTCAGCTAAACTTGGCGTGATTAACGAGCCCACTTTGTAGCTTATACCATTCACCTTACTGCGTAGATAATCACCCTCTAGCTGCAGTAATTGTCTGATCTGGGCGGCGCCCTGCTCTTTAAAACCGGTTAACGCTGCAAACCACATACTTATCTCCCTAAAATGGCATCCCTGCCTCGTTATCCCTTGCTCATCCTGACCTGCTTTTGGCAGTCGCGCCGCGTTAACTACTGAGTCAACAGCGGCATACATCCTTGCGACAAACAGCATAACGCAACGTAAAAAAGCCGCCATACTGTGTAAGTATGCAGTGTCGCTTTTTCAGGCAGATCTCGTTTACCCTGCAAAAAAATATTAGGCCTTAACCTGGGTATGTTCTACTGTTTGATGAGCCGATAAACGGTTGAGTAAACTACCAAACCATGCTTAGCTTTTATCGCTTATTCGTTTCGCCAACCTGCGTGAAACCAACAGCCAAATTGAACATTTGGAAGGGCTTGTAAGGATAAAGTGATTTATGCAAGCAGCATAGGGGGTTTTGCTGATTTAGTGTATCTTGTTTACCAGTATTATTTTTGTTAAAACGCTTCGATTTAAATACCGACAGTGTTGTCACCGGGTTAGCGCAAGAACATGCCATTTTAAACGAGCATCGTTTAGCCTGGCCCATATAGTGGTGTCTGCTTTGCAGACAGATCAGTTGCATTTGAAAAGGACTTTTATGCTATCTAACGCTACTGCTGTATCAGCGCCCACCGAAAATTGGCCGCTACGTTGGGAATTACTGATGCGTTATCGGCTGATTGAAATTGTGGCGCAATGGGAAGGTCGGCTCACGACCAATCATTTGTGTAACAGTTTTGGTATCGCTCGCCAACAAGCGTCAAAAGACATTAATACTTATTTACGTGAAATCGCGCCAAACAATCTGGTGTATGACAGTAAGTTAAAAGGCTATAAACCTACTGCCGAATTTAGCCCGAAAGTTACACGTGGCCTCGCCGACGAGTATTTACATGCACTGGCCAGTTCACAAGATTTTTCGCATACCTTTACCCAACTTGATCTAGGCTTTACCCATACCGAAATACTCACGCCACCGCTGCGCCAGGTGAAACCCGAGATCTTACGTACTTTGGTGCAAGCGGCACGCGAGGGTAAAAAAATTGATATGGGTTATGTGTCGCTATCATCACCCGATGAAGAAAGCCGCATCATTGCGCCGCACACCTTGGTATGCACACCACTGCGCTGGCATGTGCGTGCTTATTGTGAGAAAAACCGGGATTATCGTGACTTTGTACTCAGTCGTTTTCGGGGCATTAATGGTGTTGAAGGTGATGCCAATATGCGCCGTGAGCAAGATCAGCGCTGGCAAAATACCGTCGATATCGTGCTGGTCCCTGACTCGCGTTTAAGCGCTTATCAGCAAAGTATTATCGCTGAAGATTACCATATGACCGCCGGTAAACGCATCATCACTGCTCGCTCAGCTTTAGTGCCTTATGTTGTCCAAGCGCTAAATCTGGATTTACATAAATTAGATGCCAGGCCCGAAGCGCAACAAATTATGGTCGCTAACCTGGCAGAGGTGCGTTTACACGCCTTTTAGCGTTGATTTACACACAGCCTTGAAACATATCTTTATCGCGCTGATACACCGCAGTTTGCACATTAAACATACCCAGCAAGCTATGAAATACATTATCGTGACTGTAAGGCTCAGTTTCTTTATCCCGCAAACAATTTGCGGTAAGTGTATGCGCAGTTGCATAATCGGGCGACATCCACCAAATCAGTGGCACATGTGTTTGTGCGTCGGGCGCCATAAAATAGGGTAACCCATGTAAATAGACGCCGCTCTCACCTAAAGACTCACCATGATCTGACACATAAAACAGCGCCGTTTGATAAGCGGTTTGTTGTTGTAAGCGGTCAATCAAATCGGCTAATAACTGGTCTGTGGCAACAATGCTGTTATCGTAAGCATTGATTATGCTGCTGGGATCGCACAGTTGTAATTGCTTATCGCCACATTCGGGTAAAAAATGCTTATCTTGCTCAGCACTTCGCTTAAAATACTCTGGGCCATGGCTACCGAGTTGATGTAAGACAATCAGCCGATCAGCGGTGATATGCTGCGCCAGTTGTGCTTCCACGGCAGGTACTAAAATGCGGTCGAGGCATTGACCATCGTGACACCATTGTGCCTGCTGCTGTTGAAATAACCATTCAGTGGCCACGCGATCACATACCCCTTTACAGCCTGAATTATTATCCAACCACGTTACCGCTACGCCACTGCGCTGCAAAATATCCAACACATTACTGCTGTTTTTAGCTATGCGTTCGTCATAGTGTTGTCTGCCCATATTCGAAAACATACAAGGTACCGAATGTGCCGTTGCTGTGCCGCAAGAACTCACTTGCAGAAAACTAAATACCGGTAATTGGCTTAATTTAGGGTTAGTGGCGCGCTGATAACCGTTTAATTGAAAATGATCAGCTCGGGCGGTTTCGCCTAACACCATAATAATTAACCGCGGTTTGCTTGGCCCAGCATAAGGCACGCGCACCGCATCTTGCCCAAGTAAAGTAAACTCTGTTGGAAATTGTTGTTGCAGCAAAGTATTACCCATGGATACCGCAGCAGACACCGTACTTAACGGTAATGCCATATGTTTAACTTCACGGTTATTGCGAAAAAAAGGCGCGAGCTGTGCATATTCCACCACCACGATACTGCTTAAAGCCAACATCATTAACACTAAACACAGCAGCCAATGCTTAAGCCATTGCATACGGGGCAATCGCCGTATTTTAATTAAGGCGCTGGCCAGAAGCGGAAACAACATAATAGTGATCACCTGCCAGTACAGGTTTAATGACAAGATCCCTTGTGCTTCGGCTGCATCGGTTTCGATAGCATTTTGTAACATGGCTTTATCGATAACGATGCCAAAATTATCGATAAAGTAAAGACTGATGGCCCCTAAAGCAAACAGAGCGATTGAAATAGGCTTTTGTAATCGATTAACACTCAACAAAACCAATAACAACAAATTAAGTAACAGCAACATACTAAGTAAAAATGCTTGTAACAGATATTGGCCTGGCACCTTGGCTTGTAATGCGGATAAAAAAGGCGCGTTTAACAGTAAGGTCATGCCCATGGCCATTAATACGGCAAACCATAACGGATGCCAAGCATGTTGTAGTGCCCGTAAACTAAAAGTTGTATGATTTATCGTTAATGCCGCTTCAGCCATATTGACCCCTCTTAAAACCTTGCCATGTTTTTCGGCGCTGAAACACCGAGCTAAGCTGATGGCTCAGCTAACACCTAGCCGTTATGGTAAAACACAGCATCGGGCAGCTGCTGAGCACCGAATACCGCGCAGCTTAGAGCAGCTTACTTAAGAGAGACTGAAGTTACAGGATGAAGCAAAGGCAGTTTGCGCGTTAAATTTAAAGAAAATACCGCGCAACAACAGCAGCGTTAAACCAATAAAAGCGCCGCTCCCCTTGTCGGTCAGGCTTAGGGTAAGTCGGTGTGATCAGCCTACACTTTCGCTAAGCCCCCTTAAATTTAACGAAAAGTACCAGCGCTATGTTTTCGGTTGTTGCGGCATGTCGGCCTGCTTTTGCTTCCAACTCAGGCTTTCTTCTACCGCATTTAATACCCGATTAAAGGATAATGGTTTCATAATAAAGCTATTTATAATGCCTTGATCCATCGCTTCAGATAGCTGATCAGGATAACTACCAGAAACCAGCACAATAAAACTATTTGCATTGTGTAAACGCAACTCATTGGCTAAATCGATACCATTCATTTCGGGCATGCTGTAATCAATAAAGGCTAATGAAATATCAGCGGCATGTCGTTTAAAAAAGGCCAAAGCAATCGAAGGCGAGGTAAAGCCTTTATTATCAATTTGCTGGCGCTCTAATAACTGACCAAGCGTGATCAGAAAATCCGCATTATCGTCCACTAACACCGTTAACCCCGTCCGGCTTTGATGGTTTTCTCGATCGGTAGTCGCAAGCGCGTCATTATTTAACTGATTAAAACGCTCGTAGGGTAAATAAACAGTAAACTCTGAACCCACACCGACTTCAGATTCACAGCGCACAAAACCTTGATGATTACTTACAATATTTTGTACTAATGACAGCCCAAGCCCCGTACCCTTGCCTTCGGCCTTAGTCGTAAATAGCGGTTCAAACATATTATCCATAACAGCTTTACTGATGCCACAGCCATCATCGGTAACCCTTATTTTCACCCAAAAGTCGAAGCTCGACAGGGCAAAGAAATCGGTGTGATCAACAATGTACAGTTTGATATTTAAATGACCTTTCGCTTTACCGCCATGTTTAATCGCATCAATGCTATTACTGAGTAAATTGATAAACAGCTGATGTAACTGCGAGCGATTACCGCGCAAATTCAACATACCATCACCGGTATGATTACTGATGGATAACTCGATATTACTGGCAAGATTAGCTGAAATGAGTGTTTCTACGCCTTTAAGTACCTTGATCAGTGATACCGTACTTTTTTCTTCCTGCTCATTACGTGAGAATAACAAGATCTGGTTGATTAATTCTGCAGCACGTTCAGAGGCCGCCACAATATTATCTAAAGCGTCATGTACTTTGGGATCCGTTTTAATGCCCGACTTCTCCAGTAATAGTTGGCACATATCTGCATTAACAATGGATGCTGCCAAAATATTATTAAAATCATGCACTACGCCACGGGTTAACGCACCTAGCGCTTCAAGTTTATTCGATTCACGTAACTGTTTTTCTAAAGCGCGGATCTCGGTCAAATCTTGAATATTGGCTACACGAAAACATTCGCTACCCTCTTTGTTATTAACTTGGGAGACGTTGACGATAACCGGGATATGCGTGCCGTCTTTTTTAACCATAACGGATTCAAAGGATACAAAGCCCTCTAGTGCCACACGTTTAATAAAACGTGGTATTTTCTCATGCTCTTCCTCGCTATAAATATTTTTAAGCACATGGCCTTTCAGCTCGCCAATTTTATAGCCCAA
Organism: Rheinheimera sp. UJ51; assembly: GCF_020819615.1. Taxonomy (NCBI): domain Bacteria; kingdom Pseudomonadati; phylum Pseudomonadota; class Gammaproteobacteria; order Chromatiales; family Chromatiaceae; genus Rheinheimera; species Rheinheimera sp. UJ51. The sequence continues at coordinate 230,617 of NZ_JAJHOG010000005.1, forward strand.
CATATAAGCAAAATGCGGATTATGCTCGCCAATAATGCCGGTTTCACCACGCGAAATGGCAATGCCCCAACGCGCGCTATGAAAGATTTGCTTCCAGATACTTAATTCGTTTTCAAAATTAACTTGCTGGGTAATATCACGTTGTAATGAAAAGTATTCTTTAATATTCCCTTGCGCATCCAGCAGCGGATGAATGGTTAATTCTACCCAATAAGGTTTGTTATCGGCGGTATAATTGACTAAACGGCCTCTAAACACCTCCTTGGCATGTAACGCAGCGGAGATTTGTTTAATGACCTGTTTATCCGTATCAACACCCTGCAACAACAAACCAGGATGTTGGCCTTTACAAGCGGATAACGAATATCCGGTACAACGTTCAAAACTGGCATTTACCCATTCAATTTGTCCATTTTTATTGCACAGCACCACCATATCCGAGGTGCTTTGGACTACTTTGGCCAAACGATTAATTTCATCAATATCCGTATTTTGTTGCTGTAAAGATTGCGCCAAACGTTGCGTTAGCTTGGCAAAGGCAAGTTCGATCACTTTAATTTCAATCAAACTAGAATGAGGTATCACTTTGGGTATAGACAGCGCCAGCAATCCCTGTTCATTGCGCACGGCCACCTGACTAATATAGTTATTCACTCGAGCAAAGGCTTTAGCTAAACGTTGGATCGTTAATAAAATAAGTGCAGAGGAGAGTAAAAACAAGATAACCAAACCGAATAGCGCTTTACGATGCTGTGCTTTTAATGGCACTAAATACTCGCTGTTATCAAAGGCATTAATAACAATCCAGCGATAATCGTCGTTTATATTAATGGTATTAATGCTAATCGAATAGGCTTGTTGATCGTACTCTATCGTAAAATAATCAGTCTGGTTAGCCAGATTTAACGCTTGTTGGCGGTGTTGTTGGTAAGCCTCATTAACGCGACTTAAAAATTTATCCTGAGTAAAAGATAATTCAGTGGTGCGCAGCGCCGTTAATGAAGAATGACTAATAATATGCCCAGCAGAATCAATAATGACGGCGCGATCACTAGCATGCAATAATAATTGCTTTAACATGTCATCAATAAAATCGACGAACAAATTAAGACCAAACACCCCCACTAATTGCTGCTCTTTATCATAAATCTTCGTACTTAACGGTAAAGCATAACGATCGTAAGCATGGTAGACAAACATCTTGCCCCACACCGGGCTATCACTGTTTAAAGCATCTAAATACCAAGGCCGCTTTGTTGTCATAAACTCGTTACGTCGCGTCATCAGATTGTTTATTTTGCCGCTGTTGTGCGTATCGTAAAACTCTATAGCGCCCTTGCTATCCGGTGTAACTTGCATTAATTGAATATCATCAATACCTATTCTGCTGTAACCGGTAAACAGGCCGTCTGGCGTACCAAAAAAAATGCCATCGATATATTCAAAAGACTGTATTTGATTGAAAAAAAGCTCAGTTAATGCGGTTAAGTCAGAACGAGTGGCTTGGGCTAAGATCACTTTAATTTCTTGTTGGTTAAACTCGAGTACCGATTCAGAATTGCGTAGCATCAAGCCAATTTTTTGTTGAATTTGACTGGCCATATTTTCATGTAAGTTCTGTTGTACTTGTTGTAATGAACTGTTGTTCACTGAAATCATGGTCAGCGCAATAAAACAAAAGGTTATGCCACTGATACTGAGCCACAAAATAGAGAGATAGGCTTTCAAACTAATGCGTTTAAACATAATAAACCCTTTAAAATGGGTACGCTTCCAGCGTAGTGTTGCCAGTTAAACCACTAACTTGTAGCCAAAATTACGCACCGTAATTAATAGCTTCGGCGTGCGACTGTCTTGTTCAATTTTTTTACGAAGCCGGCTGATACTAATATCCACCGCCCGCTCCGACTCTGCCGTTTCAAGTTTTAAACAACTGTCGAGTAATTGCTGCCTGGAATACACCTTGTTCGGATTGCTGGCGAGTAACTTCAGGATCTGAAACTCACTCGGCGTTAGCGGTTGCACTTTACCTTCTTGATCCTGTAAATCGTGCGCTTCAATATCTAAACGCCAATCACCAAATTGTAAAACTGTCGCTTTTACCGGGTTTTGATGTTGTGCAGTCAGTGCTAAACGCCGCTCAATACGCAAACTTAATTCACGAGGCGAGAACGGCTTAACTAAATAATCGTCTGCACCTAACTCTAAACTGGCCACCCTATCGTCTATATCAGTTCGACCACTGATGATAATCACCGGTAATTGTTGGCTGTAACGCAATTTTCGTAATAAACATAAGCCATCTTCATCGGGTAAGCTCAGATCTAACACTAAAAGATCAGGTTTAATATTATCGAGCATGCTTAAGGTATCCGCCGCGTTTTGACAATACGTTACACGGTAACCCAAAGCGTCTAAATAGGCCTGCAAGGCAATACCAAACTGATAATCATCATCAGTTAATAACAAATGCTTTGCTTTCATGGTGTAATCCTTTTGCTGTACATTGTTACACGGTAACAGCGCGTGTCTGTGGCGCTATAAACGGTTGCCACTGCCCATACGTTTAATTTGGCTAACCACCACCTCGGCGACATCAGCTAAAGGGCTGATCACTTTGACACCCCCAACCTTTATTGCTTCACCTGGCATGCCAAATACCACGCAACTCGCTTCATCTTGTGCTACAGTAAAGGCACCTTGCTGAAATAATGACAGCATCCCTTTGGCGCCATCTTTACCCATGCCGGTCAAAATCACCGCCAACACGTTTGCCCCCGCGCTGCGCGCTAACGAGCCAAACATGACATCAACCGAAGGCTTATGACCAGTAACCCGCTCACCATCATCAAGTTTAATGCGGTAATCAGCACCGCTGCGTTCAATTAACATATGCAAATCGCCTGGAGCAATATAAGCATGCCCTGGCAAAACACGTTCGCCATTCACAGCTTCTTTCACATTGATTTGACACAGTTTATTTAAACGTTCGGCAAAGGTTCGGGTAAATCCCGGCGGCATATGTTGGGTGATCACAATACCCGGCGAGTTTGAGGGTAAATCAATTAACACCTCTTTAATGGCTTCGGTGCCGCCCGTTGAGGCGCCTATGGCAATAATTTTTTCAGTACTGCTGTAGCTCAGATGTTGCGGTTTACTTGTGCCGCTGCGTGTTTTTGTTTGTTTCACCTTAGCCGCAGCAACCATTCTGATTTTTTCTAAAATCATGCCACTGTATTGCTGCATGCCTTCGGCAATGCCGACGGAAGGCTTAGCGATGTAATCAATTGCACCTAACTCAATAGCCCGCAAGGTGGCATCGGCGCCTTCTCGCGTGAGCGTTGACACCATGAGCACCGGTGTTGGCCTGGCGCGCATTAATTTATCTAAAAAGGTTAAGCCGTCCATTTTCGGCATTTCAATATCTAGCGTGATCACATCCGGGGCAAATTGATTCACCATATCTCTGGCCGCATAAGCATCGGCTGCCGCGCCCACTACCACCATATCGGGTTGGGTTTGCACAATAGCGGAAAGTAACTGCCTGATCAGCGCAGAATCATCGACAATCAGTACTTTTATCGCCATGCTCACTCCTCAAATAACTCAACATCACCTGCTCTAACAATTTCACGTAACTTCGAGCGATATAAACTTTCCCGATCCAAAATAGTGGTGTTGTTTAATGATTTAATCTTTCTAACTGAAACCTTGCCACTTTCTGGGAAAAAATAAACTTTGCGTGGATAACAATCGAGTAAATCCGCATTTAACAGCGTGATATTTTCAATCGCCAGATAATCTAAAATAAACTCGGCGTTACGTTCCCCCACATTATTGATGGTCAAACCTTTTAGCACATTGCCCCCACCAAACACCTTGGCTTGTAACCTTTCACGCTGCGCACCTAGCTTCAACATTTCGTTAATTAACTTCTCCATCGCAAAATTGCCATAACGCGCTGAATCAGCGATACCTTGTGCGCTAATATTAGTATCGGTTGGTAATAAAAAATGATTCATCCCCGACACTCTTGCCACCGGATCGCGTAAGCATGCCGCCACGCAAGAACCTAATACCGTCACAATCACGGGATCTTTGCGTGTAGCAAAGTACTCACCTGGCAGTATTTTTACCGCCTCGCGCTTAAACTGCGTGTCAAAATAACTGTTAATGCCATCAACTAATTCTTCGCGTTGCGACGTCATGCCATGGTTTCCTGTGCAGCACGATAGGTGGTTTTGCCCACAGGATGCACCAAATCCTTTAAATGACTAAAATTTTCTGAATGCCCAGCAAAGTACAATCCAGTGGGTGACAATAACGAAATCATCCGAGCCAATAACTGCTCTTGGGTAGGTTTATCAAAATAAATCATTACATTACGGCAAAAAATAATGTCGAGAGGTCCTCGTACTGGCCATTGTTTGTCTAATAAATTAATTTGCCGAAACAGTACCGTTTTCGCTAGCTCGGGTACTACCCTGACTAAGCCCGCATTACTGCCACTGCCCCGTTGAAAAAATTGCTTTTTGTACTCTAATGGCACGCGCTCAACTTTATCCTCGGTGTAAATAGCCGTTTTGGCCTGAGCTAGCACTTTACTATCGATGTCGGAGGCGATAATGCTTATCCCCGTATTAAATCGTTGCTTCACTTTTGCCACTGTCATAGCAATAGAATAAGGTTCTTCACCGGTACTGCTGGCGGCACACCAAATGTTTTTCACTTCAGGGTGCCGTCTTAGGTACTGCTCTAACATATCAAAATGATGCGGCTCACGAAAAAACGCCGTTAAATTGGTCGTTAAGGCATTAATAAAGTTTTCAGTTTCGGCCTTGTGCTCGGCTAAATAACGCAAGTAACTGCGAAATGAGGCCATTTTTAAGGCCCGTAAGCGGCGACTCAAACGGCTATACACCATGGGTTGTTTTGAGTCGCTTAACTTAATGCCAGCCAGCTGATACAAGGTGCGACGAATAGCTTCAAAATCTGCCGCGTCAAAACTAAATTCCCTTGCCTCATTAACCATAGTTAAAATTCATTCCATTCATCTTCATCCGACGGCTTAGCTTTTAACGCTTTCGGCTCCGATTTTGCCACTTTTACCGGCGACTTAGTCGCTTTTTTTAAAGGTGCTGCCAGCTGTTTTTTCGGTGCCGCCTTTGCTGTTAAACCAATGGCTCTGGGCTCAGGCGCGCCTAAAATTTTAAATGACGCCACATTTAAGCTTAATTGCGAGGCTTGTGAGCTCATGCTCTCAGCAGCTGCCGCAGCTTCTTCTACTAAAGCGGCATTTTGCTGTGTTACTTCATCCATTTGCGAAACGGCCTTACTGACTTCATCAATTCCGGCCGCTTGCTCTGCTGATGCGGCAGCAATTTCTGACATAATGTCGTTCACCCGCTTGATCGACACCACAATTTCTTTCATGGTGGCACCGGATTTATCGACCAGCGCATTACCATTAGCAATTTTACTGACAGAGTCGGATATTAAACCTTTAATGTCTTTGGCCGCATTGGCCGAACGCTGCGCTAAGGTTCTCACCTCAGAGGCCACCACGGCAAAACCTCGGCCTTGCTCGCCGGCTCTTGCGGCTTCTACCGCCGCGTTCAATGCCAAAATATTAGTTTGAAAAGCAATGCCATCAATCACGCCGATAATATCGGCTATTTTCTCTGACGATTCTTTGATTTGCGCCATGGTTTTAGTGACTTGATCAATCAGATCGCCACCCTCAGAGGCTACCTTGGTTGCACTCGAAGCCAAGGTACTGGCTTGATTGGCGTTTTCTGAGTTTAACCGTACCGTGCTATTTAACTGTTCAATACTGGATGCGGTTTGTTCTAAACTGGCAGCCTGCTCTTCGGTACGGCTCGACAAGTCAGCATTGCCGGTAGCTATTTCTTCACTGGCTGTTTTAATCGTATCGGCAGCTTCAGCAATCTCACTGATCATCTGCGAAAGCTTTTCAGCCGTACTGTTAGAGAAGTCTTTTAACTCACCGAAAGTACCACTGTAATCGGTTTCGATACGATTGGTTAAATCACCATCGGCTAATGCATTTAACATGTCCGCCAGTTCTTGTAAGCTGGTACCCGACACCTCCATCAAAGCATTTAAGCGCTCGGCTAAACTTAAAATAAAGCCCTCTTTACCTTCAACAACAATACGTTTAGTAAAATTACCTTTACCTGCAGCTTCCACTAAGGACGAAACTTCAATTTCCGCTTCAACTTCGGCTGTACGATCTAACCATTCGACGCTGGTTCCTAAACGCGTTTCGCCATCAAAAATAGGATTAGCAACTAATTTAAAATGCAAACGCCCAACTTTAATTTGTGCTTCATGCGTACCGGTTAATTTATCCAGTAAATTCATTTGGTGAGCGGGGTTTTTATGAAAGATATCAATAGAGCTGCCGATCACTTTATCTACAGCAAAATGCGGTAAGGCTTTACGTAATTCACTTTCTTGCCGGCGCAACATCGCTTCAACCGAGGTGTTCATATAAATAATTTTACGTTCGGCATCGGCAATCATAATATTGGTGGTGGTGCCATGCAGCGCAGTCATCATACGCTTAGCATTTACCTCATTAATCAGCGTTTGGGTAAAATCAATCCATTCTACTGAGGTACCTAAGTGACGATTTTGATTATCGATGATCGGGCTTAAAAACAATTTAAAGGTGCGGCGACCAATTTTAATTTGCGAAGTATGGGTTTGTGATAAACGCGATAACATATTACGCTGATGCGCGGGGTTTTTATGAAAGTTATCAATATTGGTACCCACTAAATTTTTCACAGAAAACTGCGGTAGCTCTTTGCGAATATCGGCCTCAGCATCGGTTAATAATGACACCACCGATTTATTAACGTAAATAATATTCAGATCGTTATCGGCAATCATAAAAGCATTAGCGCTATTTTCCAGCGTTTGATAATAACGATCACGTTCAGCGGTTAACTCAGTATTATTGTTAAACCAATTTAAATATTTCATGCAGTTACCCCTGTGACGTTGTAGAGTTAGCATCAACCAGGCCAAGCTCATCACTGCCGATTAACGCTTCAATATTGACTAAAATAAGCATCCGCTCTTCAACAGTCGCCAGACCTTGCAGGTACTTACTGTCGAAGGCGACACCAAACTCCGGTGGTGGCATGATTTCGGTAGCGGCTAAACGCACGACGTCAGACACGGCATCCACCACGATGCCGACAATACGCCCTAATACATTCAGCATAATGACAATGGTAAACTCATCGTATTTCGCTTCACCGATGGCAAATTTGATGCGCAAATCGACGATCGGCACCACATCGCCACGTAAATTCAACACCCCTTTAATATAAGGGGGGGCATTGGCAATTTTGGTCACGGCCTCGTAACCACGAATTTCTTTCACCTTCATAATATCGAGCGCATAGTGTTCGTTACCGAGCACAAAGCTAAGAAACTCAAACATTTCTGAATCTGAGTTCACGCCTTTGGCATTGTCTTTTGTCGCGTGATTCATACCATTTCCTTAGCACTGGTGTGGCTAACTAACCGAGCCAATGACTCGATATCTAAGATAAGCGCGACACTGCCGTCGCCCATGATCGTGGCTCCGGCTAAGCCATTGACCTTTTTGTAGTGTTTTTCTAAGCTTTTAATAACGGCTTGTTGCTGCCCTTCTAGTGCATCGACAAATAGACCAAACCGATGTTGATTACTTTCAACCAACACAATGATGCCTTCTGCTGGAGTCGTGAAATGTGGTTGCACCCCCATCACTTCATATAAATTTAACAGCGGCCAATACTCCCCGCGTACTTTTAATAACGCACTGCCTTGCACCGTTTTAATTTGCTCGGGTTTGGGTTGAATCGATTCGATAATATTCACTAGCGGAATAATAAAGACACTCCCCCCGACCGACACCCCCATACCATCTAGGATCGCTAGGGTCAGCGGTAAATAGATATGAAAACTGGCACCAAGGCCATCGCGCGAGTCAATTTCGACACTGCCGCCTAGATCGGTAATATTACGTTTCACCACATCCATACCGACACCACGTCCAGAGACATCCGTTACGGCTTCGGCAGTGGAAAAACCTGGGGCAAACACCAACTGCCAGATATCTTGATCCGTCGGATTTGCAGGGATCTCAATGTGGTTATCTGCCGCTTTTTGTAAAATTCGTTCGCGATTTAAGCCTGCGCCATCATCAATAATACTGATTTGAATATTACCGCCACGATGCTGCGCTTTTAAAATCACACGACCGCTTGGATTTTTGCCCGCCGCCAGCCGTTTTGAAGGCAGTTCAACACCGTGATCGATGCTGTTGCGCACTAAGTGGGTAAGCGGATCGGCCAGTTTTTCAATCAGGCTTTTATCAATTTCCGTATTACCACCCTCAATCAATAAATCAATTTCTTTACCTAACTTGGTGGATAAATCACGCACTAAGCGAGGAAATCGGTTAAATACAAAGGAGATCGGCAACATCCGGATCGACATCACCGCATCTTGGATCTCGCGGGTATTTCGATCTAATTCTAATAATGCCGATTGCAACTTTTCTGCCAGCGGCCCTTCTAGCTGCGCCCCAACCAAAGACAACATTGATTGGGTAATCACCAACTCACCGACCATATTCACCAAGTTATCCACCTTGCCGGTATCAACCCGAATGGTGGCACTTTCCACGGATTTTGCTGCAGCAGTAGGAGGCCGAGCTTTGTTCATCGGTTCAATATCGGGCGTTTTTGGATTAACATCGGTGGTTGGTACGGGGCTATTGTCAGTGACGGGCTCAAATAAACCAAAGCCGTCATCCTGCGAAACGTTCAGTGGTGCAGGGCTATCGAAAAAGCCGAAACTGTCCTCTTCATCCGCAGGTTTGCTTGGAACATCGGTGAAAAAACCAAAATCCTCATCTGCTTTGTTGTTGGCAGCTTGCTCAAATAAACCAAAGCCCTGTTCCGCTTCTTGTTTCGCAATAACGCTATCATGTTTATCTAATAAGCTTTGTAACTTCAATTTGGTTTGTGAAATTAATGCGGTATCTTGCGGCGCATCAGAGCGGTATGCCGCCAAGATGGCTTTTAACACATCACTGGTAATTAAGAATTCATCCACTAACTCGCGGTCTAGTTGTAATAAATGTTTACGCGCTAAATCAAGTAAGCTCTCCATAATGTGGGTGACTTGCGCCAGATGATCAAAACCGAAAATACCACTGCCGCCTTTAATAGAGTGTGCTGCACGGAAAATCGAGTTTAATTGCTCGTCATCCACTGCCGTGATATCGATTGCCATTAATAATTGTTCCATTTCATCTAAATGTTCCTGACTCTCGTCAAAAAACACTTGATGAAATTGACTCATATCCACACTCATGACAACTCCTGTGTTAAGCCAATACTTTGGCAACCACTTCTAGCAATTTAGCCGGATCGAAGGGTTTAACCATCCAACCGGTCGCTCCGGCAGCACGCCCTTTTGCTTTCATTTCATCACTGGCCTCGGTGGTTAACATGATCAATGGCACCGTGCGGTAGGCCGCTAATTTACGTAACGACGAAATTAACGTCAGGCCATCCATACGCGGCATGTTTTGATCGGTTAATACAAAATCAAAACGTTTGACCTGGCATTGCTCTAACGCATCTTGACCGTCTTTAGCCAGTGTCGTGTTATAGCCTTTTGATTTAAGCGTCGTTTCAACCATTTGTCTGATTGACGCTGAATCGTCCACAATTAAAATCGCTTTACTCATCTGCAGCAAACCTCATGCTATTTATACTGGCGTTGCGCCATAGGTTAAAACAAGTCAATCGAGCCACTGTCCATTGACGTGGCAGAAACGGGATTGTAAATACTCTTGCGTTTCTCACGGACGTCGGCAAAGTAATGCTGGCATTCTGTCAAGACACTTTGAAGATGCTCACTGTCGTTGAATTTAAAGTGCTCTGATATAAAACCTAATATTTCAATAATATAGGTAATGTGTTGGCCGTTAATATCACCAAATTGCAAACCGCGAATGGCTTCGTTAATCGCCAGTTGTAACTCTGCGGCCAGTGTCGCTAGCTGGGCCACATTCTTTTCGTCTTTACTGGATTTTTCTAGGATTTCATCCAGTACCTTACGCACATCTTTTTTCGCTTTCGGTACAAAAGACAAATCTTGATTAGCCATGGTTTGTACCGATTCATTGATCACTTGAATTTGTTTGGTGATCGATTTCAGCTGCCCTTGAATTGACTCGCTAAAAGCAGCAGAACGGCTTGATAACGCCCGAACTTCATCGGCAACCACCGCAAAGCCGCGCCCAGCATCTCCCGCTCTTGCCGCTTCAATCGCGGCATTCAGCGCCAGCAAATTGGTTTGTGATGCAATTTGGTCGATGTCTTGCAAGGCGCGCAGCACTTGCGGCATATGTGCGGAAATATCGCTGACTTTTTCGGTCAGTGCTGCGGTTGAACTAGCCGTAAAATCAGCCACTTCAGCAAACACATCAAAAGTACTGCCAATATCAAGGGCAAAATCATGGATCTTTTCTATATAAGATTTTTCGTGATTAGCGCCAAAGGTGACTAAATCTTCGATGACCTGTTGCTGTTGCTCTGATAATGAAGAGAATTGCGAAAATGCGGTGGTTAATGTTTCAACCGCATCTTGTTGAGTGGATAACACTTGCTGCAAACTTAATGCACTTTCTTGTAATGGCGGGGTGAGTTCGCTGGATAATTGCGCCAGCATTTGCTGCTGCTTTTGTTGCTCGCTGGCAAGATTTTGTTTGGCTTGCTGTAATTCGCTATTATTGTCTGAACTTAGCGAACGCGCAGAATAGAAACTACTCCCTAAACACCCTAACATCGCCACTATCGCGGCACTAATGTTGAAATGAGCCAATAATAATCCTGCACTTATCAGCACGCTGACCAGTGAAATTTTTCCCTCTACACTTTTGAACCAGTTTGAAATATTCACGCAGCTTCCTTCTTGGATAATGGGAAGTTCTTTAACAAACTCTTATTAACTGTAGTCTACAATTGGTAGGTTAACTGGTTTATTTCTGAAATATTGAAATAATTTCTAACATGAAAATTCGATGAAACATCATTCATAAGCTAGCGTTAGTGAAGAGCAAACCGCTCTTTCAATGCGCAATAGGAGTTTATATGTTTCTCGTTCAAACCATTTATTACAGTGAGGTTAATGCGTCATTAACTGCAAAAGATATTGAGCAAATTCTGCTGTCATCACGCAAAAATAACGCTAATAAACAATTGTCTGGCATCTTAGCTTTTAATGGTCAATATTTCCTACAAGCCCTAGAGGGCCTGCGTTCTGAGGTGTGTGAAACCCTATCAGTGATCGCTAAAGATCCCCGACACAATGCCATTTATATTACGTCTCATCGCGAGATCGCTGAGCGTGATTTTTCGGGTTGGGATATGGCCTATGTTGGCCAAAGTAAATTCAATCGGGAACGCATGTTACGTTTTTCGGGTCATGGTGACTTTGTGCCGAGCATGCTATCAGGCGCGAGTTCTCTTGCCTTGTTAAAATCACTGGCAACACATGCAGAAGACATAAAATGAAATATTATTGAAATAATTAAGAAATAAACTTTTGTGGTTTATTTTCTGTTTTTTGACGCAACACTGAAATATTAATGAAAACAAACTGAGGTATTAGCCAACTACCATTTAAACGTACTCCCTCGAAAAGGATAATCGACATGGCAATGTTACCTAACGGCATGATTAACAATGAGTGTGTGTTAATTGTTGATGATTCTAAAACGATGCGTGATTCGTTAAGCACGTTAATTAGTACGCTCAATTGCCAAACGGTAACAGCCAACGACGGCATTGAAGCGCTTAACGTGCTGCAGCTGCAACATATTGATTTGGTGATAACCGATTTACTGATGCCGAATATGACCGGGTTAGAATTACTCAGTACGATCCGAAAAGAGTACTCGGATAACACATTGCCGGTTATTTTGCTCAGTGGCAGTGTTGATAAGCAGGTTGAACAACAAGCCAGGCAACTCGGTGTCAGCGAAGTACTTAGAAAACCTTTTGAAGCCAACAAATTATTGTTAATTGTCTTAAAACAATTAACGTTGTTAAGAGGTAGGCCATGTTATTCCAACTTAGCGATCACCCCTTAATTTGTAGCAAACAAAGCCATTGCCTTGAGTATGATGGCGTTGGGGTTACCCAGGCTATGCCCGTGGGCTTGATTGCCAAAATTGTCGATGATATTGCGTTATCTGTGGTGATCACCGATCAGCATGGGCGGGTTTGTTATGCTAATCATCATGCTAAAAACAACGTTAATGCTGCGCAATCTCTTAAGCTCAATCACTATGATCCTCTGTTAGACGAACAACAAATAGGCGAACACAATAAAACCACTATTTTATCAGCTTTAAAAAAGCAAAAGCAGTGGCAGTTTGATTACAAAACGCAACAACATGGTTATGCAACAACATGGGAGCAAGTATCCATGTCTGCCATTTGTGATGAGCAAGATAATTTGTGTTATATCGTGATTTATCGGCATGATATCACTGCAGAACGCAACTCTCTTGAACAGTTATCGTACAACAATAGTCATGACCGCTTAACCGGTTTAGTGAATAAAGAGTATGTGCTTACACAATTAGAAACACAGCTTACAACACAAACTGCAACCGCGTCTCATATCGCGGTATTAGTACTTGATATTGATAACTTTCATGCTATTAACGATGCTCACGGCTACAATATTGGCGATCAATTATTAAAAGACATTGCCGCGCGTTTAACCACTGGATTACCCCACGCCCACTTAATCGGCCGCTTGTCTGGCGACAAATTTATTGTGCTGTTCAAGGGTATTACTGAGCGGTATATTGTGGACGATTACATTGAAAGTATTCAACAGTTGTTCAGTCATGAATTTGATTTTACTGATAAATCCATTTTAACCTCGGTTTGTATCGGGGTGTCTTTAAGCGCCGGTGCTAGCGATGCCATTCAATTGTTACGCGATGCGGATAGCGCGGTACACCACGCCAAGGCTTCTGGGAAAAACAGCTATGTGGTTTTTAATGAACAGTTGAAACATGGTGTGCTGCGCTCGTCACAAATCGAAGTCGCGATGCGTAGTGCCATTAGCAATAATGAACTGGCGGTGTATTTTCAACCGATTGTCGATAGTCATAGTGGCCAGATCGTCTGCGCTGAAGCCTTATTGCGCTGGCACAACCCCGCCTTAGGTTGGATCTCTCCAGCAGAGTTTATTCCAATTGCCGAACAAAGTGGCCAGATCGTTAAACTCGGTAACTGGGTGCTAGAGCAAGTGTGCCAACAGGTCGCTCAATGGCGCCAATTAGCCTTGCCGTTATATGCTTGTGTTAATGTGTCTGCAGTACAACTGATTGAACATTATCAGTTCTACGCAACTTTTATGGCGTTACTTGAACGTTATGATCTCACCAGCGCTGACTTAGAGCTGGAAGTGACCGAAAGCTTGATGCTAGATAATGACGAGCGTCACGCTGAAACCTTGCAACAATTAATTGCGGCTCAATGTCGTTTTGCTATTGATGATTTTGGTACCGGTTTTTCGTCATTAAAAACCTTAAGCCAATTTGAATTTCATAAGCTTAAAATTGATAAGTCTTTTATTCAAAACGTTTTAACCTCAAAACGTGATCGCTCGGTAACACAGGCCATTGCCCAAATCGCTAAAACTTTAGATATGCAAATTACGGCAGAAGGCGTTGAAACCGATGAGATGCTGCAGTTTTGTAAAAGCTTAGAGTGTGATTTCATTCAAGGTTTTTTGTTTTATAAACCGATGACAGCAAAAGCGTTGTTTGCTTTATTACAACAACAGGCCAGTATGCTGGAGACAAATGAAGCACGTTAACTGGCCAGTGATCCTTAATACCAAAACGCTAAGCCTCTTAGCGGCAACGCTAAACTGCTGGGTATCACACGGGTACTCTACTTTTAACGTGCTGTAGTGCAACAAAGCTTAAGATGATTGCTCTAACCAATAATTGACGGCAGAGAGCAATTCATCGGGGTGGAATTTAGCAATAAATTGCTCTGCCCCAACTTTTTTTACCATAGCTTCGTTGAACACACCGCTCAGTGACGAGTGAAGAATAATGTGGATGTCTTTTAGCTTGGCATCGGCTTTAATTTCGGCGGCTAAGGTATAACCGTCCATCCGAGGCATTTCGATATCCGAAATCAATAACGGTACTTCGTGAATCAAATTCGCCCCAGCACTTTCCGCTCGCTTATGTAACCAATCGAGCGCTTCTTGGCCATCTTTAACTAATTCTGCATGAATATTCACGCTATTTAACGCCCGTTTTACTTGGTTACGCGCTACCGCCGAATCGTCGGCTACCAGTACCACGATTTTGCTCAGGTCTAGTTTATGTGACTGCGCTTTAACTTGCTCGCTGACCTCTTCTTCCATTGGAATGATTTCAGAAAAGACTTTTTCAACATCAATAATTTGAATTAACTGCTTTTCTATTTCAGTCACCGCCGTCAGGTAATGACCCCGGCCTGCACCTTGTGGTGGCGGTTTAATTTGATCCCAGTTTAGATTAACGATCCGATCCACACCCGACACGAGAAACCCTTGTACATGGCGGTTGTACTCAGTCACGATAACAAAGGCTTTAGACATATCGGCAATCGGCACACCGGTTGTGGCTTGGGATAAATCCACCACAATAACGGAATCCCCCCGCAGCTGAGCAATGCCTTTAACACAAGCATGTGAGCCGGGCATTTCTGATAATTCGGGAGCTTGGATCACTTCGCGTACTTTAAATACGTTTATACCAAATAACTGCTTACCGTTTAACCGAAATAGCAGTAACTCAAAGCGGTTTTGCCCAGCTAAGTTAGTACGCTGATTAACTGAATTTAAAACATTACTCATTACTGCAACCCCTGCTTGCACGCATTCTGCTCATTTGGCAAAGCGTTATTTATTCTCTTCTAACGATAGCATAGTTTTTCCGCTTTCTTTTTACCACATCGTTAAATCTATGAATTAATTTAGCCAAGGTGCATAAACAATTTGTCGATTCAGCCCTTCACTGTCAGGATCGGCCACTGCCGGCAGAAATTGCCAGTGTTTAGGCTGACTCGCCGCCAGTAACAAGACAAACGCATCGATAATATCATCAGGTTTCGCGTGTTTTTTTAAGGTTTCGCTTAATGCCTGCTCAATAACGGGCAGCCAGTGCGGTACTTGTGCCGCGATCACCGCTAAGCGTGCTTGTTGCCCAGCGACAGTGCTTTTCAATTCTGCCATCGGCGCTTGAGCAAAGCCGGCAAACACCAATTCCGGATGCGATTCGTAATAGCGGCCATGACAGCCTGGTTGCATTTGCAATAATTGATGAACTTCACGCATTTTCGGCACTATGTGCCAGGTTTGAATGGGAAAACGTTTACCGATCTCAGCCGCATTAATGCCACAGGCGGTAGAATAATCATCCGCATACACCGCCTGACGACAAGGCACCGGAAAAACGCTACCGCGCCGTCCGGGTAAAGCCTGTCGGGCTAAGCGATCGCATTGGCGCTGCGCTTCACCGGGTTCAATAAAGCCAATGGGCATATCAATAAACACAATACTGTGCCGAGGCAAACGGGCATCCACTTCAGCTAAGGTCTGACACAGCTGAAAACGAAGCTGCTCGCCCTGCAATATCGCTACAAACCAACCGCTTTTGCAGCCATCAATGCCCACATAGGTTGTGCTATGCTCTGTTGGCGTTGTTTGCATAAATACTCCTTTTGTTTATTTCGCGATGAGCCCCGCTATTTCTGAGATAACTCATTCTAGGGCTTGTTGACGTTTTCAGTTAGGATAAGCGCATACCTTACGTGCTTTAACCTGCTTTGTGCCAACACTCAGCTGAAAAAAGGATCATCTTATGATGTCTGTCTCTTCTTATTTGGTTCGTTCTGCGTTAGTCACTGCCTTGCTTGGCAGTGTTGTTTTAAGCACTACGCTAACAGCCGCCACGCCGGCCAGCCAAGGCCGGGTGCTGAATAGCGCTGCTGACTTTGCGGTACTTAGCCCACGCCAGCGTATTGCACCTGAAAATGCGCTACTCAGTGAGCGTATAGATAAGCTTTTACCCGCCTTAATGGCCGAGCAAGATTTGGATATGTGGTTAGTGATTAACCGAGAAAACGCTGAAGATCCGGTGTATTTCACCTTAGTGCCACAACCCACTTTTGCTGCTCGACGCACCACTATGCTGGTGTTTCATCGTTTAGCCGACGGTACTATCGAAAAACTCACGGTGAATCGTTACCCGTTAGGTGCACCTTACAACTCAGCCTGGCAAGGCGGCAGTTTAGATGAACAATGGCAGGCCTTGGGAGAGTTAATTGTCAGTAAAAACCCGAAGCGTATCGGCATTAATGTGTCTAAAGATTGGCCGGTCGCCGATGGTTTATCGTCAGCTTTACATAGCCGTTTACAAGCCGTGCTGCCGCCAGCGTATCAATCGCGTTTAATCTCCGCTGAAAAGCTGGTGGTACGTTGGTTTGAACAGCGCACAGCAGCCGAGCTGAGCGTCTATCCACACAGTGTTAGCCTTGCTCGCGGTGTGATTGCCGAAGCCTTTAGCAGTAAGGTAATTACCCCCGGTGTAACCCATACCGATGATGTGGCATGGTATATCCGTGAACGTTTTGCTCAGTTGCAACTGCCGGTGTGGTTTATGCCCTATGTCAGCTTACAACGTGCCGGCACTGCTTGTGCGGCTGATGCTGCAAATTGTGGTCAAAGTGGCGTGATCCAACGCGGTGATATTTTGCATACCGATGTTGGCATTTGTTATCTAACCCTATGTACTGATACCCAAGAGATGGCTTATGTGCTTAAAGCCGATGAGGAGCAAGCGCCAGCCGGTATTCGTGCCGCTTTGGCCACCGGTAATCGTTGGCAAGATCTGTTAACTGAGCAATTTGTGGTGGGTCGTACCGGTAATCAGGTGTTAGCCGCCGTACAACAAAAAAGCCAAGCAGCAGGTATCATCAGCAGCACTTACACCCACCCGATTGGCTTTACCGGCCATGCCCCAGGCCCGACTATTGGTATGTGGGATAATCAAGGCCCTACCGAGATCCATGGCGATTGGCCACTTTACAGTAATACCGCTTATGCCATTGAAGGTAACATCAAAAAAGCGGTACCCGAGTGGCAAAACCAACTGTTGCAGGTCAAGCTAGAACAAAGCGCCTATTTCGATGGTCGGCGCGTGATCTATTTAGCCGGTCGGCAAACACAATGGCATCTAGTACGTTAAGCGCGTTGTTTTTAAGCCTCGTTGCTTAAATACGGGGCTAATAAAGCCCGTACATTAACGCGCGCTTTTAGCCGCGCCGCCAACAAATACAAACCGCCTATTTTACGATGTAAAAATATCGCATCTGCCGGCGGTGTATGCCAGTAATCTTGCTGCATACTTAAGGCGGTGCCCGCTTCACGGATTCTCAGCGCTAAATCCGTTTGCCCAAAATCAAAGGCGCTATCGTGCTTTAAAGGCTCGGCCGCTAAATTCACTAAAGCAAGTACCGCTTGTTTTTGTGCGGGTAAAATTTGTTGGCTAAAAAAGCCAATCTGCGTTAACGCAGCGGCCATCGCCGCGTGATCTTCTGTTAAGGCCGCAGCAAATAATTGACGATAACCGTTACTAAAGCGGCTGCTGTAATGCCTACAAGCGCCAAAATCTAACAACACCAGCTGTTGGGTTTTCGTGTTGTATAAATAATTGGCAAAGTTCGGATCGGTTTGCACCAATTTAAATTCAAATAATTCACGAAACAGCAGTTCAAACAACAAGCCCATCACCCGATCGCGCTCGGCTTGATCATGGCTGCTTAATGCCTCTAACGCACTGCCTTCCACAAAACTCATTACCAAAATGTTTTCGGTGGTTAATTCTGAGAACACTTCGGGTACCACAAAGTGTGGGCTGTGCCCCAAGGCTTGGCGATACTGACGCAAGTAGGTGGCTTCTTGCAAGTAATCGGCTTCGCTGTGTAATTGTGCTTTTGCTTCGGTTAAGAGCCCACGATAATCGACACTTTTGGGCACCAGCCCGCTAATGCGTAATAAGGTCGCCACGTTATCAACATCGCTGTCGATACTGGCTTTAATCCCCGGATATTGAATTTTTACCGCAAGGCGCTGGCCATTGTCATGATAAGCCTGATGCACCTGACCTATCGAGGCGGCGGCTAAAGGCGTAAAGGTAAAATCACTGAAATGACGCTGCCATTGCTCACCCCATTCGTTGCGTAACACCTGTGCTAACTGCTTAACGGGCATGGGGTTACCGCTGGCACGCAAGCGCGCTAAGATCTCAGCTAAGGCCGGTGGCAGCATATCACCGCTGTCCATCGACAATAACTGACCGACTTTCATCGCCGCACCGCGCAAATGCGCCAATTGATCGGCGACGCGTTTGGCATTGCCTGGGGTAAGTAACAAGTCTTTTTTAGACGGCACTTGGCCTTTGGCTAATTGTCGTGCCCCTTCAGCCAGCATGCCACCGGCCACGCGACCGGCCAGTGAGGCTAAACTACCAAAACGGGATATGCGGTGCGCGGGCACCTTTGAACTACCTGCCGACATAAGTACCTTACTCTTGCAATCTGTATAGTAGGCTATACGCAGCCAAGCGCTTTTTGGTTGCTTCTCGGGCATAAGTTAGCACTTGTTGTGCAACCTGAAGCAAGGCATACTACACTGTATAGATAAACAGTATTCGAGGTAATGCCATGTCTGTTCAGTTTCTCGGTCAGGCGCAAGCCGGCGCACCCATTCGGTTGCCTTTCTTTAGCAGCAAGGTGCCTGCGGGCTTCCCTTCACCCGCGCAAGATTATATCGAGCAAAGTATCGATTTAAACCAGTTGTGTATTCATCACCCCACCGCCACATTTTTTGTGCGCGTATCGGGTGATTCGATGATTGAAGCGGGCATTTTTGAAGATGATGTTTTGGTGGTTGATCGCGCGCTGACCGCCGAACACGGAGACATAGTGGTGGCCTCAATCAACGGCGAATTTACCGTGAAGCGTTTAAGCTGCAAAATGAATTTGATGCTGCTGCCAGAGAATCCACGCTACCAGCCAGTGCACATTAAAAACGCCGATGAGTTACAGATCTTTGGCGTGGTAACCAATGCCATTCGTCGGTTTAATCGTAAATGAAAGCATCTTGTTTTGCGCTGGTCGATTGCAATAACTTTTATGCCAGTTGTGAAAAACTGTTTCGGCCTGACTTAGCACACCGCCCGGTGGTGGTGTTATCGAATAACGACGGCTGTGTCGTGGCGCGCTCTAAAGAAGCGAAAGCGCTGGGCATAAAAATGGGCGTGCCGTTGTTTCAAATTAACGAGTTAATTAAACAGCACCGTATTGTCACCTTTTCATCGAATTATGCATTGTATGCCGACTTGTCTGCCCGGGTGATGACCACCTTAGAATTAATGGCCCCCGCCGTTGAGGTGTACAGTATCGATGAAGCCTTTTTAGATCTGAGCCTCTTACCGCATACCGAGTTAACGCAGTATGGCCAAATCATTCGGCAGCGTATTGCCCAGTGGCAAGGCATTTCCGTATGTGTCGGTATTGCGCCGAGTAAAACGTTAGCCAAATTAGCCAATCATGCCGCAAAAACTTGGCCAAAAACCCAGGGTGTGGTTGACCTCACCGCCGTCACGCGCCAACGTAAGCTGCTGGCCTTATTACCTGTTGGTGAAGTCTGGGGCATTGGGCGCCAGTTATCGATCCGTTTACAAGCACTGGGGATCCACACCGCTTTACAGTTAGCCGATGCCAATCCCAGCTTTATTCGCCAGCAATTTTCGGTGGTGGTCGAACGCACCGTACGCGAGCTGAATGGTGAGTCGTGTATCCCGTTAGAAGAACAGCCCCCCACTAAAAAAGAGATTGTTAGTTCGCGCTCTTTTGGTGAGCGCATTACCGCGCAGCCATTATTGCAAGAAGCCATTGCCGAGTATGTGGCACGGGCCTGTCAAAAACTGCGCAAAGAGCGGCAACATGCTCGACAACTGACGGTATTTTTACGCACCAGCCCATTTAGCAAACCACAAGAGCCTTATTATGCCAACAGCGCCAATGCCACGTTGGGCGCGCCTAGTGCTGATACCCGTGATTTTCTGCCCTTAGCTAACCGCTTATTACAGCAGATCTGGCGCGATGGCTATCGCTATGCCAAAGCCGGCGTAATGTTAAGTGACTTTTATGATGAGGGCGTATATCAACCCAGCTTATTTGAACCCACCGCCAGTTATCATGCCGATCCCAGCTTAATGCAAACGCTCGATCGGTATAATCAGTCGGGTAAAGGTAAGATCTGGTTTGCCAGCCAAGGCGTGAAGCAAAGCTGGGCGATGAAACGGCAACATTTGTCTCCGGCGTACACCACCAACTGGTTACAGTTGCCGGTGGTAAGCTAAGACGGGTTAATCACCGGGTAAATCGCCTCACCCCATAATTGATCGGGCGCATTCATCATCAAACCAATAATCAGCGGTACCAGTTTACTCAGTAAATTACTGGCATCGTTCACTTGTTGACGATTTACCTGGCTATTCCACGTCGAGCCGCCATGCATAAGTTGATTACGTAAGGTGTATAAACGATTAAAAATATGCGATAGCGCCAGCGGCACATTCTTGTTGGCTAAGGCGTTGTGGGTTTGCTCTTTAGACTGCGCAAAACGTTTTAACCACTCAGCCTCACTGATACGACCGCGCTGAAACTCCCAATACGGTGCATAGACAAAATGATTACTGATTAACAGCCGAATACTGGATGAAAATTGCTGCCAAATCAGCTCATACAAGTGTTCACCGGTATCATAAGCGCAGATCTTAGCTAAAAACTGCTGAAAATGTTCTTGCTCCGGTAACCGGTCGGCTTGACCAAAATCATTGGCATAGGCGGCATTAAAGCTGATCCAATAAAAGATAAAGGCACTGTCGCTATCTTGCGCCGCTCTGGCGGCTTCGGCGCGGGCTAGCCAACTCAGCGCCCGATGCACCCGCAACGCTAAATTTTCAGGGAAATGATCACGATGTAATCGCTGATAGGTTTTGAGTTTAGCGTAGGATAAATCCGTTAAAGTCAACATAAGAGCCAATCCATAGCATTCAATAACTTATGATGCATAAATATCGCGAGGATGGCAAGTACCATTCCCCCCTGAATAGCGCAGCTTATGCCGCGTTATCAGGGGGAGATTGACCGTAATATTAACGGCATGGGCTATGGGCTAAAAGATAAGTGCAATTGCCCTGCCCGGATCGTTGGCCGATCCACCGCTTGTGTTAGCACGGACCATGACGGCACCACTAAGGTCAGTTGCTGAGCAGCGCGGGTTAAGCCGGTATATAACAGTTCACGGCTTAACACCGGGTTATCACGATCCGGCAGTACTAACACCGTATGCGTAAACTCTGAGCCTTGTGACTTATGCACCGTCATGGCAAAAACAGTCGTCACCTCGGCTAAACGGCTGGGTAAGATCCAACGAAGTTGATTATCACTGTCCACAAACACCACCCGTTTCTGCTCTGTATCGGCGGATCGCAGCACGATACCAATATCGCCATTACGCAAATTCAAGTTGTAGTCATTCGCCGTGATCATCACCGGCCGCCCTTCATACCAGCTATCTTGCCGCCCTTGTGCCGAGGCGCTACGTGATACAAAGCTAAGGCTTTGCTGCACTAACGCATTTAAACCGCTGACACCAAAAGGGCCATCGCGTACGGGCGTTAACAGTTGAAAGCCTTGATAAGCCTTGAGCACCGAGCGTGCCCACCGCTCAAACTGCTCAGCACTCGCGCCAGGCGCAGGCCGAGCTGAAATTTGCTGCAAATAACCGGCAAAACCTTGCTGACAAAGTTGCTGCAGAGACGCTAACAGCGCTTGCTGACCTTCTGGATCTGGCTGTGTTGGCTGTAATAAATGCAGATCGGTAAAACCACTGTCCGGATTAAATAATGCCGATACCTCGTTACTGCGACCGTGATTAACAACACGAGCCAGTGCGCCAATACCACTGCTATCATCAAAACGTCGACTGACGCGCAACATGATCACATGTTGTAAATGCCGCGGTGCTTCAGCATCATGCATAAATTCCGGTAAGAGACTTTGAGTAAAACTTTGCAAGAAGGCTAAGGTTTCACGGCTATAACCGCCCTGCTCAGCGCCAGCACATAACTGCCCTAAAATGGCGCCCGCTTCCACCGAGGCCAGCTGATCCTTATCGCCCAGCAATACTAATTTCGCACCGGGCGGTAAAGCCGCTAAGGTGGCATGCATCAATTCAATATCCACCATCGAGGCTTCATCAATAATCAATACATCTAAGGCTAAAGGTTTGGCGCGGTGGTGACGAAATTGCCGTGTACCTGCTTGCACCCCAAGTAATTTATGTAAAGTCGAACTGTCAGCGCTAATCTGCTGAAGCGCACTGTGCCAACTGGCCGGTAACTGCCGTAATTGCTCGGTAGCCGCTTGGATCGACTCTTTTAAACGTGCCGCCGCTTTACCGGTAGGCGCTGCCAATTTAATCACCAACGGCCGAACCTGAGCATCGGCCGAGTCTGCCAAATGCAGCCGTTGCAATAAGGCTAATAAGCGCACCACCGTATAGGTTTTTCCGGTACCAGGCCCGCCCGTGATCACACTAAAATGACTGCGCAGCGTGTTCACACAGGCCAGTTTCTGCCAGTTAATGGCAGCGGTGGTTTGTGGGGTATCAAATAATTCACTTAACCAGCTATTAAGCTGCGCCACCGGCGGTAATGCTTTGGCAACCGGCTGCATTAAACGCTGTAAATCAGCCGCTAACTGCCGCTCATATTGCCAATAACGGTAAAGATAGAGTGTCTCACCCACTAGCACTAAAGGATGTGCTTCCTGCTGTTCACTCGAACCTTGCACCGCGGCACTGTGCGCTAAGGCCTGCTGCAGCTCGGTAAGTGTTAAACCTGCTAATAACGCTGTAGGCGTCACTAATGAAGCTTCCTGCTCGTTGCCAAGGTTTGGCGCGAGTAATGCAGAGGACACCGCTGATAGCGGCGTAAACGAAGCGCTAGTTGGCGCTAATAAAGCA
Organism: Rheinheimera sp. UJ51; assembly: GCF_020819615.1. Taxonomy (NCBI): domain Bacteria; kingdom Pseudomonadati; phylum Pseudomonadota; class Gammaproteobacteria; order Chromatiales; family Chromatiaceae; genus Rheinheimera; species Rheinheimera sp. UJ51. The sequence goes on from NZ_JAJHOG010000005.1 coordinate 253,837, forward strand.
CTCTCCACAGAGATATTCAACAACCGCTCTGGCTCGGCTAATAACGCCCTAAGCGATAAACAGACATGACCACGCCCCACTTGATGCGAAAGCAAAGCGGCAAGTAGCATACTGATATTGTTAGACAGGTCCGTGGCAGTGCGGTTAGCTGTGTCACACTCAGCTGGGCTTGCAACCGCCGTATGCTGCTGAATAAAACGAGCAAAGGCTAAATCGAGCGCAGTTAACCAACCCACTCGCTGCCAATCCACCAATAACTGCAATAATTGCGGGCTGTTGATCTGTTTAAGTAAGGCGCTCTCGGCGGCATTGCTCACCAGGTTATTCGACATCTTGCGGCTCCTTACTGACGGTTTTAGCCGAGTCACCCTGCGGTGAACCTTGGTGTAAATAGTGCTCCAGCGCTGTAATTAGCGAGGCCGGTGGCAGATCGGTAAAGGCGGCACAGCCGTTAGATGTTTGGCCGCGCAAAAATAAATAGGCTACGCCGCCCATATGCTGCTCATAACAATACTGCTCTTTTAACCGCACTTTTAGCAGCTTATGCAATGCCAGCGTGTACAACACATATTGTAAGTCGTAACGACTACTTAATATTTTATCGCGCATCGCACTTGGCGTGTAAGCACTGTTATCTGGCCCTAAATAATTCGACTTGTAATCAATAACATAATAACGTCCATTATGCTCAAACACTAAATCGATGAAGCCTTTGAGCATGCCATTCAAATAATTCGCTTGTAAACCCGGCCGGGCATAACCTGGCAGCACATGCTGACAGACCAACTGATCGAGCTGCAGCGTACTGATACCATTAACCGCAAACCAGAACTCGGGTTCAGCCTTATAGTGCTTAAGATCGGCTAAACACAGCTGAGTGCCATCGGCGAGCGTAAAACGTGATTGCAAATAGGCCATCAGCCAGCTATCGAGCTGCTCCCGCCGTGCCAGCCAACTGCCATGACGACAGCGCCGAGCCAAAATAACGGCGCGAACAGCAGCGTCATGCGCCACGCTAGCAAAGCCTTCATCGGCTGCATCTTGCAATAGGTTATGTAAAAAGGTGCCGGGCCCTGCGCCGCGGGGTAAATCGTGTAGGCTCAGCGCCATAGCTTGCTTGCTTACGGCAGTGTCATGGTTCGGTGCACGACTTGCAGTATCTTGCGCTAAGGCATAAGCCAATTCATCCCGTGCATCGTCTTGCTCATCCAACAGATTATGCTCACTCGGACTGTCCGGCTGGCGCATTGCACCGTATTTTAACGCGGAATAACTGGCCACCCACCATAAATCAAACCGATGATCGGCTGGCATATGCCGTGCTTGCGCAGCGGCGGCGGGCTCGGAGCTTGGCGCTACCTGATAGAACACGTTGCTACTAGCTTGCGGCAAAGGCGTAATAGCAATCGCCGGGTGTTGCCACACCTGCTGTGCTTGCTTAAGCCACTCATCAGGTAAGGCGTTGTTAGCCAAGCCGGCTAAATGTGCCCAGGCGGTTTTTTGCCAAACCCGATTGTTACTGCTTCCCACTGGCGCTAAACTCACCCAGCAGGCATGCTTGGCACGGGTGAGTGCCACATAAAGCTTACGGATATCTTCGCCTAAACGCTCTTTATCGGCGCGAGCCAGCATCAACTCGTCTGCTTGCAATACTTGCTGTAACTGACCGTGTTCATCATGAAAATTAAACACCTTGTCATCGGCTTTAATGGGTCTACAACTGCTGATAAAAGGTAAAAACACCAGCGGATATTCTAAGCCTTTTGATTTATGGATCGTGACAATTTGAATCAGCTCAGCATCGCTCTCTAACCTAACAATTTGCTCATCGGCCGCTTGTTGCAAACTGTCACGCTGATAAATGTGCTCGTGTAAAAAGCGGATCAATGCCAAGGGCCCATCCAATTTCGCCGCAGCTTGTTGTAACACTTCAGCCAAGTGCAGCAAATCGGTTAGATAACGCTCGCCAGCGATACCGCTGTTGCGGGCACTGTCAGCTAATAAGCGCTCGGCAATAGCAAATTGCTGTAATAACTGACGGATCATCGCCAGCACACCTTGCTGCTGCCAGGTAGCGGCAAATTGGTAAAATTGCCCGACCCGCTGATCCCAATACTGGTCATCATGCTGTAAGCGGTCGAGCTCAGTTAACGGCAATTGCAACAACGCGGTATAAAGAGCTGCTAACAGCGCACGGCGATCGCCAGGCTCAGCACAGGCGTGCAGTACCGTTAGCAGATCGCGCGCCACTTCGGTATCAAACACCGATTGCCGATCAGATAAATAGACACTGGCCAGCCCACGTTGGCGCAGTGCTTGTTGCATTAAATGCCCTTCCTTGTGGGTACTGACTAAAATAGCAATATCATTACTTTGCAGCGGCACCAACGGCTCGTCGCCCTGCTGAAAACCGGTTTTGCCCGCCGCCGCTTGCAATAACAGCTGCACGATATAATCACTAAAGTGCTCAGCCTGACTTTGCCGATAGCGTTCAATGCTCAGTGGTTTACTGTCATCCATACTGCTGTCTAGCATCGAGGCACTGCACTGCCAAAGTGTTAACGCTTGGCTTGGTACCTTGCCATCAATCAGTAATTGCGCTTTAACGCCTTTGGCCGCAACCTCAACAAAGGGCACTTGATTACCTTGCGCGCTATTAAACAAAAAAGCTTTTTCGCCAGCGGCCTGCTCTGCTGGCATAAAGATGGCATTGGTGGCACTGACTAATGCTTGGCTAGAGCGAAAATTCGTTGCTAAGGTGTAATGACGCCCTGCGGTGTCGCGTCGGGCTTGCAGATAGGTAAAAATATCGGCGCCACGAAAGGCGTATATGGCTTGTTTTGGATCGCCAATTAAAAATACCGCAAGATCTTGCCGATCGTTGGCTAACTGATACACCGCATTAAAGATGCTGTACTGCGCCGGATCGGTATCTTGAAATTCATCAATCAGCGCTACCGGATATTGCTGTCGAAGTACCTCGGTTAATTGTGCACCGCTCGCCGACGTGACCGCGCGCGCCGTTTGTTCAATAATATCGTCAAAACCCATTAACGCATCCCGCGCTAACTGCTGTTGAAACCGCGCTTTACACCAACTGACGGCATGGCTTAATAAACTCAGGGTTAAATCCGGGCCTTGGTTAAACAAGCTATTCAGAGCCAATAACTGCGCCGGAAAATCTTCCTCTAAAGCTGGGCCAGTGTAATTACTCTGAAAATCGCTACCGTAGTTTTTTAGTAGCGCGTCTTTTAAATCAGGAAAATCTTGCAGTACCTGCTCATCGGCAGTGGCTAACCATTGATTTAATGCCGAAAAGTCTTTGCGTACCTTATTACTATTATAAGTGCGTGGTTTATCCAGCCATTTGTTGTTGCAGGCCAAATCAACCCAATCGATATAACGTGGTAAGCGCGTTTGCCAATCTTGCTGCGCCGCTAAGATCTGCTGCTGATACTGCTGCTGTTGCGCGTTGATCATCTCGGCCAAATCAAGGGGCGTTAGGCTTGGCTTGGCATGCTCCCATAAACCGTTAATCCGCTCTAACAAGTCTTCTGGGCTTTGACAAACAGCACGCACCGCCTGCAATTGCTGCGCATTTAAGGGGTAACAAAAGTTACGCCAATAATCACGTACGGCTTCTAGCTTAAATTGACTGAGATCAGTGACTAATTGCTGGCTAAATAAACTGCCACTGCTAAAAGCATGCTCACGCAGCACATTTTGACACCAGCTGTGGATCGTTTTAACACTGGCTTCATCCATCGCTTCGCTGGCCATTTGCAACGCATAAGCACATTGTGGCCAGTGCTCAACGGCAAACTCGGCTTTTAGCGCCGCCAAAAAAGGATCGGCGCCAGCCGGTGTTTCAGTGTCTCGAAACAACACCGCGGCTTCGACTAAACGCTGGCGAATACGATCTTTCAGCTCAGCTGTGGCCGCTTTAGTAAACGTCACCACCAAAATATCTGCTGGTAATAAAGGTAAAGCGCGACGAGCGGGTGCCAAAATTGTGGGAATATGCGCCAAAATAAAGCGCACATACAAGGCCGCAATGGTAAAGGTTTTGCCCGTACCGGCACTGGCTTCAATTAAAGCACTGCCCGCTAAAGGCAATTGCAAAGGACTGCTTAACGTGACGCTCATGCCTCATCTCCTGCATCCTGAGCCGTATCCAGTTTTGTGGCGCTGCCTTGTTGTAATAAGGCAAACATCGGCTGGTAAAATTGCTGACAATAACTGACGAAGTTCGCGGCAAGCAGGCTCTGGGCATCGGTGTAAAAACGCGCTAAATACCCTAACTTGCTTTGTTCACCGGCAATAAAGTCATCACCTAGGTATAATTTGCTTAAGTCTTGTTCAGTCAATTCTTGGTCTTTATCTGATTTTTTCCACCAGGCTTCGGCCAAACTTAACGCAACCGGTAATGGCTGAGACAACGCCTCGGTTAAGAGTTTAAATAAATTAGCCAGCTGACTTGTCGCCTCATCTGCCGCCATGGGCGACAGGGTTAACATGCTGCCTTCACCAATAATAACCGTACTGAGTAACTGATTTGGTAACGCGGCACTGGCAAAAAGATGCTTTAAATAAGCCACGATAACGTTACGCCAAACCAGTTCGTGACTGCGCGCTTTAAAATTAGCCACTTTGCTCACGTTTAATTCGATTTGCAGCAACTGCCCATCGGCAACGTGATACAGGCTGTTTAGCTCATCTTCTAACTGGTAACCTTCGAAAGATAAGCTAAATCGCTCTGCACTAAACGGCTTTTTGGTATCGCGTAACTTGCAAAAGTATTCATATATCGTCAGTACTGCCGCCTCGCTGTCGGCTAAAACCGGATCAGCCGCATGGCCATAAGGCAGATGACCGCGCTGCCTTAGCCGAGTAATACTCTGCTGCAACAACAGTGTCGGCGCGATGCTCATGCTATTGGTTTCGGCTTGCAATAGTTGCTGTAACAACAGATCGCGTTGTTGCCAAGCCACTAAATTATCGGCAGTAAATTGCTCAACATCGGTGGCGGCTTGCTCAACACGCTCAAGATAAACCCCAAGCCGTCTGCGGGCTAACATTTGTGCCGGTTCACGCAGTAATATGCGTAAGTCAGCTAAACTAAACGCCGCTTCAGCTTGATACGCCGGTAAAGGTGTCAGCGTAGCGGCAGCCGCAGTTGTATTATGCTGATGTAACGGCAACCACTCTTTGGCATAACTAAAATAGCGGGCATCCGCCTCAGCTTGAAAATAGCTACTGGCAAAAGGTTGTAAGCGATGGTTAAGCGTTAAGGCCGCAGCGCAGTCTGCACCCCATACCGCATTCAGGTGTTCTTGTAATTGCCCCACTAATACCGATGGCGGCAAATGGCTATTATCTTGCGCACTTTGCCCAACCCAGCTGATATAAAATTGCTCACGCGCCGAGAGCATGGCCTCTAAAAATAAATAACGGTCATCTTCACGGCGCGAGCGATCACCGGGCCGCGTGTAATAACTCATTAAATCAAAATCGGTTTTACTGCTGGTTCGTGGGTAATCTTGATCATTCATTCCCAGCAAACAAATACGTTTAAACGGAATAGCCCGCATCGGCATTAAGGTGGCAAAGTTGACACTGCCGGCCATAAAGCGCTGTTGTAAATTAGGCTCATCCACCGCACTTAACCAAACATCCAACACGATGTTATAACGCAGCTCGCCGTGAAACTCGGCTTCATCAGTACTGCTTAACCACTCATCAAGAGTATCGCGTAACCGACCAAGCAGTAAATACTCCTCATCTGACTTGGCTAAAAACAGTTCATCCAGCAAGTTTTGTAATAATTGATGCCACTGTGCCGGTGTTTGGCTTTGTGCCAAGGCTTGCCAATAATGCTGTAATAGCTGCAGTACATTGGCAAGTGCCCCCACCGCTTGCGCAGCAATACCGGCGACTTCAGCATAGGGTTCAATCTGCTGCCACGGTTGCTCAACTTGGTTGCCAGCGGCATAGCCATACAACATACGATCTAACGCAAATTGCCAACTATTGGCATTAAAGGAATAGTCTAAACCCAAGGCTTGGCGCTGCTTCGCATCTAAGCCCCAGCGAGCACCGGCTGCTTGGCTCCATTGCTGCAGTTGCACTACCTGCGCTTGGTTGATCGCAAAACGCTGTTGAATTGCCGGCACATAAAGTAAATCGAATACATCGCTTTGGGTAAAACGCTGTTGTGGCGCACTGAGCACCAATTCAAGGGCTTGCAACATCGGGTTACGCTGCCGTAACCCTTGATCGGCAATGGTATAAGGAATAAAACGTTTATCCTCGCGCGCTAGTTGACCGAACACGGCATCAATATAGGGCGCATAATGGTTGATATCCGGTACCATCACCATAATATCGCGCGGTTGCAAGCTTGGGTCGGCGGCAAAGGCGGCAAGTAATTGATCATGCAACACTTCCACTTCGCGCTGTGGGCTATGACAAGATTGAAAAAGTAATGACTGATCAGTTGCTTGGCGCTGCCGCCCTTGCTGACTTTCTGCTAAAGGCCGTAAATTCAAAATATCACTTTGTAAATGTGCTAATAGCGTGTCGTTTTCATCTTCATCAAATAAATCAAAATGCAGATCGGCAAAACGCTCAGCCTTAGCCCGCGTTTCATCAAACTCATCCAGTAAACGAATATAATCACGCCCCTGTTTGCCCCAAGACGCCAGCAAGGGTTGAGCAAATTGATGTAACTCGGCTTGCGCGACTGCCGTTAAGGGTTGTTTTTCTTTAAAGCGAGGCTTCGCTGCTTGATTTAACAACTCACGGCCATCCACAATATCGGCCCAGTGGTATTTACACGGGTTATGAACGCACAGCACCACCTGACACAGCCCTTTAAGGGCGTGTAGCACTTCTAAGGTTTGCCGCGGTAAGGAAGAAATACCAAACACCACAATGCGCGGCGGTAAGGCGGCCGGTTTGCGATCCGCGGCGGTGAGGATAGCGGCTTCTGTCAAAAAGCGCTGATGCAAAGTAGCGCGGTTACTACAAATTTGCTCGGCGCCAATATCTTGCACCAAGGCTCGCCACAACAGAGCCTGCCATTGCTGATCGGCGGCTAAAGGCTCGGCTTTACCACGATGCCAAATTGTTGCCTGACCGTTAGCCCAAGCGTCCAGCCAATCAGCCCGATACACTTGATACTGATCGAACAAATCAGCGAGCTTGTCACTTAACTGAAATAGCTTACGTTGATCGGCATCTTCTGCCACATAACTTTGCAGCGCGGCAAACTCGGCATGTTGCTGCATCAACGCAGGTAGTAAACGCAATAAGCGCCAGCGTAAACGGCTTTTATCAAACGGTGATTGCCTGGGGATCGCTTGGCCAAGCACGGCCCTATAGGCACGCCACACTAAACGGGCAGGCAAAGTCACCTCCAGCATAGTGGCAATACCGGTATGACTGGCCAGTGCTTGTTTTAACCACTGGGCAATACCATTAGATTGCACCAATACCACTTCTTCTTCTAAAGGGGCTATCGGATATTGCGCCACTAACTGCACCACAAGATCAGTTAAGGCTTCTAAGCGATGGCTATGGGCAGCAATAAAGCCGGGGGTGAGGGTCATTGTTTCGTTCCTGAAAACTTGACTGCATTTGCTAAAACAGTCAGTTAACTGTTTGCAAAGGCAATAACGATGGTTGCGATATCATAACGAGCAGGCAGTATAACGCCACACTGTAAATTTGCACAGTGTAGCGTTGGCGTACATATCAGTATCATTATAAGCAAACTGCGGTGATCAGAAGCCTGTCGCGCTGGCGAAGCGTTAACCCAAATAGCTTAAATTGTCGCGCTAGGCTGTAACAAAACACGAGCAATGGCAAAACCCACCCCGGTTAATAGTAAAGAACCGAAAAGATGGAGGCCTGCAGTGGCAGCAGCGTGTGCCATTTTTTGCTCTAGCAGCATTTCAATCACTTCCGCAGAAAAGGTGGAAAACGTCGTTAAGCCACCTAAAAAGCCGGTGATAATCAATAAACGCCACTCTGGCGCTAAGCTAGAGTGTTGCGCCAACCATGGCACCGCCACCCCGACTAAAAAGCCGCCCAGTAAATTGGCGGTCAAGGTACCCAGTGGTAACACATGCCAATGTTGATTCAGCGCTGAGCCAAGTAACCAGCGCAACACCGCGCCAAAGGAAGCGCCAACACTGATGGCGAGAATAGGTAGTAACATTGCGCACTCTTTGCTTGTTATTGGGGTTTGTGAAGCTCACCGCACCTTGCCAGCGCTCTGGCAAACTAATCAGCTTTGGTGAAAGCTTATTCCGTTAAAAATTGCAGTTGCGCCAATTCTTGATACAGCGCACAACTTTGTAAAAGCTCGTCATGCTTACCGCTGGCAATTACGCGACCTTTATCTAACACTAAAATGCGATCGGCAGTCAGTACCGTGCTCAGTCGATGGGCAATGATCAAGGTGGTGCGACCTTGCATCGCTTGCTCTAACGCTTGCTTAACAGCGTGTTCGCTGCTGGCATCTAAAGCGCTGGTGGCTTCGTCTAATAGCAAAATCGGCCGATCCGCTAAAATGGCGCGGGCAATGGCAATACGTTGTTTTTGACCACCCGATAAGCGCACACCGCGCTCACCCAGTTGTGTTTCGTAACCGGCACTAAACTGCTGAATAAATTCATCGGCACGCGCGGCTTGGCAGGCCGCTTTAACGTCAGCCAAGCTGGCCTCTGGCCGACCATAGCGCACGTTTTCGACAACAGAATCGGCAAATATTACGGCATCTTGCGGTACCAGTGCAAATTGTGCGCGTAACTGCTGAGGGTCAAGCTGTGTAATGGCTTGGCCATCTAACGCTATGCTGCCTTCGGTGACATCATAAAAGCGTTGTAACAATTGAAATAAAGTACTTTTACCGGCGCCACTGGGGCCAACAAGGGCTAAACGCTCACCGGGTTGAATGTGCAGATCCAGTTGTGACAACACGGTTTGTTCAGGGACTTGCGGATAAGCAAAAGCAACCTGCTTAAATTGCAGCTCACCGCGCACCGGAGCGGTAAGCGTTAGCGGTTGCACTGGCGCACCAATCGTCACTGGCATTTCCGCTAATTCAATTAAACGTTCAGCCGCACCTGCGGCGCGCTGTACCTCACCAATCACTTCGCTAATCGTCGCCATGCCGCCGGCCACCATTACGGCATAAAACAAGAAGGCGGTTAATTGCCCAGGGCTGACCTTACCGCTCACCACATCTAAAGCGCCGACATAACCGACAATGGTGATAGCGCCAATGCTCAGCAGCATCACCGTACCAATTAACAACGCGCGATAAAAAATACGGCCGCGCGCGGCAGCGAGCACCTGCTCGATTTTTGCTTTAAACACGGTTTCATCGCGTGCTTCGTGACCATAGGCTTGTACGGTATGAATTTCGTGCAGACTTTGATCCACATGAGCACCAATAACGGCTAATTTGTCTTGGCTGTCTCGCGCCAGTTGCCGTACCTTTTTGCCTAACACTAAAATAGGTAACAGTACTAAGGGCACCGCGATAAATACTAAGGCGGTTAATTTAAAGCTGGTAAAAGCCATCATAATTAAACCGCCGATGGCCGTCACCGCAGAGCGCAGTGCCATCGAAAGGCTGGAACCGACCACGCTTTGTAACAAGGTGGTATCGGCGGTAAAACGGGAAATGACTTCGCCGGTGCGCGTTTCACTGTAAAACGCCGGTGAGAGCCTTAGCATATTGTGATACACCGCATTGCGAATATCGGCACTGACGCGCTCACCCAGCCAGCTCATAAAATAGAAGCGTAAAAATACCGCAACCGAGGCGAGTAAGGTGATGCCAAGCACTAGGGCAGTGAGTTGATTTAAACGCGCTAAATCTCCGGTAACAAAGCCTTCGTCGACCATCAGTCGCACGCCCTGCCCTAAACCCAGCCAGGCTAAAGAACCAATCAACAGAAACACAATGGCTGCGACCACACGGCCGCGATAAGGTAATAAAAAGCGGCCGATCCACGGTAATACAGCACGTGTGGCAACGCCTTTGCTGGCAACAGTCATACATTCCTCGGGTAAGTCAGCAAGTAGGCTAGCTTGTTAATGGTGACAACAGACACTGAATACAAGCGCTGATTAAACTTTAACGCTGCTGACTGTGGTATGGCCTTGTACCCACTTACCAATAATAAAATTCAAATAATTTATTCACTTAGCGTGATAAGTGTTGTCATAGTAACGGATCCCGCTAAACCTTACTCCTGGCTGGCCGATATAGGATTATTGTAGGAAAAAGGATCTGGCATAATGAGCAGCAAACACGATAACAGCAGCATTACTCCCGAGTTTACCGAAGAATTGCGTTATTTACACAAAGTGATGCAAGCCATTGATATTTTGGGCGAGCAACCTGAGCTAGCAGTGGTTGCCTATGGCCGGATCTGGCAATACCCTGATTTATTAAAAACCGCTATACGTTATGCGTGGCTGGCGCAATTACACGGTTTTGATATTGAACCGTTTCGGCGCTGGTATAACCGCGATGCCGAGATATTTACGCATTACGGTGTAGAGTGGCAACCGCATTAAGCTGCCACTTTTAGCCATTTATTTTAACCACTAATTCATTTCCTAATTCAAAAAAGCTATTAGACTGTTCGGAATAAGTCACTTTAAAAAAATTTGTTAGGGGTCTATAGTCAATGCAGTTACAAACGGCTTAGCCGTAAACGTTTTTGCAACGACCTCAATAAGGAGTGATCAATGAGTACGAACAATTCCTCTGGCAAATGCCCTATCGCGCACGGCGCGAACACGGCCAATGCCAACAGCACTATGGCCTGGTGGCCAAACTCCCTTAATTTAGACATCTTGCACCAGCATGATCAGAAAACCAATCCACTGGGTGCTGATTTTAACTACGCCGAAGCCTTTAAAACTTTAGATTTAGACGCAGTTAAAACCGATCTGAAAGCCTTAATGACCGACAGCCAATCTTGGTGGCCGGCTGACTGGGGTCATTATGGTGGTTTATTTATTCGAATGGCTTGGCACAGTGCTGGTAGCTACCGTATTGCCGATGGCCGTGGCGGTGCCGGTACCGGCAATTTACGTTTTGCGCCACTAAACAGCTGGCCAGACAATGGCAACTTAGATAAAGCCCGTCGCTTACTGTGGCCCATTAAAAAGAAATACGGCAATAAACTCTCTTGGGCCGATTTAATGATCTTGGCCGGCAACATGGCTTATGAATCAATGGGCTTAAAAACCTTTGGCTTTGCTGGGGGCCGGGAAGATATTTGGCATCCAGAAAAAGACACCTACTGGGGCTCAGAAAAACAATGGTTAGCCCCATCTGGTAGCCCAGGTACTCGTTACTCTGGTGAGCGCGATTTAGAAAACCCACTCGCTGCAGTGATGATGGGTCTCATTTATGTCAATCCGGAAGGGGTTGATGGCAAATCCGATCCGCTTAAAACCGCGCATGATATGCGCGTGACTTTTCAACGCATGGCCATGAATGACGAAGAAACCGTTGCTTTAACGGCAGGTGGCCATACCGTGGGTAAAGCGCATGGTAACAACAAAGAGAGCAATCTAGGCCCGGCACCAGAAGGCGCGCCGATTGAAGAGCAAGGCTTTGGCTGGGTTAACCACAAAACCCGTGGCATAGGTCGCGATACCATGACCAGTGGTATTGAAGGCGCGTGGACTACCAACCCTACCCAATGGGATAACGGTTACTTCTATTTACTGCTAGAACACGATTGGCAACTGACCAAAAGTCCAGCCGGTGCCAGTCAGTGGGAGCCGGTAAGCATTAAAGAAGAAGATAAGCCGGTTGATGTAGAAGATCCGTCAATTCGTTGTAACCCGATGATGACCGATGCCGATATGGCACTAAAAATGGATCCAGAATATCGCAAAATCTCTGAGCGTTTTTATAAAGATCCAGCTTATTTTGATGACGTATTCGCTCGGGCCTGGTTTAAATTAACGCACCGTGATTTAGGCCCTCGTAGCCGTTACCTTGGCCCAGATGTGCCAGCAGAAGAGTTAATCTGGCAAGATCCGATCCCCGCTGCCGATTATCAACTTACCGATGCTGATGTGACAGCATTAAAAGCAAAAATCTTAGCCAGTGGTTTAACTATTGGTGAGTTAGTAGCAACCGCTTGGGATAGCGCCCGTACATTCCGTGGCTCTGATTACCGTGGCGGTGCTAATGGCGCGCGTATTCGTCTGGCGCCTCAAAAAGATTGGGAAGGTAACGAGCCTGCTCGTTTACAAAAAGTTTTGGCGGTGTATGACAAGATTAAAGCGGATTTTGCTAAAAACGTCAGTATCGCTGATCTTGTTGTGTTAGGGGGTACCGCCGCTATTGAACAAGCCGCCAAAGCGGCAGGCGTGAATGTTAGCGTGCCCTTTGCTGGAGGTCGTGGCGATGCGACACAACAACAAACGGACATCGAAGCGTTTGAGGTGTTAGAACCCTTACATGATGCTTACCGCAACTACCTGAAAAAAGATTATGCGGTACAGCCAGAAGAAATGATGTTGGATAAAACGCAGCTATTAGGCTTAACAGCACCAGAAATGACCGCGTTAATCGGTGGTATGCGGGTACTTGGCACCAACTATGCTGGCAGCAAACATGGTGTCTTTACTGACCGTGAGGGGGTGTTAAGTAATGATTTCTTTGTTAACTTAACCGACATGCAATACAGCTGGAAACCAACGGGCCGCAATAGTTACAACATTGTTGACCGTGATACCGGCACAGTAAAATGGACAGCGACACGAGTCGATTTAGTCTTCGGTTCAAACTCTATTTTACGTGCTTATGCCGAAGTGTATGCGCAAGACGATAACCAGGAAAAGTTTGTGAAAGACTTTATTAACGCCTGGGTAAAAGTGATGAATGCCGATCGGTTTGATCTGAAATAATTCGCTTTTAAAAGAACTAAACAGGCACCCACGCGGTGCCTGTTCTTTTTGTAGACCCTAATACTCAGACATTAAGGCCACAAACCGAACACCAAACCGTACAACAGAAACTGACAGATATGATAGCCACCATCAATTAACCACAAACGACCACTACGCTGCACAAACTGATAATTAATGCCAAAACTGGTGGCGACAAAACACACGCCAACTAATAACCCCATGTGCAAGGCCGTGGCCAGATCTGCAGACGACCCCATTAACACTGCAAAGGCATAAGCTGCCAGCAAACTGCAGATAAAACTGATACCAAATACCTTAGCGGGGTGACCCGGTGTTGTCGGTGCGCCACTTTCTTTCAGCCAAGCCTTACCAAACAGTAAGGGGGAATACCACAAGCCACCCAGCACAAAACTACTGATTGCTGCCACTAATACGGCAAATATACTTACCTCAACCATGTCAATTCTCCATCACCACGGCAACCACACCGGGTATGCCATATTATTATTGTTAATAAATCTTGTTCGCGCACCTGCCGCTACTGCATAACACTTTACCCTAGCCAGGGTTTTCGTCTTTGCTAGGCTTTTTAGCAACGGTTTTTTCAGTATGATTTTGCCAAGGCCAACGCCCTTCCACTTCAACATGCAAGCTCATGGTTAAAAAGGCCCGGATCAAAATAATCAAGCCCAACAAACCCACGTTTTCTAATGTTTCGGCCGCCACCACCGTTCTGACAATATCGCCTGCAATCAAAAACTCTAAGCCCAAAATAATTGAACGCCCCAATTGTCGACGATAGGCCAAATAAGCTTCACCCTCAGCCATCTTTCGAAAATTACGCAGATAACTGACAGATGAAATCACCATACCGGCGACAATCACAAACACTCCCACCGCTTCGATGGCATAACCTACAATCAAGAAAAATTCAGCAAAGTGCATTAAATACATCACCTATAACGTTAAATTAACGTATTAAATAAGGCCTAATATGGGTAAGTCTTATTTAAAACAGCCCAACTGCCAGCTGTGCCCACACCAAACAAAATAACGCGACACAAAGTAGCAGTAAGCTCAGCCGCGTTCTTCTGCCAGTTACTTTGCGCCTAATAACCAAAATAGTAAAACCGAAGACAAACAATAACGCTGCCGCCAGTATAAAGTCAGTGAGGCTCCAATAGACTTCTGCAGTAACTTGCATGGCTAAAAAAGGGAACATTAACAGCACGAAGATGCTAAAGAGCAATCTAAATAAACTGCGTTGGTCAATAAGGTTTTGCATAATCTAAACGCCGTGGTTAGGCAACAGCGAGCGCAATCTCTTCACCAAGTGATAAACGCCACCGCTGCCAAATAACAATCATCTGATTAAATATAGCTGAATATTGCTGAGCTGAAATAACTCTCTTGTCTGGCAAGATCATGCTGCAGCAAACTGCAGCGAGACCGCCGTATAAAAGGCCTTGCATTCACTACAAAATAGTTATTTAAAATTAATAGCTTAAATTTAAGCCAGTTTGGGGGTGTCTTTAAATTGTGCTATACTACATCGCTTGTTTAATAGACCCATCTAAAACAGGCACTTCTTATGATCAAAAAATCACTGTTGGCACTCTTTATTACTGCCGCCTTAACCCCTGCTACCGTTGTTGCTGATGAGCAACAAGATGTCAAAGCCCAACTCGAATTATTAAAAGCACAAATCGCCCGTCTTGAAGCCCGTTTAGCGCAACAAGAAGCGACAACAGCTGACGCTAAAACCGTCACCGTTGTTAAAGAAGTTGAAATAGCGGCCACTGAGCCGGCAGAAGAGAAAGCAGACGGTATTCGCGTGGGGGGTGCTATTCGTACCAACTTTAGTCATACCTCTTATAGCGATGGTAATAAGAACCGTGGCGGTGATTTTGATTTTGATATTTTTCGCTTAAACCTGCATGGCAGCGTGGGCGATGTCACACTGGATGCCGAAATCCGTTTCTTTGATTACATGACAGCCATTAAATACGCCTATGTTGGCTATCAATTATCTGAAAATTGGCAAACTCAAGCCGGTATTATTCAAGTACCGTTCGGCAACTGGCCTTATAACTCGCATAACTACTTCTTTAGCACCAATTACTACCTAGGTTTAGAAGATGATTTTGACTTAGGGATCCTGTTTAAGCGACAAATTGCCGACAACTGGCAGTTAGATGTGGGTTTCTTCAAAAATGATGAGCTCGGCGGCGTAGATGGTTATGTCGAAGACCGTGCAGATCGTTATTCTTATGACATCGTGGGTGGCCGTGTGGGCAACGAAGGGATTTATGCCGATCCCAGTTATGCGATTGGCGAATACAACACCTTAAGTGGTCGCTTTGCTTATCACACCGAATTTGCCGGTGTAAAAACCGAACTGGGGATCTCGGCTTTAGCCGGTGGCTTACATGACGGTCGGCAACGTGCGGGTGACTACAATGCCTTCGGTTTACACCTAAACAGCCATTATGGTCGCTGGAACTTACAGCTACAGCACACCGAGTACAACTACAACTTAGATGACACCACACGGATCGCCGTTGGCGCTTATGCCTTCTACGACAGTATTGCCGCTGAAGCCAAATCAATAACAGCCAATATTGCTTACAGCCTGCCCGTGCAATGGGGCCCAGTAACGGGTCTGCAATTTTATAACAACTACGGCTTGGTATACGACAAATCGGACGGTACCGCCGATACCATGATGAATGTCGCCGGTTTCTCTGTTGCTGCAGGCGGTCTCTTCACTTATTTCGATTTAGTGCATGCCCGCAACCAACCCTTTGTTGGCGGCAGTGCTGCAGGTAACAGCGATGATACCGAGCGCCGTTTCAACATCAATATTGGTTATTATTTCTAAGCAAAGGATTTAATGTATGACACAACAAAAAGATCCGATGATCCCCGATGGGGCCGTCAATCCGATTGATACCGATTACCAAATTGGTCAAGACAATGTTGTCGTGAAAATTGGTCCCTTTGGTCTGGATATTCACAACCGCGTTTTTTTAATTTCCGCTTTGGCGATTATTGCTTTTGTCATTTTAACCCTGGTTTTTCGGGAAGAAGCTGGCCCAGCCTTTACCACTTTGCGTAATACCTTAACCTCAAACCTCGACTGGTTTTTCCTATCGGCAGCCAATATTTTTGTGCTGATTTGTTTGGCGCTTATTGTTAGCCCCTTGGGCAAAGTCCGTTTAGGCGGTACTGAAGCCACACCTGATTTTAGCTATATGGGTTGGTTTTCCATGCTGTTTGCCGCCGGTATGGGTATTGGCTTAATGTTTTATGGTGTTTCTGAGCCACTAACGCATTTTGGTACAGCAATGCAGGGCACACAATTTACCGACGGTGTACGCACCGACTGGGCGCCGTTAGGCGGTGCCGCGGGTGACAGCGCCGCTGCAGCAGAACTTGCGATGGCAGCAACGATTTTTCACTGGGCGCTGCATCCATGGGCAATTTATGCCATTTTAGCCTTAGGTTTAGCTTTATTTAGTTTTAATAAAGGCTTACCTCTGACCATTCGCTCAGTGTTTTACCCTATCTTAGGGGAACGCGTTTGGGGCTGGCCTGGGCATATTATCGATATCCTCGCGGTGTTTGCTACCCTATTTGGTTTAGCCACCTCGCTGGGTTTTGGTGCATCACAAGCCAGTGCCGGTTTAACCTATTTATTTGATATTCCAGGTGGTACTACTACCCAAGTACTGTTGATTATTGGTATTACCGCGATCGCCTTATTCTCAGTGGTTGCTGGCTTAGAAGCCGGTGTTAAACGACTGTCGGAAATTAATATGGTATTAGCCGCATTACTGCTGCTCTTCGTCATTATTGTTGGCCCGACGTTAGCGATCTTCTCCGGTTTTACCACCAACCTGATTAGCTACCTAGAACATTTACCCGCACTGTCTAATCCGATTGGTCGCGAAGATACCAATTATTCACAAGGCTGGACGACCTTTTACTGGGCATGGTGGATCAGCTGGTCACCGTTTGTTGGTATGTTTATCGCACGGGTTTCTCGTGGTCGTAGCGTACGCGAATTTTTAATTTCAGTACTGTTAATCCCGTCATTAGCCTGTGTATTCTGGATGACCGTATTTGGTAGTACCGCCATTAGCCAAGTGGTGCAAGAAGGTTATCAGGCGGCGGTAGAAGCGGCTTTACCACTGCAATTATTCGCCATGCTTGATGCGTTACCGCTAGCGCAAATCAGCTCGTTTATCGCCATTATTTTGGTTGTGGTGTTTTTTGTAACCTCTTCAGATTCAGGCTCACTGGTTATCGATACCATTGCCGCCGGCGGCAAAGTAAATGCGCCAACGGTACAACGTGTGTTCTGGTGTACTTTTGAAGGGTTAGTTGCTGTAGTGCTATTACTGGGAGGTGGCTTAACAGCCTTGCAGGCCATGGCGGTCTCAACCGGCTTGCCGTTTACCTTGGTGCTTTTGGCAGCGTCTATCGCTATTATCAAAGGTTTGATGTCTGAACCCAGACCGGATTAAGCGACCCTATGAGCAGCGATCAATTAGAAATTGAACAACTCGAGGTATTAAGTTTCTTGCAACGACACTCGCCATTTCAAGAGCTGTCGTTGCCAGAGCAAACCACTTTGGCACAACAGATTGATGTGGCCTATTATCGCGCCGGTAGCGAGATCCTTACCTACAATGCTCCGTTAGATGCCTTGTATGTGATCCGCTCAGGTGTGGTTGAAACCTTTCGGCGTAATGGCGATTTATATAATCGCCTGGCTGAAGGCGGTTTGTTTGGTGAACAGGGCTTGTTGCGTGGTAAAAAAGTGCGCTTCCCTGCCCGTGCGCTGGAAGATACATTAATTTATTTAGTGCCCGCAGTGGCCTTTGAGCAATTGTTCGATAATAACGAATTTTTCGCTGATTATGTCGAAGTCGGTGATGCAATGCGCCGCGCAACGCCTCGCTTGGCCAAAGCAGCGGATCATCAGCTAATGAGTGCCCAGGTCTGCGAGTTAGTTAATCGTGAGCCGGTCATGTTGTCAGCGGATGCCACAGTGTATGAAGCGGCGGCCTTAATGCGCGAGGCGAGCGTATCGTGTTTATTATTAACCGATCCTGCAAAGCCTGAACATATTTGCGGTTTAATTACCGATCGCGATATTCGTAATCGTTTAGTTGCCGCGGGTTTGCAAAGTGATATTAACGTTCAGCAAATCATGACGCGAGAACTGGTCACTGTTCAAGCCGAGCAGTTTGTATTTGAGGCGATGATGATTATGCTGCGGCATAATCTGCATCATTTACCGGTGTTGCAACAACATAAAGCGCTGGGTGTGATCGCAATTGCCGATATTATTCGACACGAATCAAACAACAGCTTGTATATCGTCAGCAGTATTTATCAGCAGCAAACTGTTGCAGAATTAGCGCAGTTGCGCCCTGCGGTTCAAGCCTGCTTTGTGCGAATGGTCAATGAAGATGCGAATTCGCAAATGATTGGCAGCGCCATGGCCACCATTGGCCGTAGTTTTAAACAGCGACTGCTAGAATTAGCCGAACAACAACTTGGCCCACCACCTATACCCTATTGCTTTGTCGCTTTAGGCTCAATGGCGCGGGATGAACAACTGATCGTCACCGATCAAGATAACGCACTTATCTTAGATGACCGCTATGTTGCCGAGCAACATGATGCTTATTTTGCAGCTTTGGCCAACTTTGTTTGTCAGGGGTTGGATCAGTGTGGTTATCCTTTATGTAGTGGCAATATTATGGCCACTAATCCTCGTTGGCGGCAGCCTTTAAAGGTGTGGCAACAGTATTTTAGTGACTGGATCTTAAAACCCGCACCCGAAAAACTGCTACACAGTAATATCTTCTTTGATTTAGACGGCGTTTGGGGGGAAAACCAATGGGCCACGCAATTAAATCAACAAATTGCCCAACAAGCGCCTTTGCATAAAACCTTTTTGGCCTCAATGGCGCGCAATGCGCTGCTGCGCACGCCGCCACTGGGCTTTTTTCAAGATTTTGTGATGGATGAAGATGGTAAGCATAATAAATCGTTGAATATTAAACGCCGCGGTACCGCGCCGTTAGCCGATTTATTACGAGTGTATGCCTTATCGCTTGGCTTTGATAACCCGAGTAGTTACCAACGTTTAGCACGATTAAGTAAATTGAATATCTTACCCAAAGGTCGGGCTGACGATTTACGGGATGCCTATGAAGTGATTGCGATGACGCGCATTCGCCATCAGGCAGCCATGTTACAACAACAGCAAAACCCCGATAATAATGTCCTGCCAGAACAACTGTCTGAATTTGAGCGTAAGCATTTAAAAGCGGCCTTTCAAGTGCTGGCTAATGCGCAGAAGTTTCTTAAATTTCATTTTCAGGCCTAACCATGTTCTATCTTGGATCAACTCAGCCCAACTCCACTCGCCTAAATTGGCAGCAACGTTTTAAGGAATTGGCCCAAAGTAGCCGGCATTTATTATTGCGCCAATATTATCAACAAGGTGTAGTCAGCCCCGATACGCCGGTGAGCGAAACACCCATCATGGCATTAGATCTGGAAACCACCGGTTTAGATCCCAGCCAGCATGGTATTGTAAGTATTGGCTTAGTGCCGGTGCAGGGGCAGCGTATTTTAAATTCAGCGGCACAGCAATGGCTGGTAAAACCGCGTTTTGAGCTAACTAATAGCTCAGTGCGCGTTCATCGCATTACCGACAGTGCGCTACAAACGGCACCCGATCTGATTGAGATATTACCCGAGTTTTTAGCGGCCATTGCCGGTAAAATTTTATTAGTACATTGTGCCGATATTGAGCGGCGCTTTTTAACCGCCGCTTTGCAGGTTCGCTTAGGTGAGCCATTACAGTTCCCGGTGATTGATACGATGGCCTTAGAAGCGAAAGTGCATCGCGCTAAACCGTTGAGCTTATGGCAGCAATTTCGTAAAACGCCCCGCACTTCAATCCGCTTATCGGCCAGTCGGCAACGCTACGGCTTACCGCCCTATCTACCGCATCATGCGGTCACAGATGCTTTAGCCTGCGCTGAATTATTTCAGGCACAGCTCGCCACCCGCTACACCCCAAACACACCGATTGCCGACTTGTGGAGCTAACGCACCCTTAGGTTAAAATGGTTAAAACATCGGCGCTAATTGCATTAAGGTTATCTGCTGCTCCGCCATGTTCTCTGTCAGTGTCAAGGGTAGTTTTACAATATGCGTTTCATCTATAAGATCTTTATGCCAAATGCGCAATTGATACTCAGCTGTAGGAACATCCTTTAACGTGGCCCGGCCATTCTCATCGGTGATAGCATAATAGGGCGTATCTAACGCCACGATCCACGCAATCATATGATCATGAATATTACACCCCAGCACAGCAACCCCGCTCTGTTCAAACACCACGGGCTCTGCTGGGGTGCCAACATAAAGTTTGATTTCAAATTGTTTTACTGGCGAAAATGAATAGACATGGTGACGCACAGTATCTTCATTCGGGAAGCTCACCGCCGTACCTTTAGTAATCACCGTGAGCTCTGGCGTAAATACTTTATCGCGCTGTTTAATTTGCGCCAGCGGCCCTGCTTTAACTAAAGCCGCCGCTGCAGTCGATTCTAGAAATACCACCGCATCGTTTACCACTCGCCCTTGAGCATCTTTAACGCTAACGTTTAAGCTCGCAGCCTGAACGAGCGCACTTTGTAAAAGAATGAATGCAGTAACAAGGTAGAGCCTCCTTTTAGGGTTCAATGGCCATTCCTACAATGGCACTGCCATCAATGAGTTGCCCTATCAAGTGCATTTGACCTGAAGCTAAATCAATTTGATAAAGCATGGTACTCGGTTGACTATTAGTAGTGAGCGCAACTAAGCCAATATTGTTGATATCAGAAATATCAAAAGAGACCTGTTGTAAGTCAGGAATACCTAATTTTCCAACGGTAAATAATTGCCCGGTATTAGGTGAAATGCTGGGCGTTACACCCGCTAAGGTACCCTGGGTAACCAAGTTACCGGCCCTAATATCAATGGCATAGTTGCTGGTAACTTTCGCATCCTGCTGATCATAAGTATAAGCTGCAGCAACAATATTGGGTACCTTCCCTGCGTGGCTATCCACTGCAGCGTAAGCAAGATCAGGATCTGTAGCGGCTAAAGCCCCCGTTTCAGGATGGAGACGTAAATTTTGGCCTAACGCATTTACCACTCGGATCCGATCAGCTGCAGGGTTAAAATCAAAACCAAATTGTGCCGATTTTAACGTGCCTGCAGGCAGCTTATTACCGACTGCGGTCGCCTGTCCCGATGTGGTATTAACGGTATAAAGTTGCCCTTGATCAGATAGCGCAAACAACACGCCATAAGCGACACGATAATCAATACCGACGATCTGCTCACCAGCATTAATACCTTTAAGCGGCTGTTGCTTTAATACCGTTTGCGGCGCTTGAGCATTGACCTGCACTAATTGTTGTTGTGCGGTGAGTAACCATACTATTTCATTGCCTTTTAACATGGGCATAGTATGTTGCTGGGCGCATAACGCAGCACTGAAGCTCAATGTTGCCAACGCTGTCGTATAGCAGATTGTTGATAACGATAATTTCATAAGCCAATCCTGTTATAGAAAATAAACTCTCTCATGCTAACGGTAATTTGTGCGACCTAGCCGAGAACTTCAACCATGGCTTTATTGATAACGCTTCTGGTAAATAAAAGCAAAATATTTACACTAACACGCCTGCCAGTAAACCTAACAAACCACCGAAAACACCGCCCCACACCACTAACCATCCGAGATGCTCGCGGATCATTTGTTGGATAATGTCTTTTACTAATGCCGGGGTTAACTCATCTAAGCGCTGTTGCACGATGTGCTCAACTTGTTCGGCCAGTTGATGCAACTGATCGGCCTGTAATAACTGGGCTTGCACTTGCTGATGAAATTCTGCAGTTTGCGTGATATCAATTAACGATTGCTTCAGCTTCGTTAAAAATGGCTCTTGTAATGGTTGCAACACCGCACTGCCACCAAACATTGCCAACATGCCGCCTAATGAAGATTGCTCCACCACCTTTAACAAACCGGTAAAGGTAGCCGATAAATCAGTTTGCTCAATAATGGGGGCAAAATCAAAAGCCTGCTGCTGCTCTTTGGCCGTTAAAAAACGCTGCATATGTTCACGGCTAAAAAACTGTGTCATGACTAACTGGCGAATACCCGTTTTAAACTCATTAAAACGCAGTGGGATCACGCCCGATCCATATAAAAACGGCACGCGTTCAAACAGCATATGAATGGCCAAGGTATTGGTAATGGCGCCAGCCAACGCAAATAACCCCATATTGAGTAACAAGGCATGCTCGAGTAGCCAACCGCTCAACACCAAGACACAAGCTAAAAAATTGGTTAAAAAGTTTTTGTTTAACACGGTGTAACGCTTCCTTTATTAGCAACTTACGCGATCGGCAATTGTAAGCGTAGCGTGGCAAATCAGCAATCCTTTAAATTATTCGCCGCTAAGCTAAGCTAGTTTTCAAGCAGCGAGTCAGCTTATACTGCACACCATATTGGTAAACACAGAGACGTTATGGCCGTATTACAACGTATTGCGCTAGTGCAAGGACGCTTACGCAAAACAGAACAAGCAATTGCCGATTTTGTGATGGCAAATCCGCAACTTATTCGTCAATTATCCTCGCAAGAATTAGCACAACAAGTGGGGGTCAGCCAGGCCACCGTAGTACGTTTTAGCCAAAAACTCGGTTATAAAGGCTATCCCGATTTTAAGTTTGCGGTTAATGATACCGTGCTTAACTTTCCTGAGCCGCAAGATGATAAATTACACGGTGATATTGCTTTAGATGACTCCTATTCAGAGATGGCCCGCAAGTTATTAGCCGGTAAAATTGCGGTGTTAACCCACACACTTAGTGCAAATGAACAACCACTGATGGAACAGGTATGCCGTATCTTATTGCAAGCGCGGCGAATCATGCTGACCGGTAAAGGCGCATCCTTTTTAGTGGCACAAGATTTTTGTCTTAAGCTGCGTAAACTCGGCATGAACGCGACGGCAGAGAGTGATAACCATATACAGTTAGCTGAGTTAGCCCATTTTGGCAGTAAGGACGTGCTGTTTATGCTCAGTGAATCGGGCGAAACGCCAGAAATGGTGGCGATTGCCCACTATGCGCGCAGTCATAAATTAAAGCTCCTCAGCTTAACCGGCTTTGCGCCCAACACCATTGCCAAATTATCGGCCGTTAACCTGAAAACCATGGCCAACGAAAGCGCGGTGCGTCTGTCGTCAATCTTGTCACGTAACGCCCAAGAGTTAGTGATCGATTTGCTGTTTATTTTACTGACGCAATCTTCTGCTAAAGGCCGAAAAATGCTCGCAGCATCCAATGCAGCGGTCAGTCGCTATCGCGATCCCAATGCCAGTAATAAAGTCTAAGCACTTTCTCAGCCGCGACTCGCGGTAGCGTCTGCTGCCGGCGAGCGTTGTGTCTAGCGTAATACCCGAGTAAACTACTCAACCATTAGTCGCACACGCTGCTTCGCGGCGTGCTCAACAGTGAGTCGTTTATGTCGTCATTTCAGCCTGAACACAGTTATCGCCAGTTACCGCCTATCTGTTATGCAGATTGCCAGCCGACACCGGTAAAAGCGCCACAATTTATCGCCTTTAATCAAGCATTAGCTGCAGAGCTAGCCTTACCTGAAGCGTATTGGCACAGCACCGCGGGCTTGGATCTGTTCAGTGGTAACCAACTGCCCGCATGGACAGCGCCTTTAGCGCAAGCTTATGCTGGTCATCAATTTGCTCATTATGTGCCACGACTCGGTGATGGCCGTGCCATTTTATTGGCTGAAGTACGAGACAGCCAAGGCAAACGGCTTGATTTACAATTAAAAGGCGCGGGGCAAACCCCCTACTCGCGTCGCGGTGATGGTCGCTCCCCCATTGGCCCCGTGATCCGCGAATACCTGATCAGCGAAGCCATGCATGCACTAGGTGTTCCGACTACACGCGCCCTTGCTGCAGTCAGTACCGGTGAGGTGGTTTTTCGAGATGAAGGTTTAGCGGGCGCTATTTTAACTCGAGTGGCCAGTAGCCATATTCGTATCGGTACCCTGCAGTTTGCTGCAAGCCAAAGCGATAGCTCGGTGGTAAAAGCCTTGGCCGATTATGTGATTGCACGCCATTACCCAACATTAACTCACACAGAAAACCCTTATCGTGGTTTGTTACACACCGTGATTGCTGGCCAAGCGGCCTTGGTGGCGCAGTGGATGAGCTTAGGTTTTATTCATGGGGTGATGAATACTGACAATATGCTGTTGTCAGCTGAAACTATCGATTACGGCCCTTGCGCTTTTATGGAAGCCTACAACGCGCAGCAAGTGTTTAGTTATATTGACCAACAAGGTCGCTATGCTTATAAAAATCAGCCTGCAGTGGCGCAGTGGAACCTTGCTCGTCTGGCCGAAGCACTGCTTGGCTTACTGGCGCCGGATCAAGCCGCGGCCATTGAGTTAGCCATGGCCGAGTTAAATCAATTTCCTGATATTTACCAACAACAATGGCTCAGCCGTTTTGCTGCCAAACTGGGTATTGCCCACCCGGTTGCGGAGGATCGTTCGTTAATTGAAGATTTTCTAAACTTATTACAAGATGCTGCGGCTGATTTTACCTTGTCTTTTCGGGATTTATTAAACGCTGATACACCTTACTTACAGCAAAAGATCGCTTTAGCGCCCTTACAACAATGGCGAGCACGCTGGCAACAGCGTTTAGCAAGTCAGCAGGTTGCTGCTCATGCCATTATGGCCAAAGCAAACCCCGTACTGATCCCACGTAATCATCTTATTCAACAGGTGATTGATGAGATTAGTGATACCGGTGATTTAACCTTGTTTAATACCCTGCATAAGCTGTGGCAAGATCCTTTTAGCGCTACGCCAGAAAATGCGCCTTATCAACAACCGGCGAGCGCCGCGCAATGTGTTAAACAAACCTTTTGTGGCACCTAACGCGAATAGCGCGGGTTTAGCTCGGCACTACACCCGCAGCACGTTAAAGTTTTAAGCTAACCAGCTTTGATAAAGCGGAATACCGACGAGGATATTAAACGGAAAGGTAATGCCCAACGAGGCAAGTAACGCAAGGCCTATATCGGCTTGCGGAATCGCCGCACGAATAGCCGCGGGTGCGGCAATGTAAGACGCACTGGCCATTAAGGTCGCTAACACCAACGCACTGCCTGCGGGTAAACTGAGCAAGGCCGCTAACAATAAACCAAAGCTGGCTAACACCATGGGCGTAACGATTGCGAAAATCATTAAGCGCCATTGCCGCCATGGCAGAGGTTGAAATACTTTAGCGGTACATAAGCCCATTTCAAGTAAGAATAACGCAAGTAAAGTTTTAAAACCGCCCACCAAGACGACTGAAATATCCGCCAGACCTGACTGACCATATAAGGCGCCAATCACCAAGCCACCGGTGAGCAAAAGTACGCCACGGCTGGTTAACGCTTCATGTAAAATCGCTAAGCCGCTGGCTTTGCTACCATTAAGATAACGGTACAACCACAGCATCATCACAATGGCTGGCAACTCTAATAACACCAAATACAAGGTTGTTTGTGGAGACATCGCTAAGCCACTGGCGCTGACCACCGCGAGCACCACCGCAAAAGTACCAGCACTGACTGAGCCATAATGCGCCGCAATACTGGCTGCATCCGCGCTTTCTAATTTTACTAACTTACGTAACACCGGATAGAGCACCAAGGGCAACACGGCACCGGCTAAAATAATGCTGCCTAATTCAGGCAGTAATGGCAGTAGTGGTTCGCCATGTAATGCCATACCACCTTTTAAACCAATGGTCAGCATTAATAAAATCGATAAGGTTTCATAAATCGGCACGGGTACTTTTAAATCAGACTTAACCAAGCCTGCAATCAGACCCAATGCAAAAAACATGATGACGATATCTGGCATTTTTAGCTCCTTTCATTTTGGGCGCTATCTTGCCTAAGCCTAGCTTTTTATGCTAATTAATAATAAAGCAAATAAATATAGATAATTATCTATGGATCAGCGTTTACTCACCTTTCGTTTATTACAGGTTTTTCGCCAAGTAGTGCAGCATGGCAGCATAACCGCGGCTTCACGAGCGCTGCATCTAACACAGCCCACCGTATCGTTGCAACTAAAAAAACTCAGCGATGCGGTCGGCACGCCGCTGGTCGATTATCAACAACAAAAGTTACAGCTCACCGCCGCAGGTGAATTACTGTACCAAGCAGCTCAGGATATTGATGAACGGCTATCAGAACTCCGTTTTCAATTAAGCCAACAACAAAGTGGTAGCATCGGTAGTATCTCACTGGCGGTAGTGAACACCGCCCAATATTTATTACCCGAGCTATTAGCGGCGTTTTATCAAGATTATCCGGCAGTTCAAGTGACCTTGCATATTGGTAATCGTGCACGCATCTTAGAGCGGTTTGAACAACAACAAGATCACCTCTATTTGTTTAGCCACCCACCCAGTGGCGACCATGTGCATGCTAAACCGGTTGTGCGAAACCCACTGTATTTAGTCGCGCCTTTAACACATTGGGCAGCTAAACAAAGCAAACTGAGTTTTCAACAATTAAAAACAGAACGCTTCTTATTACGAGAGCCGGGCTCTGCCACACGGATGATTTTTGATACTTGGCTAAGTAGCCAAGCGATTGAATTAGCGCACAGTATGCAGATAGAAACCAACGAGGCGATCCGCTTAAGTGTCAGTGCCGGTTTAGGCTTAGCCGTATTGTCCGCCCATACATTGCAGCTGCCTCATGATCGGTTAGTTATTTTACCGGTACAAGGCTTTCCATTGAGTAGCCATTGGTATTTAGTACGCCATGCCAACAAACGCTTACCGCCAGCCGCGGTGCGTTTACAACAGTTTATAGAACAAAGCCTAGCGAAGTGGCACGATCCGCTTGGGGTTTAAACCAGGCTAAACGACAGCAATAGCCAGTTAAGCCTCATTAAAAAACGTACCACCTTGACTTGAAAACGATATTAACCAAAGACTGAAATCTTCAGCAGAAAGGGGTTTAGAAAAGTAATAGCCCTGCACATTCTGACAACCGGCTTGCAGCACGCTGGCTAAACCACTACGATTCTCTAGCCCCTCTGCTGTGACTTTCAAGCCTAAGCCTATTGCCAGCTGAGTGGCGGCTTTGACAATCAACGCATCTTGGAAATTGTTTTCAATATCTTTAATAAAAGCACGGTCTATTTTTAGCTCATGCACCGGTAAGGATTTTAAATAAGCTAATGACGATTGGCCCGTACCAAAATCATCAATGGCTAAGCGAATACCCGATGTTTTCAGTTGCTGTAAATTATTAATGACTTTTACCGTGTCTTGCATAACCGCGCTTTCGGTCACTTCTAAACTTAATGCTGAAACCGGTACTTGCCACTCTTCTAGCCACTCGACAATCGTCTGCGGTAAATGTTCATCTAATAAATCATTAGCCGACAAGTTAACCGCAACCGTCAAATCCGGATGGCTTTCTTGCCAGGCTGCCAACTGCTTGATCACCGATTGCAGCATCCAATTTGAAATCAAATTAATATTACCCGAGCGTTCAGCCAACAAAATAAACTCGACGGGCGAAATAAAACCTAGTTGTGGATGTTGCCAGCGGATCAGGGCTTCAGCACTATTACAATACTGCGCCATAATATCCACTTTGGGTTGATACACGATATGCATCTGACCACTGGTTAAGGCTATCGGTAAATCACGGATAATCGTCAGTTCACGCTGATGACTTTCATCTTGGCCACTTTGATACAGCGCCAGCGCCAAACCCTTATTTTTGGCAGAGTTTAAGGCAATATCTAAGCGGCGCAGCACCTTGTTCACATCATCCTCGCCTTGACGATATAAATAGCTACCTGCTATCAATTGCAAAGAAATCGCCGAGCCGGCGATATCAAAGGGTTGGCTTAATTGTTTTAACAGTACATCACGCGCGATATCACTGATGCTCTCGGGTAAGACAATTAAAAACTCATCGGCGCCTAAGCGTGCAGAGAAGGTAATGTCATTATTTAATACCAAACGAGAAGCCAATTGCTGTAACAACACATCGCCGTTGCTAAAACCAAAACTATCATTCACATGCTTAAATTTAGCGATATTAATTTGCAGTAACTGGCCATCCCCCATCGCAAACAAGCGCGGCAAATGTTTCTCCACCGCCAAACGATTACCTAAACCCGTTAAGCTATCTCGCTCTGCTTGTTCTTTTAATTGCGTTTCTCGCTGATAAATACCCGTACGCATTCTGGTTAACGTATTGGCTAACATGCCAATTTCAGCGAGTTTTACTTCCGGCGCTGCAACTGTAGAGCCCTTGCCTATCGCGCTAGCAAACTGCACCAACTGTTCTAAAGGGCGTGTAACACTACGAGTGTAAAAGAACGCCACGACTAAAGCTAAAGCCAAACCCAGACTAAAAATTTGCACTAATTGACTACGTAACTGCTGATAATTGCTTAACCAACGCTCATTCGGTAAATGCAGCCAAGCCCATAACTGATTGTCTTGATCTAAAGCAAAGGCTTGCGAAATGTAGTTTTCACTCTCATCCATTAAAATTTGCGACTCACCCAGCAGCACGTTTTGCAGCATAGCTGAAAATTGTTGCTGTGCCCCCGGCACTAAGGTCGTTGTTAACATGTTACGGTTAGCGCCAGATAACTGAGAGAAACTAACATCTAAGCCGGTGATATTCTGAATTTGCTGTGCAAGTTGCTCATCGACAGTAAACCCCATGCCAACCCAAGCCACCACTTGCGGGGCTCGAACCGGCACTAATACAATTTGATAGGCTTCGTTGTCCAAACTGATGATATCGGCAAAGGCGCCCTGCTGTGAGCGGGCGGCTTGAAAGCTTTGCTGTAAGGGGTCAAGATTGGTGATCGGCAACGTTGAGGCTAGCATGCGACCATCAAGGGCAAATAATACCGCTAAATTGGCATTAACTCTGCCGCCATGATTTTCTAAAACACTTTGAATGGTGCCTTGCTCAGCCGTAGCAACGGCTTGGCGAAAACCAAAATCAGCCGCTAAAATGCGGACACTATCCGTTAACTGATCGCTTCTAACCTGCAGTGTTTGCCGAAACACATTAGTAGAAACCTTGAGAATTTGACGGGCTTGTTCTTCGCTATCTTGGCGCATCGTGCTGAGGGTAGCGTAGCCGGTGACCACTGCAAGCAATACCAGTAAAGCAACCAGCAATAAGGTTAACTGACTACGTAAAGAATTAAACATCTCGAGCCTTCAGCCTAAATCAACACCTCTAAATACTCAGAGGAAAAGTTAAAAACATGATATATATTTTTAATAACAAGAACTAAGATGCACCGGAAAAGCATTACCGTCAATCATTACGTTGTAAATAATTCAATACTTTTCGGGCTTTAACCTATCAAGGTGTTAAAGCCCTATGTTAATAAAATACTAACGTTTAAAGCGATGCACCATTTCCGCTAAATCATCAGACACCGTATTCAGTTGCTCTAACGTTACGGAGGCTTCAATGGCGGCTTTAGTACTTGTCTCTGCTAAAACCGAGATATTGACGATCTGCCGATTAATATCGTCAGCGACATGCGCCTGCTCTTCTACCGCGGTGGCCATTTGAGTCGACATTTGAGCAATATCACTGACCGCTGCATTAATACCATTAAGCATATCGCTACTTTCTTGCACTTTATGCACACCGGCATCGGCGTCAATCGCGCCCTGCTTGGCCACTTGCACGGCATTCTCTGCACGCGCGGTCAACTCCGTCACAATACCATAGATCTCTTGCGTAGACTGTTGAGTGCGCCGTGCTAAATTTCGTACTTCATCTGCTACCACCGCAAAACCACGACCCTGCTCACCGGCTCTGGCCGCTTCAATGGCCGCATTTAAAGCCAATAAATTCGTTTGATCGGCAATTTGTTCAATCATTTGCGCCGCTTGCACAATCTTACCGGTTTGATCGGCCACTTCGGTAACCGAATGGCCAATAGTCGCGACGGTTTCCCGCAGTTTCTCTATCGATTGACGGGTGCGATCAGCAATTTCATTACCTTTGCTTGAAAGTTTATTCGCTTTGTCGGCCTGCAAAGCGGTATCCGTAACATGATGCGCCACTTCTGCTATCGTGGTGGTCATCTCATTCATCGCCGAAGCCACCTGCAGCGTTTCTGCTTGCTGGCGATCAATTTCGACATTTGCTTCACGCGTGAGGACCAAACCACGGCTTGAATCACGTGATACATCTTTTGCCGCACTTTCAATA
This sequence comes from Rheinheimera sp. UJ51, assembly GCF_020819615.1. Taxonomy (NCBI): domain Bacteria; kingdom Pseudomonadati; phylum Pseudomonadota; class Gammaproteobacteria; order Chromatiales; family Chromatiaceae; genus Rheinheimera; species Rheinheimera sp. UJ51. The sequence goes on from NZ_JAJHOG010000005.1 coordinate 284,206, forward strand.
CGGGTAATCATCGAGGCCAAATGCGCCCTATCGCTTAAAATACTGACTTTTAATAACCCTATTTCTGAGCGATCATCGGTATAACTTGACGCAGCTAAAGGATCGGTAAAACGACCCGCTAATAAGGTTTTTAAATCACTTAATAACTTAGCGCGTTGTTGCTGATAAGTGGCGGCAAGAACCAGTAAGCCAGCTATTAACACCCATTGGGCAAGCGCTAAATCCGCTAACCACAATGTAGCGGCGCTGACGATCAACGTGGCGACTAATACCATCAAAGGAATACTGGGTAAACTGAGTGTTTTTTTTCCTTGGCTGATCTGCTTGTATAATTTCTCGGCACGAACCACGTCCTCTTCTCTTGGACAGCATCGAACCGACTCATAACCCACCACATTGCCTTTTTCCGTGATCGGCATGACATAAGCATCAACCCAATAATAATCACCGTTTTTACAACGGTTTTTAACCAGCCCCATCCAAGGTTGGCCTTTTTTTAAGTATGACCACATATTGGCATACGCTTCGGGAGGCATATCAGGATGGCGCACTAAATTATGCGGTTGGCCAATCAACTCTTCACGAGAAAAGCCACTGATCTTCATAAAAGCATCATTGCAGTCAACAATGACACCACGGGTATCTGTTACTGAAATTAACCGCTGTTCAAGGGCAAAGCGTTGCCGTTGATTTGTTACTGGTAAATTTTTTCTCATAACCTATTGTTAGCCTTTGCAAAGGGTCAGATACCGTAAAAGATCATAACCGCGAGTTGAACTTACAGAACCGATCTTCAATAACAACAGTTGTTAATAAAACCGGAACCTACCACCATAAATCAAGCATTTAGATATTATAAGCATAACAGAGATTTCGACATTCAACCTGATTTTAAAGAAATTAACTGCTGCAGCTTTTAGCGAAGCGAGACATTTTACGGTATGATCACACCATCTTAAGTTGCAGCTACGCTGCTCTGATAAAAAAGGTCTGGCATGACTGATTCGCCAAGTTTTTACTTTTATGATTATGAAACCTGGGGCGCCGATCCCAAGCGCGATCGCCCCTCGCAGTTTGCTGGTATTCGTACAGATTTAGCCTTAGATGAAATCGCTAAACCGGACATGTGGTATTGCCAGTTGGCGCCTGATTATTTACCGCACCCGGCTGCCGCGTTAATCACAGGCCTGACCCCACAACTGTGTAATCAAAAAGGCTTACCCGAAAATGCCTTTATGCAGCAGATCTTAGCGCGTTTTAGCCAAGCCAATACCTGCGTGTTAGGCTACAACAGCCTGCGCTTTGACGATGAAGTAACACGTTACAGTTTGTATCGTAATTTCTTTGAGCCTTATGGCCGTGAATGGCAGCAAGGCAATAGCCGTTGGGATTTAATTGATGTGGTGCGCGCCTGTTATGCTTTACGCCCAGACGGCATTGTTTGGCCACAAAAAGCAGACGGTAGCCCCAGCTTTAAATTAGAAGAATTAAGTAAAGCCAATAACTTAAGCCATGCTAATGCGCATGATGCCCTCTCTGACGTATATGCCACCATTGGTTTAGCCAAACTGATTAAACAACAACAACCCAAGTTGTTTCAGTACCTCTATGAATTGCGCAAAAAGCAAAAAGTAGCAGAGTTGATTGATGTTGCAGCTTTAACCCCCCTGGTGCATGTGTCATCAAAATTTCCAGCCACGCAAGGCTGTGTTAGTTGGATTGTGCCGCTTGCCTTTCACCCTACCAATAAAAACGCGGTTATTTGTTTTAACTTACAGCACGATCCTCGCCTTTTGCTAACAGACGATTTAGCCACACTGCAAGAAAAACTGTATAAAAAAACCATTGATCTGGCTGAGGGTGAACAACGGCTGGGCTTAAAATTAGTGCATTTAAACAAATGCCCTGTGTTAGCTAATGCCAAAACACTCACGGTAGAACGTGCCACGGAGCTGGGCATCGACCGTGCCGCCTGTTTAGCGAATTTAGACTGGATCAGACAGCATAAACAAGTGCAACAAACTGTGGTGGATTTGTATCAATTACCTCATGAGTATGCTGCAGAGACTAACCCTGATTATCAATTGTATAGTGGCTTTATTAGTGATGCTGACAAACAAAAAATGCAGCAATTACAACAGATGTCAGCTGAGGCGTTAGCAGCCAATCCGCCCATATTTTCTGAAGATCGCCTTAATCGTTTATTATTTTTATATCGTGCTCGTAATTATCCGTTGACCTTAACCGAAGCCGAGCAACAAAAATGGCGTCGATATTGCTCAGATAAGCTGTTACATGGTGAAGATAACCCCAACTTAACCTTTGAACAGTTTACGTTGGCCTTAGAACATTTTGTCGAGTTACACAGTGGCGATGAGAAAAAAATCGCCTTATTAAAATCCTTGTATCGTTATGTTGAAGCGCTCTAATGCCCTTAGCGATGGCTTAATGCTGGCGTGGCGGGCATCTCACTTTAACTACAAGGTTTTTGTCATAAAGTATTTCTCGCCACCGGCAAACGGATAATCTGCTTGGGTCCACTCTACGCGATAACCTTGGCGCTGATAAAACGGGCGCGCCTGAAAGTTTAGCGTATCTAAAATCACATAACGACAGCCTCGCGCTTTAGCAATCGCTTCGGCCTCAGCCAACATCGCTCGCCCGATCCCTTGTTGTCGCAGCGAAGCATCTAACCAAAACGACTCTAAATAAAACCAATTGCCAAAAGTACGACCGGCTAACGCCGCTAATAACTCGCCGTTACGGCCAACCTGCTTTAAACCCAGCGGTTGCCGCTGACTGGCATCCCAATGCAGCGCGTTAAATTCAATAATTTTTTGTTTTGCGATTTCAGCAAAGGCATCGTTGTGTTCACAGATAAAGGACATAGGATCTGATATTCGTTCAGTAGGATTATGACTGCAGTATGCCAAGGCTGCCGCTTTTAGCAAAGTGACACAGCGGCTGATCATCACATTATGTTGCTGCAATCAGCCGATACACCTTGCGATGTATTCATTATTAAGCTGCAACGAATGCTTGTTGCCCCCTAAAAGCCCATAATTTTTAACGCCAGATAAGGTGCAACGAAAAACGTCAGTGTTATCACCTTATAGTGGCTTAAAAAAGCATAAAATTTGAGTTGTAAAGCGGCGGCATCTAAATCAAAGAACTTTTGATGTAGGGCGATGGCAAAATTGCGACCTAACATCAGCATCAATGAAACGAAGGTTAAATAGGCCAAATTCAGCAAAGCTGCCCACCCGAGCAACTCTGTAAGCTGGGATAACGTCATACCGATGCTCCTTGTTAACGACAGTGATCGGGCGTTACCCCCTCAACCTGAGCAAGCAGCCCGAAGTCAAAAACGGTGTTGAGGGATCTCAAGCATAAGTCATTTTATGCAAACCGCCAGCTTAAACCGTTAATTCGTTTAAAGCCGCTAAAGCCGCTGTCGCTTTGCTGGTTGGCACAAATATATGATCATGGTAATAAGCCGCCATAACATTAGCGCTAATGCCTTTTTCGGTTAATTTGGCGGCAACGGCAGCGGTAAGCCCCACCGCGTCTAAACTGGAATGCACCGTTAAAGTAATTTGTTTAAAACTACCGCTGTAGGCTAAACCGGCTTGATCTGCCGTCGTTTTTTTTAACACTAAGGTTAAGCCTTCAGGTTCCAAAAAGGTCGCAAGGGGTTCGAGCGTCAAGAAAAGGGCTAAAGGTTGCGTCACCGTACAAAACACCCATTCATCAGCCATGAGCTGAGGTTTCAATCCGGCCAATAATTGTTTTAATCCGACAATAGCAGTCATATATTACCTTGAAAAATAGGGAGTTATGACAATAAGCGACACCTTAGAGGCGCAGGATATCCCAATCAGGGATCAGGTAAGCAAGGGACAATCGCTTGTAAAACGGGCGATACAAAACCACGTTTTTTGTATCACCCTTGATGAGCACTTAAACGCTGACACAACCCAGAGGAAGAACCAGCGTTGTTGCAGCTCAGTTTGTAACCCGTTTAGCCATCAGCATTAATTTGTTTAATTAACGCTTGTAAAGTAGTGAGCGCTTCATTTTGTGGGATCTGGCAAGTCCCCGCAGCCTGATGACCACCACCGCCGTATTTCAACATTAACTCACCCACATTGGTTTTTGAGCTACGATCGAAAATGGATTTACCGGTAGCGAACACAATATTTTGCTTTTTAAAGCCCCACATGACATGAATAGAAATATTGCATTCAGGGTATAAAGCATAAATCACAAACCGGTTACCGGCATGAATGATCTCTTCGTCTCTTAAATCCAGCACCACCAAGTTTTTGTGCACTTTAGCACAACGACGTAACTGTTCTTTGAACAAGACATCTTGTTCAAAATACAGCTCTACCCGCTCATACACGTCAGGTAACGCCATGATTTCAGTAATAGTATGGGTTTTGCAGTAATCAATCAGATCTAACATTAAGTTGTAGTTAGAGATGCGGAATTCACGGAAACGACCCAAACCAGTACGGGCATCCATTAAGAAATTAAGTAAATCCCAACCTTGTGGATTTAACACTTGTTGCTTGGTAAATTGCGCCGAATCTCCGCGATCTACCGCTTCCATCATATCATCCCACTCTGCAGGAAAAGCATCATGCCCGCCATAATAATTCCACACGACACGCGCGGCGGAGGGGGCATCCGGCTCAATAATATGATTATCCATTTTTTCATTACGGATAGTTTCAGAAAGGTGGTGATCAAATGCCAGATGAATACCGGGTACAAATGGCAAATTGGTTGAAATATCATTGCTGGAGACTTCAATTTTGCCATCTTGCATATCTTTAGGATGTACGAAGGTAATGTCGTTAATCATATTGAGATGCTTTAATAGCACGGCACATACCAAGCCATCAAAATCACTTCTCGTGATTAAACGGTATTGTTTTTCTGACATATTTTCCTCTTCGATCTCGAATAAACGGACTAATTCTGATTAGCGCCAAAATTGTTCGGCATCCCCGCAGGCATGTTTTTTTAAAGCTCAGGTCGGGGCATTGAATCGTAAACACTTTATGCTGTTCTCTATCATTACACACTGGGCGAAAAAAGCCATGCTATAAACCCGTGTAATACAAAACTTCTTTAATTTGTCAGTGAGGTTGCTGCAGTTTTAAACGATACAGACAGGTTCACAGGCCGAGCCTTGCCGTTCAATTTACTTGAATAGGACAACCAGCTGCAAGTTTTGCGCTTACCATCACTAAAAAGTATTAAGTACAGCCTATTGTTGTCAGCCACGCTGAAAACGCAGCCCTAACCTCTCACGCAATATATTCCATATCAACGGCGGTTTGCACGCTGATAACAACGGGCTTAGTAACAACAGAGTCAACGCTACCAAGCCGCGTATAACGCTTAGCCCAAATGCTGGCGTGTTTATTTTGCTAAAGGGATACGCCGAAGTAACACAGGTAAACCCAGCATCGTAAATAACACCGTCATAAAACAGGCTAAAATCATGGCGCTAAACACGCTTTGGCTGACCCCCGCCTCTAAGCCTTTTTGCATCACTACCATCGCAATCTCCATGCGTGGCACCATACTCACGCCAAGTAACAAGGCGGCGCCAAAGCCCAAGCGAGGCCAGGCAGGTAACATCACCCCGAGTATTTTACCCAGTATGGCAAACAACACTAACACCGCCGCAGGCCAGATCAGGCCATCGAGACTACTGATATCAAACAACATACCGAGACTGATAAAGAAAAACGGCGTTAAAAAATCGTATAAGCCATTTAATACCGGTTGCTCATGCATGGCACTGGGATCACGTGAAAATGCTAACCCCGCAATAAAGGCCCCCACTGCCAGCGATAAACCCGACACTTCAGCTAATGCCGCAACAATAAAGCCTACGGCAACCATAAAGACCACTAATTCATGCGACACGGCATTGCGCACAATCACGCGGGTTAGCCGTGGTTCAATGTGCAATGAAAAAAACCACGCTACCACGGCAAATGCGGTTAATAACAGCACGATATACCCAAGATTAAGGACCACATCCAAGGGGTGAATAGCGGTGCCACTGTAATACAGCGGCAACAGTGCCACTAACATAGCCACTAAACAAATGGTACTAAGATCATCTAACTCCGCAACATCGAGTAGCAAGGTACCTTGTGGCGTAGTTAACTTACCGGCATCAGACCATAAACTCACCGTCACGCCAACACTGGTTGCGGTAAATGCAATGGCGATAAATAAACTGGTCACTGCATCTAACGACAGGATCCAATAAGCAGCAAGAAAACCTAAAGCTCCACTGACGACCACATTCCAAAGCCAGATCCAAGAGGCATTAGGAAGTTGCGTACGCAAACCTTTTAAATCGGCATTAATGCCGACTTTAAACAGCAGCATAATCAAACCGGCTTCACCTAGCACGCTCAAAATAGCGCGCATTGACAGATGGCTAGTCGCCATATTGCCATTCACCACTTGTCCCACCACGATACCAATCAGCATAAACATTAACATCGGTGGGCACCATCGACGGTTCACAAACAAGCGCACCAGCAATATCGCCAAGAAGATGACTCCAAGCACAAAGATGGCGTAAAAAGTATGTTGTTGCTCCATCAGCGGGCGATCCTTTTCATTGGCGAGTGCGGCGAAGTAACGCTTCGTTAAGTAAAACGGTTTAGCGCTAAGAGCGAATATACTTGGCTTGCAGGCAAAATTAAGCCGAATAAATTTAGTCGGCTGTAGTCAAATCAGTGGTTTTTTTGCCCTTGCGCATAAACCAACGCGTAACCAAAACACCCAAAACAAAACCCATCAGTAATAAGAATAACATCATGAAGATACGTGACAGCACAAAGCGCCAAAACAAGAAACTGATCTCCACAGTTTCAGTATTTTGCATCACAAATATCACGGTGCAACTGAGCAAGATCAATAACATTATCGCTTTAAATTTTGACATAAACAGGCCATTCCTTATGATAGAACCTAATGAGGTTTGTACTGGGCTGAACCTTTGCTCATCAATGGCTGAGCCAGGTTAACCCTAAGCTTTTTTCACAAACTCTGACTTTAATTTCATGGCACCAATACCCTCTATTTTACAATCAATGTCATGATCGCCACTCACCAGTTTAATATTTTTTACTTTCGTACCTACCTTAACCACTAACGATGTGCCCTTCACTTTCAAATCTTTAATAACGGTAATGGTATCGCCGTCTACTAACTTATTACCATGTGCATCTTTAATATCAAGCTCATCCAACACGGCAATATCATGACGGGTTTGCCATTCATGTGCACACTCAGGACAAATGAAGAAGCCTGCATCTTCATAGGTATAAGGGGAATCACACGTCGGGCAGTTGGGTAAATCACTCATGATAGCGTTCTCAATGTCTTCATTTAGCTAATGGCATGCCAAATCTAAAGGCGTGATATACCCCCGACTTGCATCATTTAAGTTTAAAATAGCTTTAGTTTACAACCTGGTGCCAGTTTACAACGGATAGCCTAATAATATTTTGATTTACATTAGGTTTTGCACTTTTACTTGTCTTGATCTAAAGCCTGCATCTCACTGTAAGCGTGATAAGCCTAAGCTTTAAACACCTCAGTCTCATCGCTAAATGATTTAAACTCTAGTGGATTACCACTGAAATCTAATACAAACATGGTTTGTTGCTGGCCGCTTTTACCCGCATAACGCAATTGCGGTTTTACGATAAAAGTCACCTTCGCTTGTTCAAGTTTTTGCGCTAAGCTCGTAAATTGCTCGGCAGTTAATAAACAACCAAAGTGTGGGATCGGCACGGCTACGCCATCAACTTGGCCACAGTAATCCAGTGCACTCTCCACTACACCCACATGCGCTGATAGTTGATTACCATAAAAATCAAAATCGACCCAATGTTCGGTCGAGCGCCCTTCTGTGCAACCTAATATATCGATATAAAAAGCCCGTGTACTGGCCAGATCTTTGACTTTAAAAGCATAATGAAAAATATTACTCATAAATTACTCTGCAAATAAGATGACAAATAAAAGCGTTATCGCCCAAACTAGCAAGCTCGCGCGGCTTATTAACCGTTACTGTTAGCTTGCATACCACCATCAGTACAGTTTTACGCCATAGCCTTATAATGAGGCAACTGTGTTATCCGTTTTAACCATGCCTGTATAGCCGGATAAGCGGCTAAAACAAAGCCTCCCTCATCGGCAACATGCGTATAAGCGTAAAGCGAGATATCGGCAGTCGTAACTTGCGACCCAGTAAGAAAAGGCGTTTTAACTAATTGCTGTTCCAGCACCGCTAAGGCTTTATGCCCACCCTGTTGTTTCGCCGAGTACTCCGCCGCTCTGGCTGCAGGTAAGCCTAAATATTTATTAATAAACCGCGCAACGGCAATATACGGTTCATGGCTATATTGTTCAAAGAACTGCCATTGCAACACCCGAGCGTGCGCTAATGGCTCAGTTGGGTAAAGCGCGCTGCCATGAGCTAAGTAATTTAAAATAGCGTTAGATTCTGACAAGGTCTGCCCGTCATCCAGCACTAACAGCGGAATTTTGCCATTGGGATTAAGCGCTAAAAAAGCGGCGGTTTTCGTATCACCTGCCAGGATATCTACCACCTGCCATTGATGCGGGATCTGCAACAAACTACAGAGTAATTGCAGTTTATAACAGTTACCCGATTGGCTATCACCATAAATTTTCAAGGTTAATCCTTCACGGAGTTTGAGTCGAAGTGCGCAGATAATGCCTTGAAAAAGGTGTATTCGTCTAGCCCCGCCATACCCAGCGGCTTAGATTGCGCACTCCACATGGCCACCACCAAGTTTTTATCGGGGTCGACAAACACGTACTGACCAAATATGCCTTCTGCGGCATAACTGCGGCCATGCATAGGCCAAAACATATAGCCATAATCGATAGTCTCGCCCGCAATCACTTGGCGCGAGCTCGCTTGAGCCATCCAGCCTTTGGGTAAAATACGTTGCTGATTAATCACACCATCATTTAATAAAAACAAACCAAAGCGACCATAATCGCGCAAAGTGGCCGATAAACCACTGCCGCCAATTTCTAAACCCTCTGGCGATTGCAGCCACCAGTTTGCCTCTGCTTGCATGCCCATTTTCGACCAAATTTTTTCGGATAAATACTCGGCAACCGGCTTACCGGTGGCAGCGGCAACTAAAGCGCCAGCCAGTTGTGTTTCACCCGTGCTGTAATTCCAAACACTGCCAGGGGCAGCCGCGCGCGGTAATGAGGCCATCAAATCTAAAATGGCCCCAGGTTGCTGGCTTAATTGCGCTTCAAGCATGCGCCGTCGATCGGAGTTGGGATCGGTGTATGTTTCATTCCACGCCACTCCCGAACTCATTTGCAGTAAATGTTTAACCGTTACACCCTCGTAAGCGCTGCCTTTAAAGCGCGGCAGATACAGCACAATAGGATCATCAATACTGTTAATAGCGCCGTCTTGGATCGCCGCACCGATCAGGGTGGCGGTGATTGATTTAACGACCGACATCGACATCCAGCGGGTCTGCGCATCGTTACCCAGTGCATAGTGCTCAAATGCAATCTCACCGTTGTGAATAATTAACATGCCACTGACCCGATTGATTGAGAGCACATCAAACATGTCGTACTGTTCGCCGGCAACCTGATAACTAAAATCGGTCAGCGGTGTTTTACTCAGCGGCAACGCGCTTACCGTATCGCCACGAGCAACCGCGCGCGTCGGAAACAATCTGTCGATATTGCGAAAGGTATTAACCTGCAGATCAGGGTAGAGCTTGCCATCATACACTTGCCGTAAACTGCCAATCGGCTCAGCCGCATGACGGTAAGGCTGTTCAGTTGCGCTAAGCACACCACTTAGTAGCAACAACGCCAAACTGCAGCAAACGGTTAATTTAGCTTTAAAAAGTGACCATAACATCAGATAAACTCCCGGTTTAATCTCGCTCGTAGCAAATAACCCCAAATAGCTTGTGCCAACACTTGTTATTGCGCGTTGCTCACAGCCCGATGGCGATAACTTAGCCTAGATTAAAGCACATTCTTTAGCCTCACGAAGGACTTAAAGCTATTTTACCGCCAATAACCAATTGCTCAGTCGATTGACCACGAAGTCATCACGCTAATAACAACATCAATATTCAGCGATATAGGCCTATCAATAAAAATGCCGCCGAAGATGGGCATCTTCGGCGGCATTATTGAGTATGACAAACGCGGTTTATTTGGCGCGTTTGCTTTGAGCGCCTGCTCTTTTTGGCTTGTTGGCAGTCGCGCCACTGGATTTTTTCACACTGGCCGGTTTTACCGTATTGGCATCTGCTGGCTTGGCAGTGCGCGCTTTACTCTTGGGCTTAGCTTTGCCTGCAGCATCCATCTCAATGGTGGTTTCACTGGCTTTATTGGAGCGGCCTGACAGTACTTTGCGTGAGATACTTTTTAGTAATGACGCACGGTTACTGACTTCAAAACCAGGCTTGATAATGCGCTCAATCTTGGCACCAATCAGCTTTTGAATACGCTCTAGTGTTTGCTCTTCTTCACGGCTGACAAAGGATATGGCATCACCCGCCGCACCAGCGCGGCCAGTACGACCAATCCGGTGCACGTAATCTTCTGGCAAGTATGGCAAGTTAAAATTCACCACATAGTCTAAGCCTTGAATATCTAAACCACGCGCTGCCACTTCGGTGGCAATCAGCACTTGTAACTTAGCCGCTTTAAAATCTGCGATGGCGCGACGTCGAGCGCCTTGGCTTTTATCGCCATGACACACTGCCGCGTCTATCTTACTCATTTGTAAGCCGGCTAATAACCGATCAGCTTGCTCTTTGGTACTGGTAAAAACCAACACCTGAAACCAGTTTTTCTCGGCTAACAATTGCTCAAACAATTCAATTTTTCGGTTTTCTTCAACCGAATACACCACATGGTTTACGGTATCGGCGGTACTATTCACCTTCGCAACGCGAATTTGCTGATGATTATGCAAAATCTTATGCGACAGTTCATTGACGGCTGGCGATGTGGTTGCCGAAAACAACATAGTTTGACGATGTTTTGCGGTCATTTGCACCAGCTTTAAAACATCAGTAACAAAGCCCATATCCAGCATACGATCCGCTTCATCTAGCACCACAAACTCAACGTCGCTTAGTATCACGTGACCCAGCGCTAAGTGTTCCAGTAAACGACCCGGTGTGCTGATCACCATATCCATGCCGGCTTTTAACTTATTCGCTTGGCCACCCATCTTCACACCGCCATATAAGGCAGTGACTTTTAAAGCGGTAAATTGAGCATAGCCGCTGATCGCATCGGCTAATTGCTCAGCCAGCTCACGCGTTGGCGTTAAAATTAAAGCACGAGGGCGCTGTGGTGTTGTGTCTTTGGGTTTATCCAACATGCGTTGTAAAATAGGCAAGGCAAACGCCGCCGTTTTGCCCGTACCGGTTTGCGCGGTTACTTGTAAATCTTTACCGCGTCGTGCTGGCACTATGGCTTGCGCCTGAACCGGCGTCATATTGGCATAACCCATTGTTTCTAAGGCGCGTTGTAACTCTGGCGCTAAATCTAAAGATGAAAATTGCATAAAGGATCCTCTGTAGAATAGCTACAGTCAAAAAATAAGAGGCGGAATATACAGTATTTTAGCGGTTTAACAGAGGATTGTTTGTTATTGCGTCAATTTTACTAAGTAAAAACGGCTGAAAGCTTGGCGTATTAAGCCAATATAACACTAATCTATCTAACCCTGCGTTAGCTAAGTACCTTAAATACTTAGCTTAAACGTGTTTGCCGCTGGCAAATCACAGCACGGACATATTACTCCCGTGCTTTTCATATCCTAGCACTCACTCAGTGCCAGTACTGGGCGTTTATTCCAGATCTTCGTCAGCACGTGGCGCGTGCTGGCAGGCTTTAGCCAATATTTCCACGTAAAAAGCGTCGAGCTGTTGCTCGACGGCCGCATCAATATGTTTATTGATTTCAGAAGTGAAAATCTTTTTAGCCACGTCTTGTGTTGCGCCAAAGCGGCAATCAAAGGTCCAATAGTCAGCACCCGCAGGCAGTTGCTTGCGCCGCTCTCTGGCTAAATACTTTTTAATATCGTGTTTAATAGCGTCCACCAAACGAGCAGGTTGCAATTTTGGATGAGTTAACGCGAATGTCTTTTTCATAAATTCCTACAGAGGTACACTAAAGAGTCAAAGCTAAATATGCTTTTGGCCGCGTATTCTACATGGATGAGCGACAGATAACCGCTTCTATCTGCATTTTTTGTTAAAACTCTTTGTAAGCAAGGCCAGCCTGCTCGCCCAAACCAAACCGTTAACGATTAATGTCTTCTTGCTTATTCGGCGCGACTTGCTGCAATAGCACGGCATTAGCTTGATTAAAATAATAAGACACTAACACAGGGACAAGCCCCGCCCCAAGTAGCAACAGCACACTTAACGGCGCAAATTCGCCGCTAAAATAATAAAGCAGCACGATAGCGATACTAAGATAGACGAGCATCACAGCCAGTAGCGGTTTCAGCGGTGTTTTTGCACTCACACGCTTAACGTAGAAGGTATGACAGCGTGGACAAGCAAAGCGCCGTGTAGGATCACGCCAATCTTCACAATAAGCACTGCTATCGTCAAATTGCGCCTGGCAAACTGTACAGGTATAGCGCATGGCTCTCCCTCTAATGAAACCGCTACATCAACTTATTGTTGGCTAAGTGGGTTTTTATCGGCTCGAAGTAGCAACAAGGCTTGTAGAAACTGCTGTTGCTGCTTTGGCGAAATCATCAGCGAGCGACCTTGGCCATAATCAATCCGCAGTCGATCTAGTGACAACGCTGGGCTCGATAAAGGATTAATCGTTGGGGTAATGTTGCTAATTTGCACAATGGGGATTTGCCACTGAAAAGGGCCACTTTGCACCAGCAACTGCTGCTCTGTTAGGGTATAGCGAGTACTGTTAATCAGCCAAATAGGTAACCCTGCGCTTACCAGCAGCGCGAATAACGATGCGACAATATCAGCATTGTCGCCGCTATTTAAAGAATGGATGACACCATAAAGTGCCGCAAGTGCTGCAGCAACCAGCACAATCTCCAGCCAAGTATCCACTTTTGATCTAAAAACCTGTGTCATATCGCTGCTCCTGCTGCTGTATTTAACAGCAGCCAAAAGGATTAAACCTCAAAGCGTCAACGTTAAGGTTGAAACGACCATGAGGTTAAACATGTGCCATTTTAAGACCCACAATACCGATACAAATCAGTGCCAAACTCGCTAATTTAAGCGCGCTAACAGACTCGCCAAACAAGAAAATACCAAGAATAGCCGTACCCACCGCACCAATTCCTACCCAAACAGCATAAGCCGTACCAACGGGTAAGGTTTTCAACGCTATCCCCAGTAAAAAAAAACTGGCGATTAACGAGCATACGGTGGCGACAGTCGGCCCAAGCTTGGTAAACCCATCGGAGTACTTTAAGCCAACAGCCCAAGCAATTTCCAATAGCCCAGCAACAAATAAGACAAACCAACTCATAACAACCCCTTAACTCAAACTAGGGTCGTCCCCGAACACATCGAGCGGTGAGGTCGTCCTCACTTCAAGTTGTTTAGCATTTCATCATAGCACTTCACAAAAGAGCCGGTGCAATAGTGCGCAAAAAATGCGGTTATGCCACTGTCTTACGGTTTAACTAACCGTGTTTGAACTTAATTTGAAAATAAACCATTGTGTTATTATTTTCTAGATAAACAACCGACTTTGCTCCGTTATCGTCAGCAAAATCCGCATTCGGTAAACTTTGCAGCAAACTTATATAGAGGTTAAACCAAGTATTAGCCGTTTTCTCAGCCCCCAAAATATCGCAAACTAATTGTTTGCACGACACATTGATGACATTAAAGCTAGCACTTAATTCATGCTGAGCAATCAACATTCTTACTTGCTGCTCCATAGTATAGGCCCAATTCGCATCTTCCACCGGATCCTGTTTTATCTTGGGCTTCTGCAAAAAGTCATTGTCTTTCGCGATCTGTGATTTCATGCCCTCAGCACTGCGCTGATTAGACATATATGCATCGATTAAATCATTAAGATGGTTTTTATGCTCAGTAGACCAGTCTTCTAATGCTTGTTCAAAACCTAACACTTCTTCAGCTGTTACCCCATTACTGAATATCGCGCTGCCATGGCTACTGTCATCAACATCGGCATCAACGATTTCGGTCAATTCAGTTAACTCAGCGGTTTGCTGATTGTTAGCCGCCGCAGTTAAATGTGGATTGATGGTTGACATGGTTTCGCGCGGCTTTTCTATTGAAATAGCCGCTTTATTACTAGTATTTACATTATTGTTGTTGGATACCGTCATCACGGTTTCAGTGTTATTGATTATCGGATAAGCGACATAACCTAATACGAAGCACAGGATGCCAATAGCACTATTTATGAAGATTTTTTGCATGTTACGTCCTTGTTATAAATTGACTTAGCCTATCGATGTTTATCGATTCGGCACTTTCTGCAGTGTTTTTACAAACCACATAATATGTCCGCAATCTAGGCATGCTAAGGTTGTCGCAGTTTTATTAGCCCAATCCAAACCGACAAAACTCATGCCAGCAGTATTTAATTGCGCCTGACCTTCGTGAAAGAACTCATTTTTACACTGATTGCAGGTAATTCTGTGCTCATTAATTTCGTATCGATGTGGCCCATTTTTCATGATGAGATAATCGATACCGCTTTGGATTTTATTTCTCAAACTCATGACTATCCTTGTTAATCTTTAGTTTGTATAAGTGAGCAACAGTTTTAAGGAATAACAAATATCACTTTAGAGGTGAAATACATAGGTGAGATATTTACCGCATACCGTGCTGCAGCAGCAAAACCCGCTTAATACTTAAATGACCTTAACAACTGATGCTACAGCGATATGAAGAAAATGCACTTTGCAGCAAGCAGAGCAACATTGGCATTAACACTTAAGCCAAAATAATAAACGCTACACTTACATATTGCACTAATTTTTTTCCATTAATAGGGTGTGCAGTTTCGCTTCGTATAAACGCCTATCATGGCTTTTATAGCTTAGCTCTATGGCTTTATTCAGGGCTTTTTCTGCCGAGTTTAACCTTCCCAATTGATAATGACTTTTGGCCAAACCAAATTGCCCTTCATGCAGGTAAGGCGCGGTCTCGTTTGCTTTTTGGTAATATTTAAATGCTAGCGTGTATTGGGCGGCGGCAAAAGCTTCATCCGCCATGTCAATCCAGCGATAAGGATTGTCGTCGTTAATCTCAGCAACCTTCTGCGCCAATGCCGCTACCTCGCTATCACGCCCTTGCAACTGCAGTAGCGCCACATAATTACTGATCACATTACCCGAGGCAAAATCATTGTCTAACATAAATTTGTATAAGGTTTCGGCTTGTTTGGCATCGCCCGCCCGATTAAAGGTAACGGCTAAACTGTTTAAGGTTTCTGCGTTAAAAGGATTAAATGTTAATCCCTGTTGCAACGTCGAATAAGCATAATCGAGCTGGCCGTCTAGCAAGGCCTCAGCAGCGATATTCTGATAATACATCGCCATAAAGTCATTATGCGAAATATGCTCGCCCCGAATATCCGATTCACTTGGAAAATAATCAATAATGATGCTGCGGCGTCTTAATACCATCATGCCAAGCGAAGGTTGATAATTCGGATCATAAATATAGGTTCTTACATGAGATGACAGCGTCATTAAAGAAGAATTGAGTGCATACACTGGCGCAGCATGCACAACTTGATAAGACACCTCTAAATTAACAATATCAGCCAGCGCTTTAGTAACAATCGCCAGCGTCAGGCAATTGCCGTTTTTCAATGATAATGCTTCAGAGGCTTTTAGCGTTGCCCCACGAAAACCGAATTGATGCACAAAGGCATCAAAGTAATTAAATAAGCGTAAGTGACCCGCTATTTTGCGGTTTCTGGGATCATGATAGTAATCTAGAAAGTGTTTTTTCTGAGCCTCAGTTAAGCTAAAAATGTCTGCTTCAGTGGGTACGGGTAAAAGTGTAAAGATCTCGGTATTTAAATTTGGTAACGTTAGTTGCTGTTGCTCTAAGGTTTCCTGCAGTAACGAAGCATGCTGGTTCGCCACTGAAGAGCAGCCACCGAGAATTAAAAAACCACAAGCCGTAATTAACTTTAAACCGTTGCGCATAACATGACTCCGCTTAATCGATACTGAGGCCCATTCCCTGGTACTGAAACCTTGCAAAGCTAACTGTTGTCATCTCCTCTGTTGCAAGCGAACACTAAACAGATCGCAATGAGTGACATGCTAGCGTTGTTGCTTTACGTGTGAACGGCCTACTTTGCTCAATGATCTGCAGATTAATGCTTGGAATTAAACGTGTGTTTAGGTTTACACCTTAAACGCTATTTCGCGCCTTAGCCTTGCCAACAATTCGAAATCACGCGCACCCCATAACAGAACAACGCATCAAACTGTACCTTAGTATGCCCTTGTTCTAACCCAAGTATAGCGACATATTACTCTACTCGCTCGGCAGGTAGTTTCAACCGCCGCATCCTCAGAGCACTCTCTACCCCTTGAATACCACTGGCTTTTACAGCAATTTTGATAACGCATGCTGCTAGTACAAGCTAACCACAAAGACAGCCCTAACGGCCCAGCCACTAACAACATCAATTTCACATCAACGCCTCAAAACAGCAGCGCCCGCAGGCTCAATGTCAGTGCGTGTTAGCCATGTTGCATGCTGGCCGTCATCAGGCCCGCACCAACAAGTAAACTGCCCCCCAGTTTATTAAAACGTTCCTGCACTTTTGGCTTAGCGATATGCCCTCTCAGAAAACCGGATAATAACGCATAACAACTTACACTTAGCAAAGATATGGCTAAAAATGACACGGCTAAAATAATCATTTGCGGCATAACGGGTGCAGCGGTTGATATAAATAACGGTAAAAAAGCCATAAAAAACACCATACCCTTGGGATTTAGCGCTGTTACAAGCAAAGCGTCACGAAAAATAATAAATGAACACTCCTTGCTGGCAAGACCCGCGTTGGGATTTATAGACACACTCTTACGGCAAAAGGCTTTGATCCCCAAATAAATAAGGTATGCCGCACCCACAAATTTGATGAAATTAAACAAGGTAGCTGAAATAGCTAACAGCAAACCCAGCCCCAGAAAGCTGGATGTCAGCAGGATGATGTCACCAACTAGGGCGCCTGCCGCTAAAGGCACAATAGACCGTTTGCCATAGGCTAAGGCTTGCCCTACAACCAAAAAAACGGTCGGCCCTGGAGTAAAGCATAAAACCAATGAGGCCGTGACAAAAGCAAGCCAAAGATCAACAGTCAAAAGCACTCCTTAAAACGCATAAGGTACAGCGGGCTAACCCATAGCTGCTAAACACCTAAATCTGCGGCTACCGCATAAAAGCGCAGGCACAACCTAAGCTAACGTTACGGTACTTAACTTGGTTTAATGCGCTCTTCAGCTCTAAGCGTTAAAACCTCGTACCCCTCTGAGGTGACAGCCACGGTATGCTCCCACTGAGCAGATAACTTCTTGTCGCTGGTAACAACGGTCCACCCATCCTTCTTCAACTTAACCTTGGCCTTACCTTGGTTAATCATCGGCTCTATGGTGAACACCATTCCTTCTTGCAGCACTAACCCTTTGCCGGGTTGACCATAATGCAATATCTGTGGCTCTTCATGCATTTCGCGGCCAATGCCATGCCCGCAATACTCGCGAACAACAGTGTAGCCATATTTCTGAGCATGACGCTGGATAGCATGACCAATATCCCCGAGAGTGGCACCAGGCTTAACACTATAGATCCCTTGCCACATGGCCTCATAGGTTATATCGACCAGTCGCTTAGCGGCTGGCATTACGTTACCTATCATGTACATTTTGCTGAAGTCAGCGATATATCCGCCCTGCTCTAAGGTGATATCAATGTTGATAATATCCCCAGATTTCAGCTTTTGCGTAGTTGAAGGACCCCCGTGACATACCACCTGGTTTACTGAGCTATTCAGAACATATTGATAGCCATACTGGCCTTTACTTGCTGGACGAGCAGACAACTGTTCAGTAATAAATTGTTCCGCTAGATCATTGATCGCCATTGTTGAAAAACCCTCGACAATCAAATCATCAAGGTAAGCAAACACTGCCGCCAAAAGCCGGCCAGACTCGCGCATAACAGTTAATTCTTCGGCACTTTTCAGTTTTATGCTAGCCACCGACAACCATCCTTACCTCTACCTGAGCCTGTTTCATTTGCTCGCGCATGATGTCAGAAAAAGACATATTAGGATTCGCCTCGGCAAGCATACCCACCTTTATCCAAAACTCAGCCTGAGCATTAATAGAGCGAACCATCACGGAACTCGCCTTGCGAATTTCTTCGTGTAGCTCGTCATCAATTTTTACAATTCCCATAGCCAACCCTTATATATGATTCATATACGAATCATATATTGCCAATAACAGCTTTGCAATCTGCTCAAGTTATTTAACCTGCTCTACGCCCGCTTCAAACGCCATTATTACGCAGCCGAATACCCAAAAATTTTTCAATTGCCATTAAAGGCAGCAGATCATAGGGCTTTAAAAGATGGCATTCCTACCGAGCGTTCCCGTCGACATTAAGATGGCAATAATGCATAAGAGCACTTTGAATGGTGGTTTAGCTTCGTTAGTTTTCACATAACGCTATACTGCTAACGAGTTTAGCAGCTGCAGGCCGCTTGGTTTTAAGTGTTGGTGATGCCTAAACTACTAACCTTTTTAAAAACAAAATTTTGTCCTCTGAACCACAAACACTTTTATCTAGGCCAACTATTTCATAGCCGTTTGATGTCAGCATCTTAAGCATGCTAGGAAAGCGATCCATGGATTTCACCTTAATTTGTTTGTAACCTGCATTCCAAACCCATTTTTCTTGATAGTTAAGCAGCTGCGTTGCAACACCATGCTTTCTGTACTCAGGAATAACGCCACCTAGCCAACTATAAAAGGTATCTTCAGTTAATTGATAACCCACTTTATAGCCAATAAGAGCACCTTGACACTTTGCTACTAAAATTAAACTAACGACTCCAGCAAGCCTACTCTCTAATTGCTCAAAAGTTGTGGCTTGCTCAAACTCGGGTATCAGTTTGCTTAGGGCTACAATATCTGCAGTACTGCCGATTTCTATTATAATGCTCATAGCTCATTTAAAGGCTTAACGCCTAACTATGCTGCGGCAAGCTGCGCAGCGGGTTGAAGACCCATCCGGGGCAACGTGTTGTTATTCGAGCACCCAAAGGGCGCGTTTTTGATGGATCTCGTTAGTTGCCAAAGCTGATTTTAAACCACAGATAAGCGACATATAAAACAGCAGCTATATACACGGCGGAAATCACCAGATTCAATCTCCAAAGATTTAACCAAAAATGACCTTTAAAGTAATTACGTTGTCTTACTGCGTTGTTAAACAAAGCAAATGAAGAAGGTACTAACATTAACGCAGACCAACCAAGCATGGGTAACACCATAAATATAATGCCTATACCTGCGCCTCCTGCTGAAGCTTCTGATGTTTCGCCATCAATAGGGGCCAGCATCACGTAGCCTAAAATAAACCCAGCAATCGCAAATATAAAACCTAAAAGTTGAAGTGTTCTCAAAATCGTCCTTAGCAATCGCGCTTTACTTACCGGAAAGTGACGAGCGCCAGCGAGTTATGTTTTCGATGCAGTAACTTGTTAGCAGCCCTGCACAAGGGCCCCATTTAATCGTGCTAACGACACGAGATTATCGTATTCGTATTGTCATCAACTGCCAAGACTAATCGATTCGTATCGTCTATACGTCAGGACCAAAAACCAGCTAAGTTTTCCTTTAATGGCTCTGGCTTACCCAATACCTTCAAACGGTGAGCGTTTAACGTCATTTATAAGCTTGTTTATTCGTTTGAGCGTGTTTTTTCTTGGGTTTGCCAATACAGAGAATCGCGGCAAGATTCGTCAGTCCATGACAGTAAACGACTACTTATCTATCCCGTCTTTGTAGGCGACTTTACCTGCTTTGAATGGTTTAATTGAGCAATTTAAATGCTCAGTATTGGCAGGTGAACGCTGTAAGTGCACCGTTTCCATCAGACTATTGTAAGGTTTCTTGGTGGTTTATGCACCTGACTATTTCTTCTTAAAAAATACAATACCTAAAATAATAAACATCATGCCAACACCTATTGGTGGTGGATTTTTTGATGAACCGAATATACTGGGCAGCAAGAAAAGTACCCCAGTAAGAATCCAAAGTATCGGTACAAACCTCTGTATTTTTGTTTCACTTTTTTCCATGATCTTTTTCATTTTTCGTCCCTACCTCATTTACTTGAGAAATAAATTCGAATACACATAACGCCCAAAATTAGCGCGGAAAGCCGCGCAGCGGTTTGACAACGCAGCCAGCGCTTTTTGTTGGCGATAAAAGTTGCTTGTTAGCGTCTGTACTCGCAAAGACGTGCAACCTGTTCTTGTGTTTCTTGTGAAAATTGACCCAATTGCTCATCAGTTAATACACCATGATGTTTCAAAGCAGCTATTTTAAACACCGCATTACTGCGCTTGAGATCATTAAACATCTCAGCAATGGCTTCATCTTCTTTGTTAATTAATTCCCATAGCTCTAAGTAAGTCTCATGCTCCCGATCTTTGCGGGTAGATGATATTTGCTCGATGCGTCGAAATATTGTTTCGCATGCATAATTAAGCAAGCTTTCTTTAAGACCACTAAGTCTTTTCCAATCTTTCTCAGGTACAGATGACATCTGAATTCTCTCCTGAACACGCTAACGCCCCACTAGGGGCGATAACACATGGGCTAAAATTAGGAACGAAGTGACGCAGCCCATGTGTTAGCGTCCCAGCGAGTGAAGCGAGAGCCTTGAGTGGTTTGTTAAAAAACCGATCTCTATTTATTCTTTTGAAAATCATACTGAGCTTTTACATCATCTAACAAATATTTTGCATCGCTAACTATAAGTTGTTGGGCCTCACTCGTTTTCAATTCAAAGACATTTTCAATGCCTTCTTCGAGTAAGTGATTTAGTTCATGGTCATCACAAGTTTTAATCCATCTTCCTTGACCTAAAGCCGTAACTTGCTCGTAAGGTTGCAAAACGCCTTCTTCAAATTTTAAATCTTCAGCGTAGACACCAATAAATCGCTTTGGCTCAGTGCCAATAGATTTTAAGGCCAACGCACGGTTTTCGTTTTCCTCTTTTGTCAGAAACCCACCGCTATCTCTCATGTAAGTACTCTCAACATGCACTTTATCCACATGTACAATTATTTTTGCCACATCCGTGCGGATTAGAGCCATAGCATCCTCACACCGTATTAAAAATGGTTTTGAAGTTTCTACATATTTTGAAGTTTGCCACGCTTCCTCTGTCCTAGAGCGAGCATTAACTCTTTGCACCTTTTCTGAAAATCTGAACGTGTAGGCTGAACATTCTCGTTGGGTGAAGGGGGCAATTAGTGGAGATTAGCCAAAGAAACAAGACTCCCCTGAATTCGCACAATATCATTATCTTTACAGTTGGAAATTCTCGATCTAGCCTTCTGTTTAAATGTTCTAATTAGTTTTCCTCTGCCCCAGAAAAAAGAATGGATTTTGAGGAGTGACAGAGGAATCAAAACAACGCAGCTTAGGAGAAGTAGCCATCGATTAAGTTCAGATGCCCATAGATTACCAAACCACTCAAAGTGCTCTGAAAGTTCCCACCCACTAAACGCAAGTAGAAAGAACAAACTAAAGCCTATGAACATACCCAAGTAATGTCGTACGGTTTCGTTAACTTTCAAGAACAGTCCTTGTTAAATGAATCGAAATCATCCCTTGAAGGTTTATAACGCCCAAATTTAGCGCGACGACCGCGAACGCGGTTTGCTTCGCAGCAAGCGCTTTTTGCTGGCGATAAAATTTGTTTGTTATATGCCATTATTACCACTACAATTAATGCGCATAATAAATGCGCACGGAGTTGCCTTATGAGAACCACATTTAATGCACAAGCCCCAAAAAAGGCCACAAATCTTAGTTTAAACAGTGAGTTACTTGCTGAAGCTAAGCGCCTTAATATCAATCTATCCGCTACAATGGAAAAAGCTTTAGAAAAAGAGGTTTCCTCTAAATTAAAAGCTGAATGGTTAGAACAGAACGCCAACTCTATTCAGGCTTACAATGAACTTACTGAAAAACATGGTCTTTTTTCTGATTCATACCGAGTATTCTGATGTCTCAATTTACTCTTTACAAAAATCTCGACAAAAATACATCTAAAGCTTATCCCTATTTTGTTGACGTGCAAAGTGAGCTGCTAAGCACCCTAAATACTCGATTGGTCATCCCACTTACACCAATACATCTATTAGAAAAAAAAGTACCAAGCCATTTGTGTCCGACTATCCATATTGAACAAGGCGACTTTGTTGTTCTTACGCAACAAATGGCAAGTATTCCAACCAAAATATTAGTAGAGCCCCTCACAGATTTAAGCACTTTCAGAGATGAGATTATCGCTGCTATAGACTTTTTGATTACTGGCTTATAACGCTTTGCTCACCGGAAAATGACGAGCGCCAGCGAGTAATTTTTCCGGTGCAGTAACTTGTTAGCAGCAAACACCAAACCTTCGCGGCTTGCCGCCGCGCGATGTTGAGCGAAGCCACTGCACTCACAAATTAAAAAACTTACCAGCCAAGTGCGATACAGCGAAATGACTGGAACCTTAAAACTTTCTGCAAGTGGAGCTAATGAGCCAAAAGGAACAACGCTACCGCCCTAGCCGCCAGCGACTAACTCACAAACTGGCGGACTGTACGTTTTGGCTTTACCGCTATGTAAACCGGACGCGAGCAGAGCTGGAAAAGAAAACCTATGCAGCCACAACAACCCGAAAGCTGCTAACGCTTATTCGGCGGGTCGACCCGCTTTTAAACACGGGTTAACCCGTCTAACAAAGCGTGAGTTAGGCTTGGGCATTATGTGCATACAAATACAGCGGTTTTCGGAAACTAAATACCAGAACGAATATCTGCTTTTGGTACAAATCTGCCATCCCCTACTTGCTTTTTAACCCCACTGCTGCCAGCTGCTGCAATTGCTCAAGCTGCAGTTCGGTAATACCAAACTGCTTTAACCGCAGGGTTTGCTTAAGTTCCAGGCTTTCTATCCGAAATGTTAGTACTTTGCGGTTGGGGTTTAGCTTGAAGCCGCTGATATTGTGCCAGGGGTAAAACTCGCTGCCGGCGATGCCATCGCTTAGCGTGATGCCATCAAGGCTAGCACTAAAGGTTTTCGGCTGCCTTGCGCCTATAGCAATAGAACAAAACAGTGCTAACAGCGGTGCAATTGCCAGCAGCGCCATTAAACGGCCGCTGTGGCGCGGTTCCAGCGCTATTAACGCTGGCAGGTACTTATAGCCAAAAAAGGTGGCACTTAAGATAATGCCATTAACCAGCAGGATCTTATAAAGCTTGTGTGTGCGGCTAACAGAACTTTGCTGCAGTATCATTGTTATAATAATGGGTTGAGCCTTATTTAATAACCAGCTACGGTGTAACAGCACGCTAACGATTTTCGTCATGTAGCAACAGTATTTCAGGCGATAATGTCGCCGGTTTTATCATCCAAATCAACCAACACATAACGCCTCGGTAAGGGGCGTGAAAATGCGCAGCATTTTTGCGTTCCAGCCGAAGGCGACTTAACCGACTTGTTATGTGCCTTGACTAAGACTGTGTTACTTGAGGCTATATACACTGTTTAAATATCCTTCTCAAACGCAATGATGACCCCATTTGCTAGAACTGCTACCGCCACGAGTAGAGCTGTCCACCAAAAGCTAAAATCTGTGTACCAGGAAATCAGTGCACTAACCATAAAAACGATCGAAACTGAAAGCACAAAAATTTTAAGATCAATGATATTCCTGATTTTGTCTCTAAGTGATGTGCGTTCATGATCGGTCATAGCAAAAGCCTAATTTGGCACATAACGCATTACTCACCGGAAAATGACGAGCGCCAGCGAGTAATTTTTCCGGTGCAGTAACTTGTTAGCAGCAAACACCTAAACCTTCGCGGCTTGCCGCTACGCGATGTTGACCGAAGCCACTGCACTCATAAATTAAAAACCTAACCAGCCAGGTGCGATACAACGAAATAGCTGGAACCTTAAAACTTACTGCAAGCGGAGCCAATGAACCAAAGGAACAACGCTACCGCCCTCGCCGCCAGCGACTAACCAACTAACAGGCGGACTTTGAGTTTTGGCTTTATCGCTAAGAAAACGAAACGCGAGCAAAGCCAGAATTAAAACACGTACTAACCTTTACATTTTGAAAGCTGCTAACGCATTGCTCACCGGAAAATGACGAGCGCCAGCGAGTTATTTTTCCGGTGCAGTAACTTGTTAGCAGCAAACACCACACTTTCGCGGCTTTGCCGCCACGCTATGTTGACCGAAGTTAGTGCACCAATAAATAAAAAAACCTAACCAGCCAAGTGCGATACAACGACATAGCTGGAACCTTAAAACTTGCTGTAAGCGGAGCCAATGAACCAAAGGAACAACTCTACCGCCCTCGCCGCCAGTGACTACCCCACAAACTGGCGGACTTTGCATTTTGGCTTTACCGCTAAGAAAACAAAACGCGAGCAAAGCCAGAATTAAAACACGCACTTCCATTTACATTTTGAAAGCTGCTAACGCATTACTCACCGGAAAATTGGGAGCGCCAGCGAGTAATTTTTCCGGTGCAGTAACTTGTTAGCAGCAAACACCAAACTTTCGCGGCTTGCCGCCACGCGATGTTGACCGAAGCCACTGCACTCATAAATTAAAAACCTAACCAGCCAGGTGCGATACAACGAAATAGCTGGAACCTTAAAACTTGCTGCAAGCGGAGCAAATGAACCAAAGGAACAACGCTACCGCTCTCGCCGCCAGCGACTAACCAACTAACAGGCGGACTTTGAGTTTTGGCTTTATCGCTAAGAAAACGAAACGCGAGCAAAGCCAGAATTAAAACACGTACTAACCTTTACATTTTGAAAGCTGCTAACGCAAAGCACATGGGTGGCGACCGCATCGCGGTTGGCATCCCAGCGACCGAAGGGCGCGAATGATGCGCCTTGTTAGCCGCGACAAACACACAACCCTCGCGGCACTGACGCCAAACGATGCCAACCAACAGCAACCCAGTGCAAAATTAAAAACGTAACCAGCCAAGTGCGATACAACGAAATGACTGGAACTTAAAAACCTGTTTCAAACGGAGCAAAAGTGTCAAAAGGAACAACGCTACCGCACCATCAGAGATTGCACCTGACTAACAAACTGGCGAGACTGATGGAATAAATTAACAATTGAGATACAACTTAACGCAAGCAGTGCCGAAAAGTAAAACTGATTTTGAAACTACAACTTCTCGACAGCCGGCTAACGCCAAGCTTACCGGTGGAATAATTTGGCGCGGCTTTTTGCGTTTCTTTGCAAAAACCGCGACAAATTATTGAATCCGGTAGAGCGCCTTGTTAGCAGTTTTATTTGGTGCATGCACATTAGTAATGATACCTGCACGATATTATGGTTAGCGTTTTATCATCAACGGCATAAACTAAACGATTGGTGTCATCAATTCGGCGTGACCAGAAACCTGACAAATTTTCTTTAAGAGGCTCAGGCTTTCCAATACCCTCAAATGGTGAACGCTTAGTATCACTGATTAATTTGTTTATACGCTTCAATGTCTTTTTGTCCTGGCCTTGCCAGTAAACGTAATCATTCCAAGCTTCATCAGTCCAACAAAGTAGCCTACTACTCATCGACTACATCTCTTTGCGTAGTTTTACCACTTTTATATTGAGCTATTGATTTGTTTAAATGTTCTGCATTTGCAGGAGACTTTAATAAATGAACTGTTTCCATCAAACTATTGTAATAATCTAATGACATCACTACCGCATCTTCTGAATCTCGACGCGTTATAACAGTGGTGTCTGCATCATTAACGACAGAGTCTAAAACAGCTTTTAATCCATTTCTTGCTTCAGTAAAAGATACAACTCTCATAAATCACCTATATGTACATTTTATTGAACAACTATAACTCAGTTACTTTATATGCACAATATATGGTACATGTATTTTTTTACTGCTAACGCGCCAAGCAACGGAAAACACGAACGCTTTGGCGCAGCCAGAGAGTGGTTTTCCGATGACTTGGTTTGTTAGCTATTTGGTATCAATTAAACCATAATCCATATAAGAAACGACTGCATTTGGTGATTTAATATGATAGATGGCAAACTCAAGAAAACCTTCCTTTTGTGTAAATCCATAATTATCAGTTTCTTTGATTATCTTTGTTGTTTCTTTTGCTTTCATATCTTTAAAAGCATCTAAAGCTAAAGATGACGGACCCTCAATAAACTGTTTAGACGTATAAAATATTTGATTTGCTTTAGGGAAGTATGTGAACACAATGTTGTTTGTACTTTTATTAGACACAATAATCAAATCATATATCTGAACGCTATCATCCTTAAATTTACTCGAAGATAGATCTGCGTTACCTACCCAATAAGATTGCCAATCGCTTTGTTCAAGAGCCCATTTATACTTATTATATATAGCAGTTTTTGTCTCTTGGGATGCCCCTGATAACTTCAATGTTTTTAATATTGAATCTAGAATTTTTTTATGCGTTTCAGGTATGGAACTTAATTCATCTTATGCATATGAGTTTAATGAAATAATTAAAGTTAAAAATAAAAATACTTTTTTGTACATCAGTTGTACTCCATGTTGTGATTAAAATAGCTAACGCATTGCTCACCGGAAAATGACGAGCGCCAGCGAGTAATTTTTCCGGTGCAGTAACTTGTTAGCAGCAAACACCACACTTTCGCGGCTTGCCGCCACGCGATGTTTACCAAAGCAACTGCACCCATAAATTAAAAACCTAACCAGCCAAGTGCGATACAACGAAATGACTGGAACTTAAAAACCTGTTGTAAGCGGAGCCCATGAACTAAAGGAACAACGCTACCGCCCTCGCAGCCAGCAACTAACCAACAAACTGGCGGACTTTACGTTTTGGCTTTGCCGCTATGAAAGCCGGACGCGAGCAGAGCCAAACAGAAAACCTATACAGCCTAAAATACCCCGAAAGCAGCTAACGCTAAGCTAACGGGCAGTGACGTAGCGGCATAATCGCGAAGCGCCGCTGCGTTACTGTCCCAGTGACCGAAGGGAACGTGTTAAGCGCTTTGTTATATGCCGTCCTTTCTACGTCCATCTTCATAAAGAACAAAACAGTCTGCACTAATATTACGTGACTGTTTTTGTAATTCGCACTCTAGTAGGGCTCTTTTGTTGGCGAGTTCTTGATTCGGATATCCATACCCATAGCCACTTACCCATGCGCCGTCTTTTTCCACAGCAACTGCATAAGCTTTCTGATTCTTATAATTAAGATATCTTTTTATATCACTATCCATTTCCGTATTTGTAGCTTCTGGAATTGATGTTGAAGCGCAAGAACAAAGAACAACTATTGATAATGGTATTAGAAAAAACTTCATTGTTTAAAACTCCTTTTTAGGCATATAACGTTGTGTTAAGGGGCGCGCTGCTTTTGGCGCGTCCCAGCGACCGAAGGGAGCGAACTTGAACACATTGTTAGAGTTATCCAAGTTTGTGTTTTACTTTCCATTCCTCATTCCACCCATAGATTTTTAGATGGTGAACTTGATGTTTCTCGTCTTCTTGATCTGAAAGTTTTGTGGTGGTTAGTTCTCCACCGCCCCATTCTTCTGTGAACAAGTGTGAATGCGGGCAATCATTTTTTTCTAATTGCACTTTCAACCGGCCTAGTTCTTTCAATAAATAGTTGACCCCAGCCAAGTCCAGATGCATGAAAATCTGCGTTCCATCTTCGTCGGTCACTAAGCTCAACAGGTGTTTATTCATGTTTTTTAACTCTAACGCCGAGTTAAGGGGCCAAGCGAGCTGTTTGCTTGGTCCCAGTGTGTGCGAGCTTTTTGCACGCACGGCTTGAACGACTTGTTAGAAGCTTGTTAAACAAGGGTTTTCATCTCCGTATGACCATACTGGTGACACAGACTGAAGTTTGTTGTTTTCATTAAATTTTAAACCTAGCCAGCCAACCCAACTACAACCATTTTTATCATATGCCTTTAGTTTTGTATATTTTTTAGTTATTTCAATTATCTCTTCTTTGTGTAATTGATTAGCGATCTCTGGTAGTGAGGCCATTAACTGTTTTCGTGTTTCATCTAATTCGTGTATTTGTTGATCACGATATGCAACTGTTACACCATTATCAACTGCACTATATAACCAAAATGCATTTGTGGTTAGTAGTAGTATTATTAAAATCGTGATAATCCATTTCATTATTTTTTACTTCTAACGCAAAGCACACGGGCGACGAGCCGCGCAGCGGGTTGGCGTCCCAGCGACCAACGGGAGCGAGTGCTGCGTATTGTTAGGCATACTGCGCACCAACCATAAATAAAGGCAGCCAAACAGCAACAGATACAAACATAACACCTGTAATTGCAAAAAATGCTGCACTACCAGCAGCATGCGAAAAATACACTGTTGGGCGGCTGGCAAGGTGCTTATGAAAATTGTTTGCTATGGCCTTAAATGTGGCCTAATTATGTCAATTTGAAACTGCGCCCAGGTAAGAAAAGGCTTGAGCATGATTAGCAAACAAGTAAATGCCACCTCTAACCCTGCTACCTCAACGAACAGCAGCAGATAACCGGCAAATGGCGTTGCTGCTAGAATTGCCAAGAGCATCAGTGCTCTTTTTAACCAAATGTGGCGATTGAGAAACTCCATCTACTCTCCTTTATGCCTAACGCTAAGCCAGGGGGTGCACGAAGCAACGCGTAGTGCATCCCACGGAGGCCACGTATTCTGTGGCCGGAGTATACTTGGGCGCATTGTTAGGCTTTTTCCCGAACCCTAGCATTCCAGACAATCTCACTTTTATATCTGCAGGACTTTTGCCTGGCCAATTATTCTGATGATGTATCAACGAGTATAAGTGCCTATCAGACTTTTACTATGCCCGCTCGCCGCCTAGCACATATCACAAGAAGCCCAACAATCACAAATGCTCCTGACAATGCGGGCATGTTAATAAAGCCCATGAACATGAAGACGTACTCCGGCATCTCAGGAAGTACCTGCCACGCGACCAACTGAAGGGCCACGGACACCAAAACCCATACCGGCAGGAGACTAAGAATCCGCCCCCAAGAAAGAGAGTAACTTTTTCTCCATATCCAGACCGCACAAGCTGCTGAGCCTATATGGACCGGAAGGCCGATAATCACAGCAATCTGTGTGAACTGCATAATTTTCAGAGGATCTTCCATATATGCCTAACGCAAAGCACACGGGCGACGAGCCGCGCAGCGGGTTGGCGTCCCAGCGACCAACGGGAGCGAGTGATGCGTATTGTTAGGCATTTTTTACACCTAAAACTGACCACTGCTGCCAAGAACCTAGAGCAAACAGGCCGCCAATAAACAAACATATACCAGAACTAATTAACCAAAACGTTAAACTGTTTTCTGGGAACATTGGCATTAACCCGACGAAGGAAACGCCACGAAGTAAAAATATACTGGCGATGAGGATTAGCGCTAATTTTGTCAGTGGTAAACGTTTAATTGCACCTGCGCCAGACAAGCCATAAAGCGCCCAAACCAAAAGCACCATGACAATGACAGAGGTTACAATTGTCGGATACCAAAGCCCTTGCTCTGCCATCCGAGCCATCTGTTCGCCTGCACCAAAGAAACGATACCAATCGCCTCCGAACACAATACAACCGAGATGAGCAAGTGCAGCAGCGAAACAACATATCGCCGCAGCCAGAAGATACTTATTACTAGCAGAATGCATCGTTCCTCCGTGAATGCCTAACGCCCGCCACAAACGCGAGCAACGTGTTGCGAGTCGAGCGCCCAGCGGGCGCGTTTTTGATGGCGCTTGTTAGGCGATGCCAAAGCCCAAGTTTCCACTGAAAAAGAACAAAAATACAACTGAAAAATAGAAAACTGGCAACACATCCCAGTACCCATAACTACCGCACAATTTAAGCCGTTTAAGTGCAAACCGAATAGATAAAACATACACGGCGAAAAAAGACAAAATTAACGGTGCTACAAAAACTGCATACTTGGATTGTTCATGAGAAAAACCATAGCCAAAAGCTATCCACATTAATAGAGCGTATGCAGCAGTTGGCAACAGGAAGATACCGCTAATCAGAAATACTGCATTTCGACCTAACCATGCCATAGCACTGACCTGCCTAACGCCCGGCTCACCGAGCAAATTTTTGATGGCGACTTTTTTGCCACGCAAAAAAGGTGACAGCGGAAATTTGTCCGGTGCAGCCGCTTGTTAAGCCTTTATTGCAACAAAGAGCGTAATAAAGGTGCACGATAATCATTGTCCTTTTCATTGAACTCAAGCCTTTTCTCAGCAAGATCAATGTTTATGAAAACCTCAGAATACAGATCTTCCTCTCCGTCGGGATTGAAGAAGAACTTCATTTTGCAGACTGAAACATCAAGATGTTCGGGATTGCAGGCAAGCCCGACCACTTGGGCATACACCTTGTCTGGAACAGATGCATCACTTAGGGTAGCGCCGTATAGACTAGCTAGTGATCTTATAAAAGCTTCTGACTCCGCCCCAGTGTTTTTAAAGAATGCCTCTCCCCAATAGAAGGCATCATTAATACCTTCTACTGCTTGCGGGTTCCACGAAGGCAACAGCTCGATTGCAAACCCAACTTTATCGCCTTTCAGATTGCCTTTAACGACAACTTCATATGAACCAGATTCGAGCTTCTTGGAGTTTGAAATCGTAAAGCTCAGATCAACAAAACCCTCCTCCTCACCAACAACTACTTCTGGATAGTCTTTGGCGGAAGAAAAAATACTCCAAATCATTATTAGGATTCCTAGAACGTACTTCATGTATGCGCCTAGTGGCTTAACGCATTGCTCACCGGAAAATGACGAGCGCCAGCGAGTTATTTTTCCGGTGCAGTAACTTGTTAGCAGCAAACACCACACTTTCGCGGCTTTGCCGCCACGCGATGTTGAACGAAGCCACTGCACTCATAAATTAAAAACTTAACCAGCCAAGTGCGATACAACGAAATGACTGGAGCCTAAAACTTGCTCAAAGCGGAGCAAATGAACCAAAGGAACAACGCTACCGCTCTCGCCGCGAGCGACTAACCAACTAACAAGCGGACTTTACATTTTGGTTTTATCGCGAAGAAAACGAAACGCGAGCAATGCCAGAACAGAAAACCTATACAGCCACAACAACCCGAAAGCTGCTAACGCTCAAAGCAGCTGCGCGGTTCGCGTCAGATGCCTTTGCTTGTTAGCAGCCTACACCGGACTTGCGCGGCTTGCCGCACTGGCAAACCCGAACAACGGCAGACTGCTTTTAATTAAAACTTAACCGACCAGCTGCGATACGGCGAGCCAAACGGAACCTGTAAAACTGTTGAGCGAAGCCAAGAAGAACAACGCTACCGCACCATCAGAGATTGCACCTAACCGACAAACTGGCGAACTTTAACTTTTGGCGCTGCCGCCAAGAAAACCACACGCGAGCAAAGCCAAAAAAAACTACTAACTAAAACCGTTAAAACCAGAAAGCCTGCTAACGCACGCCTAAACGGCGAGCAACTTGTTGCGAGTCCAGCGGCCAAAGGCCGCGTTGTTTTAGGCGTTTGTTAGCCACTTAGCTTGGTCTAGTATGTTTTACGTTTACGTATAATGCTGCAAACAGCGGGATAACCACTGAAGAACTAATAACCAATAAAGCTTGCAACATTGATAAGATATTCAGAATAAATGCAACGCTTGCGAGCAAAATTAGCAATCCCGTAATAAAAACGCTAGTGCCCATTATGAATCCAACTAATTTTGGATCGCTATATGACATGTCATCCCAGCTTGAAAGCAGATTACGCTTCTGCTTTATTCCTACAAGATAGCCCAATACCATGAGCGGTATACCGCAAAACAAACCAACAATAGCAGCCACGAGTAAAGAATCTTCCATGTAGTTATCTCCTTAAGCTAACGCTTTGCTCACCGGAAAATGACGAGCGCCAGCGAGTTATTTTTCCGGTGCAGTAACTTGTTAGCAGCAAACACCACACTTTCGCGGCTTGCCGCCATGCGATGTTTACCGAAGCCACTGCACTCATAAATTAAAAAACTAACCAGACAAGTGCGATACAACGACATAACTGGAACCTTAAAACTTGCTGCAAGCGGAGCAAATGAACCAAAAGGAACAACGCTACCGCCCTCGCAGCCAGCAACTAACCAACAAACTGGCGCACTTTACGTTTTGGCTTTGCCGCTATGAAAGCCGGACGCGAGCAGAGCCAAACAGAAAACCTATACAGCCCTAAACACCCCGAAAGCGGCTAACGCAAAGCACATGGGTGACGACCGCAGCGCGGTTGGCATCCCAGCGACCGAAGGGAGCGAATGATGCGCCTTGTTAGCGGCGACAAACACACAACCCTCTCGGCACTGCCGCCAAGCGATGCCGAACAACGGCAACCTTGTGCAAAATTAAACACGTAACCAGCCAAGTGCGAGACAACGAAATGACTGGAACTTAAAACCTGTTGCAAGCGGAGCCAATGAGCCAAAAGGAACAACGCTACCGCACCATCAGAGATTGCACCGGATCAACAAACTAGCGAACCTGATGGTATAAATTAACATGTGAGATACAACTTAACGCAAGCAGAGCCGAAAAGTAAACAGATTTTGTACCTAAACTTTCTCGACAGCCAGCTAACGCAAAGCACATGGGCGACGACCGCATCGCGGTTGGCGTCCCAGCGACCGCAGGGAGCGAATGGTGCGCCTTGTTAGCGGCGACAAACACACTACCCTCGCGGCACTGCCGCCAAGCGATGCCGAACGGCGGCAACCCTGTGCAAAATTAAAAAACTTAACCAGCCAAGTGCGATACAACGAAATAGCTGGAACTTAAAACCTGTTGCAAGCGGAGCCAATGAGCCAAAAGGAACAACGCTACCGACCTCGCCGCCAGCAGCTAAACCACAAACTGGCGGACTTGATGTTTTGGCTTTACCGCTAAGAAAACGAAACGCGAGCAAAGCCAGAATTAAAACAAGTACTACCCTTTACATTTTGAAAGCTGCTAACGCTGCTGTAACCTGCCCAAATTATGGAGCAGTTTTGTGCGAAAATGCGCGCAGCGAATTGCACAAAATCGCGTAGTAATTTGGGTCAGGTTTACAGCCTTGTTATGCATTTAAATACCCATTAAACCGACGAACCATTTTGGCCATTCAAAGCCGAAATATATAGACCCCAGTAATGAAAAAGCAATTGGCCTGATATCTTTGAGCCAAAGCGCAGCAAGTAAACCTACAAGACTAACCCAGCCCCAAGGCATAGCCACTGAAAGTAACAAGCCAAATGGTAATAAAATCACCATGCCGACGAGATCATTTATGGGCTGCCACTCTACGTTTGGCTCTGGAAGATAAGTGTAATCCCAGTAAAACATTGATGCTAAAGATGCCAGCACTGAAAATATCAGACCGCCGACAAGCCAAACGAAAGCAATTTTTTTCCTACTTGCACTAAATTTCATCGGTTACTTTTGCATAACGCCTAAATTTAGCGCGGAAAGCCGCGCAGCGGGTTGACGTCGCAGCCAGCGAACTTTGCTGGCGATAAAATTTACTTGTTAGGCCTACCATTCTAAGACCTCACTCCATGACTAAATTTGCAGTTAGAAAATATTTGATAACTTTGGATTGGCTTTATTTCGATAATATTCACCTTACCAATAACATCTTGCTCTGTTCTTTTAACAGCCTCAAAATACATTGGCAGAAATCCATCCTGATCAGATAGCTCAAAATAAGGATAATTAGTAACTTTCCAAGTCCCTTTTTTGGTCATTATTTCGCTTTCAT
Source organism: Rheinheimera sp. UJ51 (assembly GCF_020819615.1). Lineage (NCBI taxonomy): Bacteria > Pseudomonadati > Pseudomonadota > Gammaproteobacteria > Chromatiales > Chromatiaceae > Rheinheimera > Rheinheimera sp. UJ51. Next base: position 318,432 of record NZ_JAJHOG010000005.1, read on the forward strand.
CTTTATATTTCACTGTGTAAATATTGTTACTATGCAGCTCAATCTCGACTTCAGAATCACAATCAGTTCCTTCATACCTTTTGGATAATTCGTCATTTAACTTCAATTCTCTTTTTATTATACCCTTGGGTATAAGAATCAAACCGAAGTTATTTTTCCCATACCAATGGTTACCTTTAACAAAGTTTTCTAATCTGATTCCTGTCCAACCTAGTTTGGATAATGAATCTAAAGCGCTACTTAGATGATCCATATTTATAAGGAACGGTGAATAAATTACAGATGATTCATTAATGCTATCGGGAATTGACAGTGTATTTTTAATAACAGTAAACCTTTTGCTTTCAAGCTCTTTTGTTACTACCTGTGTTTCTTCTTCTGATAAATACTTAGTATATAAATGCACTTTTGTACTTGAGCATCCAGCTAACAATACGAGTAGAATAATAATCAGTTTACGGCACATTTTGCAGCTCATTCTTGGTAGGCCTAACGCAAAGCACACGGGCGACAAGCCGCGTAGCGGGTTGGCGTCCCAGCGACCAACGGGAGCGCGTGATGCGCCTTGTTATGTGGCATGATAGAGGCTGCTGTGCACGACAAATTTTTGAACTCCTTCGGTGGATTGAATGCCATGAGGTATAGATAGATCGATTAATACATTCTCCTGTTCAATACTTAGAACAGTACACTGAATTTGCAACGTCGTAGGAAGCTTATCAGTGTTCAATTCTTGCTCAGTAAGAACTGATAACTTCTCGATAATTCGGTGCTCACTTCCATCAAACTCTGTTAGTCTGCATTCAATCCAGATGGGGAAGTCCTCGCTCTCAACCCCCAAAATTTCGACTTCAACTAATCCCACTACCTGCTCCATGCCACATAACGCATTGCTCACCGGAAAATTGGGAGCGCCAGCGAGTAATTTTTCCGGTGCAGTAACTTGTTAGCAGCAAACACAACACTTTCGCGGCTTTGCCGCCACGCGATGTTGACCGAAGCCACTGCACTCATTAATTAAAAGTCTAACCAGCCAAGTACGATACAGAGAAATAGCTGGAACCTAATAACTTTAAAGCAAGCGGAGTTACACAACTACTATGATTAGTAAAAATACTAGAAACAACCACCCGAAAATACTAACAACCCTACACATACCAGCTGCAGCCAAATCAAAATAGTTATCACAATACTCCGCTGCTATCCTTGGAAACATAGCAATAGCAAAGCTAAAAGAAGGGTAAACAAAAAATGTACTAAACTTGCGATAATCTGCACCAAACTGTTGCAAAGAATACAGATAATCCTTACCAACTACTAAGAAAAAGCATACATAAGCTAGAAAAAGTCCAGTAGCAAACTTTTCCGAAAGCCCCCACAAGGTGTTATCAAAAGATTCATATTCAGAATAATGCCGAACACCCAAGTAAATTGGCAAAGAAACCAGTACCACAAGCTGAACTAAATTTTCCATGACACCTGCTAACGCTTTGCTAATTGGCTGCCGCAGCGAAGCGTAGGCAGTCCAGTGGAGGCCACGCTTTTTGTGGCCGTAACGAAATTGAGCAACTTGTTATATGCAATTTCACTACTTCTTATCTTGATTATTTAAGTATGTAACAACAACTTCAGTGGTTTGCTTTTGATCACAAACCTTACATTTACCTTCAAGGTACTGTTTTTCATCAAGAATATAGATTTTCGGTTTGGTGATTCCTAAATCAGCTTTATTACAATAGTCGCACCACGAATCATTAATGAAGAATTCTTGATCAGATTGCTCTAAGTCATCGAAGTTCAAATATTGTTTCTTCATACATCCCTTCGCATATAACGCAAAGCACACGGGCGACGAGCCGCGCAGCGGGTTGGCGTCCCAGCGACCAACGGGAGCGAGTGGTGCGCATTGTTAGCGGCGACAAACACACTCCCCACGCGGCAATGCCGCCAAGCGATGTCGAACAGCGACAACCCTGTGCAAAATTAAAAACCTAACCAGCCAATTGCGATACAGAGAAATAGCTGGAACCTAAAAATTTTAAAGCCAGCGGAGAGAATGAGCCAAAAGGAACAACGCTACCGCAACGTCAGAGATTGCACCTGACCAACAAACTGGCGAACCTGACGGAATAATTTAACAACTGATATACAACTTAACGCAAGCAGACTCGAAAAGTAAAACAGATTTTGTACCTAAACTTACTCGACAGCCGGCTAACGCCCGCCTAAACGGCGAGCAACTTGTTGCGAGTCCAGCGGCTGCAAGCCGCGATGTTTAAGGCGCTTGTTATAAGCATCACTTAACAATTCTTTTGGGCTCATCTAAAAACCACATAATGAATGTACATTTTTTACAAATAAGAACTGAAGCACTTCTATTTGCCCAATCTAAATTTATAAATGTCAGACCTGCGGTATTTAATTGCGCTTCTCCAGTTTCAAAATGCTGATGTCCGCAATGGATGCACTTCGCGTTTACACCATTGACTGTATATTGATCAACTTTTAAAGCTGCCGCAGCTCCCTTTAAACCTTTACCGAGAGTCTTCAAGAATGACATCAATACTCCTCTAGCTTATAACGCCGCAAGCAGCGGCGAGCGTTAGCGAGTCCAGCACCGAAGGTGCGATGCTGGCTTGCTTTGTTATGCCTTTTAGTCATGATAAAAAGCCTCAGAAACATAAAAGTCACAGAAAGACTCAATATCTTCTTTTTTACCCGACTCAAGTGCTCTGGCTCGTAGGATGTAACCACGTATAATGCGTCTATTATTTTCGATAGCAAACTTAACCACTAAATCATTGCTATTAGAATCGAGCTTCTCTAACGCAGCTTTGGCTGATTCTGCATTAAATTTTGTAAATACGTTTTCCTCAATCTGCATATCAGGCTCAATGCGCTGCTCCCTGTGTTCGCACAACAATTTACTCTCTGTCGCTTGCACATTAAGGGAGCATAGAATGGCTATAGCAAGTAAAAGCTTCATGATACGTCCGTAGGCATAACGCTTTGCTCACCGGAAAATTGGGAGCGCCAGCGAGTAATTTTTCCGGTGCAGTAACTTGTTAGCAGCAAACACCACACTTTCGCGGCTTGCCGCCTCGCGATGTTAAGCGAAGCCACTGCACTCATAAATTAAAAATCTAACCAGCCAAGTGCGATACAGCGACATAACTGGAACCTTAAAATTTGCTGCAAGCGGAGCAAATGAACCAGAGGAACAACGCTACCGCCCTCGCCGCCACTAACAAACCGACAAACTGGCGGACTTTACCTTTTGGCTTTACCGCTAAGAAAACCAGACGCGAGCAAAGCCGGAATTAAAACACTTACTAACCTTTACATTTTGAAAGCTGCTAACGCTTTGCTCACCGGAAAATGACGAGCGCCAGCGAGTTATTTTCCGGTGCAGTAACTTGTTAGCAGCCTGGCTCCGCACTTGTCGTCTAAAAACAAATATAATCCAAACAGCAAACCAACCCTGCATTACATCTAAAGAAAATACTTTATTACAAAGCCAACACTGACAAGTACCGCACCGAGAAATGATGCGATACTTTCATCTTTGTATGATCCGTAAGCCAATAGAGCAAAACCAGAGGCGCTAGCTAAGTTTCGAAGCTGCATTCCGTAGAATATAAAATCAAAAAGGAAAATTGCTGCAAGCACCACGGCTACAACGAAAAAAATTTTATTATTATCATTCATCCTGAACATACCTCTTAACTATTCCGAATAGCTGCTAACGCTTCGAATAGGCGGCGCGCGTTGTTTGCGCGTCGGCCCTAATTTGTTTGTTATAAGTTTTTACTATGTTCATTTGCCCAATGCACCCATAGACTATTGCTTTTATCCTGCCTCTGTATTTTTTCAGAAGTAGCAATAAATTTATTCACTAATTCAAGAGGTATAAGGCATTCCTGAACGGCATCAGGATGTACTTCTAGAGCATCATCTACCATATCCAGAAATGCCGATGCTATCAGTGCTAATTTTTCGAAATTGGAACCGAGCAGCAAAAGCTCTAAGTCTTTTGAAATTAAGTATATTGGACTTTCACCAATCCTCATAACTAATGGTTCGTTATCTGGACCACTACCTACAACAATTGTTTTTCCATATTTTTCTAGAGCAAGATTCTTATCGACATTCCAGTCGTTGATCCATGACCAGTTTTCCAAATATGGTAATAATTGATCATTTTCAAAATCACCAAAATATAGGTGCGGCGAAACCCAACCAAGAAAACCAAACTCAATTAGGAATTTATGATTCTCAGCAGATAAAACGGCTTCATTTAAAGTTGAAGACTCAACCTTTTGAAATTCTATGCCGGTATTCAAAAGCACTCCATGTACTTATAACGCATTACTAATGGGCTGCCGCAGCGCAGCGTAGGCAGTCCCGTGGAGGCCACGCTGTTTGTGGCCGGAACGAAATTTAGTAACTTGTTAGGTATTGTTTGAAACATAGCCGATAAACTTATTTTTGAACAATAGCCATATAAGGCAAGTAAACGCCGCAGCGGCACAGACGGCCTGAACTGCCGTAAAGTGGTTGCCATACGAGCTTATGAAAAACACAATAGGCATCACCGTCAAAAAGCCACCTAACCAATCATTATTCCTACGCCAAAAAAACGGTAATACAAGAGCGGTATAAAGACCATAAGGAATACTTAAAAATAGTAAGAAGTAAATTGGCCTCTCAAAAAAGCTCAAAACCAAAAAAATGACTGTAAATATCGCCAAAAACCACGGTGAATAATCAATCGTTTGGATGAATTCTTTTTTACTAGATGACTGCATTATACTTACCTAACGCATTACTAATGGGCTGCCGCAGCGCAGCGTAGGCAGTCCCGTGGAGGCCATGCATTTTATGGCCGGAACGAAATTAAGTAACTTGTTATATGTCATAAGCTACTTTTCCCAAGCGATATTGTTTGAATATCTCCGCGAAATCGTAAACTCGAATTTGAGCGCATATATATACCTGAGATCAGGCAAATGAAAAAAAGTATTCCGTATGGCCATGTTTCTATAACCTTGACGTATTCTAATTTTTCTAACGAATACCCCAAGAGTACAAGTATCGAACTTATCCAAAATAACCAAGTGCATTCCTTTTCAAACGGAAATGGTATTTCAATAATCTTTAAGTAGTGCCTGCATTTAGGGCAAATAATTGATTTATCCTTGCATCTCCAGTCTTCACAAATACGCTCATGTTCTCCAAAGACGATTTCGCAATTTCCGCAACAATATTTATGCATATTGGGACATATAACGCTAAGCTAAGGGGCGCGAATGTGCGGCGAAAATGGCGAAGCCGCCGCGCGTTTGCGTCCCAACGAACGAAGTGAGTGACTTTAGCGCTTTGTTAGCCACACACTACTCCACAAGG